>NZ_JBITEP010000011.1:113392-203969 GCF_044455315.1 Micromonospora sp. NPDC051300 | reverse complement strand
CCTCAACGCCCTTATCCTCGCCTACGGCGACCGGATCGCCATCTAACAATCTCGATCACACCACAGGCCCAAACACGGAAATCGACACACTCCCGCACCCGAGAACGGGTGCCGGCCTTCACGCGTCCGGGTGAAAGGTCCCGGGTAGCCGGGGTGCGGCCGGCGGCGGCAGGGGTTGGATGCGGGCATGGACGAGGTGGACGCGACCGACCTCCGGCGGGCGTACGACGAGGTGCTCGCGGAGGTCGACGCGGGCGGGTTCGGGCCGCCGCCGGACGGCGAGCTGAGCGCCGAGCAGATCGTGGCGCACCTCGCCGCCAACGACGAGTTGATGAGCGAGGCGACGGAGGCGGTGCTGGCCGGCTCGCCGTTCGCCTACTACGACGTGGACACCATCCACCGGCCGCAGCTCGACGCGTTGGTCTCCGAGTGCGGCGGGCTGGACGGTCTCGCCGCGCTGCTGCGCGGCACCAGTCAGAAGCTCTGTGCGCTCGCCGCGCGGCTCGGCCCGGCCGCCGAGACGCCCGTGGAGACCGTGCTGCGGGAGGGCTTCGACCTGGACGTGGACGAGTCGCTGCCCTGGGGGCGGGCGTTGGACCTGCACATGCGGGTGCACCTGCCGATGCACCTGACCCAGCTACGCGCCTTGCGCCGCCAACCCCACCTGGCCTGAGGGCACGGGCGCCCGGAAGGTGCGGCGGTAGGCCGTCGGGGCGACGCCCACCCGCGCCTGGAAGTGCTGGCGCAGGGCGGCGGTGGTGCCGAAGCCGGCGTCGCGGGCCACCCGGTCGACGCTGAGGTCGGTGGTCTCCAGGAGCACCCGGGCGTGTTCGGTGCGCTGCTGGAGCAGCCACTGGGCCGGGCTGAGCCCGGTCTCGGAGCGGAAGCGCCGGGTGAACGTGCGGACGCTCATCCGCGCGTGCGCGGCCAGCTCGCGCAGCGTGACCGGCTCGTGCAGCCGCTGCCGGGCCCACTCCCGGGTGGCCGCGGTGCCGGTGTCCGCGGTCCGGGGCACCGGCCGTTCGATGTACTGCGCCTGACCGCCGTCGCGCCACGGCGGCACGACGCAGCGCCGGGCCGCCCGGTTGGCCACCGCGCTGCCGTGGTCGGTGCGGATCACGTGCAGGCAGAGGTCGACGCCGGCGGCCACCCCGGCCGAGGTGAGCACCCGGCCGTCGTCGACGAACAGCACCTCCGGGTCGAGGCGTACGCCGGGGTGAAGCCTGCGGAAGCGGGACGCGTACGCCCAGTGGGTGGTGGCGGGGCGGCCGTCGAGCAGGCCGGCGGCGGCGAGCACGAACGCGCCGGTGCAGATGGACATGATCCGGGCTCCCCGGTCGTGGGCGGCGCGCAGCGCGGACGCCACCTCGGCGGGCACCGTGCCGTCATCGAGCGGCGGGCCGGCGTGAATGCCGGGGACGAGCACCGTGTCGGCGGTCTCCAGCAGGTCGAGCCCGTGGTCGGGGAGCACCTGGAAGCCGGCGGTGCTGCGGACCGGCCGGCCGCCGGTGGTGCAGGTGCTCACCGCGTACAGCGGGGTCCGGTCCTCGGTGCGGGCGGCGCCGAGGACCTGGGCGGGGGTGCCGAGGTCGAGGGCGACGACGCCGTCCAGGGCGAGCACGGCGACGCGGTGCGGTACGACGGTCATGGCCCGATTATTGCGCACAATGGCTTTCCGGCCACTCGTCCGGCACCCACCGGTGGACCGAGACTCGACGGGTGAGAAGACTGCATCCCGCCTGGCTCGTCGCGGCGGTCGCCTTCGTGGCCCTGGTCGGCGCCGCCGGCTTCCGGGCCACCCCGGGCGTGCTGCTGCACCCGCTGCACGCCGAGTTCGGCTGGCCGCTCGCCACCATCTCCGCCGCCGTCTCGGTCAACCTGCTGCTCTACGGCGTCACCGCCCCGTTCGCCGCGGCGCTGATGGACCGCTTCGGGATCCGCCGGGTGGTGGCCGGCGCGCTGGCGCTGGTGGCGGCCGGCAGCGGCCTGACCGTGGCGATGACCGAGAGCTGGCAGCTCGTCCTCTGCTGGGGCGTGCTGGTCGGGTTGGGCACCGGCTCGATGGCGCTGGCCTTCGTGGCGACGGTGACCGGACGGTGGTTCGTCAAGCGTCGGGGCCTGGTCACCGGGGTGCTCACCGCGGGCGGGGCGGCCGGTCAGCTCGTGTTCCTCCCGCTGCTCGCGGTGCTGGTGCGCGACCACGGCTGGCGCACGGCGGCACTCGTCGTCGCCGGGGCCGCGCTGGCGGTCGTACCCCTGGTGGTGTGGTTGTTGCGCGAGCATCCGGCGGACCTGAGCCGACCGCCCTACGGCGCGGCCGCTGTCGTCCCGCCGGCCCGGCCGGAGGGCGGCGCGGCGGCCCGCGCGGTGGGCGCGTTGACCGCCGCCGCCCGGACCCGGCCGTTCTGGCTGCTCGCCGGCGGCTTCGCGATCTGCGGCGCGACCACGAACGGCCTGGTCGGTACGCACTTCGTGCCGGCCGCGCACGACCACGGCATGCCGGAGACGACGGCCGCCGGCCTGCTCGCCGTGGTCGGGCTCTTCGACATCGCCGGTTCGATCGCCTCCGGCTGGCTCACCGACCGGGTCGACCCCCGGCTGCTGCTCGGCGCCTACTACGCGTTGCGCGGGGCGTCGCTGCTGGTGCTGCCGAGCCTGTTCGCCGGCTCGGCCCGGCCGAGCATGCTGGTGTTCATCGTCTTCTACGGGCTGGACTGGGTGGCGACGGTGCCGCCGACGGTGGCGTTGTGCCGGGAGTGGTTCGGCGCGTCCGGCGCGGTGGTCTTCGGCTGGGTGTTCGCCGCGCACCAGGCCGGCGCCGCGGTGGCCGCGACCGGCGCCGGGCTGGTCCGCGACCGGCTCGGCGACTACGCGGCGGCCTGGTACGCGGCCGGCGCGCTGTCGATCGGCGCGGCCGGGCTTTCCCTGCTGCTGCGCAGGCGCGGCGGGGAGCCGGCGTTCGCGCTGCCGGTGCCGGCCGGCCGGCGGGCCTGGAGCTATCGGGGCTGACCGGTCAGCCGAGCGCCCACTGCTGCTCGGCGGCGCCGGTGCACGGCGCCTGTTCGAGTTCCCGGCCGGCCTCGGTGCCGGCGTCGTCGACCTGCGCGCACTTGCCGCTGTGCACGGCGACCAGGAGCACCGGGCCGGCGCCCGTCGGGTTGAGCTTCCACTGCTGGTTGGCCTGCCCGGTGCAGGACCACTGGAGCACGTCGGCCCCGTCGTCGCCGCTGGCGCCGTTGACGTCGAGGCACTTGCCGCTGGCGGCGTTGACCAGCAGGTAGGTGTCGGCGGAGACCGGTGTGACCACCCACTGCTGCTCCGGGCCGCCGGTGCAGTCGGCGAGCGCTGCCTGCGCGCCCTCGGGGTCGTCGCCGACCACGCCGACGCAGCGCCCGGACGGCACGCCGCGAACCACCTTCGGGGTGGCCACCGGCGCGGCGGGCGTGGTCGGCGCGGCGCTCGGGGTGGGTGACGGCGCGGCCTGCGTCGCCGGCGGCGGCGCACTCGACTCGCTCTCCGCCGGGGTCGGCACGGCCGCCGCCGGCACCACCTGCCGGTCGGCCCCGCCGCCCAGCACGCCGGTGGCGAAGAAGGCCCCGAGGAGTACGCCGACCAGGGCGACGCCCAGCGCGATCCGCATCAGCGGGTCTCCGGGCAGCCGGACGCCACGGGCGCGGCGGGCGCCGTAGACGGTGCCGGACGGGTCGGTGTGCTGCTCGGCCATGGGGGCATCCTGACCCACCGGGGCGTCCCAGGGCCAGCCGACCCGGCGGCCGGGTGACTCAGTCGACGACCCGGACGTCCTTCCAGAAGGCCACCCGGTCGCGGACCATCTCCGCGTCCGGCTTCGGCTCCGGGTAGTACCAGACCGCGTCCGCGCTGGTGGCGCCCTCGTGTTCGAGCGAGTAGTAGGAGGCGGTGCCCTTCCACGGGCACACCGTGTGCGTGTCGGAGGGGCGGATCAGGTCGTCGCGCAGGGCGGACCGGGGAAAGTAGTGGTTTCCCTCGACCAGCACGGTGTCGTCGCTCTCCGCGACGACCAGGTCGTTCCAGACTGCTTTCGGCATGCCCTCCACGCTATGCCGGTGGCCGGGCGTCGGCCACCGGTCAGCGGACGGGTTCCGGGTCGGTCACGTCGGCGACCGTCGCGTCGAGCGCGGCCAGCGCGGCGTCCGCCGCGAGCGCGACGGCGATGCCGTGCTCGCCCGCGCCGAGCGTGATCTCCCGGCCGCGCAGCCGCTCGTCGGCGATCACCGGCCAGGCCGTGCTGGCCCCGAACGGCGTGATGGTGCCGCGCGCGTAGCCGGTGGCCTCCTTCGCGGCGGCGGCGTCGGGCAGGGACATCCGCTTCACCCCGAGCAGGGCGCGCAGCTTCGGCCAGGAGACCACCCGGCCGCCCGGGGTGAGCACGAACAGGTGGTCGCCCTCGCCGCGGCGGACCACGATCGTCTTCACCACGTCCGGCACCTCGACGCCGCGCGCCGCGGCGGCCTCGGCCAGGCTCGTGACCGGTCCGTGCCGGATCACGCGGTACGGCAGTCCGGCGGCGTCGAGGGCGTCGAGCGCGGGGTTGACCATGGCCGTCACGGTAACCCGCGCGTCGCCGACGGGTCGGCGGAAGGCCACCGTGGACATCCCACGAATTGTCGTGCCCGGGCGTAAAGTGATCTCATGCGAGCTGTCCGTGATCATGAACGGGCGGTGGACGCGCTCCGGCGGTCCTACGCCGCGGTGCCCGCCGGCGAGACGGTGCGGCTGGCCAAGCAGACCTCGAACCTCTTCCGCCCCCGTTCCGCGCCGCGCGCGCCGGGGCTGGACGTGAGCGGGCTGACCGGGGTGCTGGCCGTGGACGCGGCGGCCCGCACCGCCGACGTGCAGGGCATGTGCACCTACGAGGACCTGGTCGACGCCACCCTGCCGCACGGGCTGATGCCGCTCGTCGTGCCGCAGTTGCGCACCATCACGCTGGGCGGCGCGGTGACCGGGCTGGGCATCGAGTCCACCTCGTTCCGCAACGGCCTGCCGCACGAGTCGGTGGTGGAGATGGACGTGCTCACCGGGGCGGGGGAGCTGGTCACCACCCGGCCCCGGGGCGAGCACGCCGACCTGCACCGGGCGTTCCCCAACTCGCTGGGCAGCCTCGGCTACGCCACCCGGCTGCGCATCGAGCTGCAACCGGTGGGTCGGCACGTGGCGTTGCGCAACATCCGGTTCACCCGGCTGGAGGAGTTGGTCGACGCGATCGGCGAGGTGGTCGACAAGGGCGCCTTCGCCGGCGAGCCGGTCGACGCGATGGACGGCGTGATGTTCAGCCCCGGCGAGTCCTACCTGGTGCTCGCCACGTTCACCGACGAGGCCGAGGGCCACCCGTCCGACTACACCGGCCAGGAGATCTACTACCGCTCCCTGCGCCGCCGCACCCGCGACGTGCTGACCGGATACGACTACCTGTGGCGGTGGGACACCGACTGGTTCTGGTGCTCGTCCGCGTTCGGCGTGCAGCACCCGGTGGTCCGGCGGCTCTGGCCGCAGCGCTACCGGCGCAGCGACGTCTACCACCGGATCGTGCGACTGGAGCACCGGCACCAGGTGGCGGCCCGGGTCGACAGGTGGCGGGGCCGCCCGGCCCGCGAGCGGGTGGTGCAGGACGTGGAGATCCCGCTGGACCGGACACCCGAGTTCCTCCGCTGGTTCGCGGGGAACGTGAAGATGAATCCGGTGTGGCTCTGTCCGCTGCGACTGCGGGAGCCGGCCGGCCCGGGTTCGGCCCGGGCCTGGCCGTTATATCCGCTCCAACCGGGCGAGACGTATGTGAACATCGGCTTCTGGGGGAGCGTGCCGATCGCGGCGGGCGCGGCCGACGGCGACGTCAACCGGCGGATCGAGCACATGGTGTCGGAGTCGGGCGGGCACAAGTCGCTCTACTCCGACGCGTACTACGACCGGGCCGCGTTCGACCGGCTCTACGGCGGGGAGACCTGGCGCGCCGTGAAGGACCGCTACGACCCGGATCACCGACTCACCGGACTGTACGAGAAGGCGGTATCCCGAGCATGAGTCTGACCGACCGAACACCGGGGGCGGCGAGCGCCTCCGCCGGACCGCCGCCGGCGGGCGGCCGGCGCACCGGACCCACCGTGGCGGACGTGATCCGCGCGGTCACCGCCGGCGACCTGCCCGTGCGGGTCACCGGCTACGACGGCAGCGCGGTGGGCCCGGCCGACGCCGGGATCACCCTGTCGATCCGCACCGAGCGGGGCCTGTCCTACCTGCTCACCGCGCCGGGTGACCTGGGCATGGCCCGCGCCTACGTCAGCGGCGACCTGGGGCTCGACGGCGTGCACCCGGGCGACCCGTACGAGGCGTTGCGGGTGCTCAAGGACGAGATGCCGTTGCGGATGCCGCCGGTCGCCGACGCGGTGGCCCTGGTCAAGGGGCTGGGCTGGGAGCGGCTGCGGCCACCGCCGCCCCCGCCGCAGGAGGCGGCGCCGCGCTGGCGGCGGGTGATGACCGGGCTGCGGCACTCGAAGGTCCGGGACAGCAGCGCGATCTCGCACCACTACGACGTGTCGAACGCCTTCTACGAGAAGGTGCTCGGCCCGTCCATGACGTACACCTGTGCGGTCTTCCGCAGCCCCGGTGACACGCTGGAGGAGGCGCAGCGGGCCAAGTACGACCTGGTCGCCGGGAAGCTGGCGCTCAAGCCGGGGATGCGGCTGCTCGACGTGGGCTGCGGCTGGGGCGGCATGGTCCGGCACGCGGCCCGGGAGTACGGCGTGAAGGCGCTGGGCGTGACGCTGTCCCGGGCGCAGGCCGAGTGGGCGCGGGCCGCGATCGAGCGGGAGGGGCTGGGCGACCTGGCCGAGGTGCGCCACCTCGACTACCGGGACGCGCCGCGCGAGCAGTTCGACGCGATCTCCTCGATCGGGCTGACCGAGCACATCGGGGTGCGCAACTATCCGGCCTACTTCGGCGCCCTGCGGTCCCGGCTGAAGCCGGGCGGGCGGCTGCTCAACCACTGCATCACCCGCGCCGACAACCGGGCGCCGCACCGCTCCGGCGCGTTCATCGACAGGTACGTCTTCCCGGACGGCGAGCTGGCCGGCCCGGGGCGGCTGATCAGCGAGATCCACGACGCCGGGTTCGAGGTGCACCACGAGGAGAACCTGCGCCAGCACTACGCGCTGACGCTTGCCGGCTGGTGCCGCAACCTGGTCGACAACTGGGACTTCTGCGTGAACGAGGTGGGCGCGGGCACCGCCCGGGTGTGGGGCCTCTACATGGCCGGCTCCCGGATGGCGTTCGAGCGCAATGGCATCCAGTTGCACCAGGTGCTCGCCACGCACAACGGACCGCAGGGCGTCAACGGCTACCCGTTGCGTCCCGACTGGACGCCCTGACCCGTACCGACGAGAGGCCGCGCCGCCCGCGCGGCCTCTCGTCGTTCCTATTGACAAGGAAGTTTTGTACGTACAAACTGATTTTGCCATGAGAGACGTCCTGTACCTGGAAGAACGCGAGCAGGCCGAAGCCCTGCTCAAGCCGCAACGCATCGAGGTGCTGCGGCAACTCGCCGAGCCCCGCACCTGCACCGAGGTCGCGGCCCGGCTGGAGCAGACGCCGCAGCGCGTCTACTACCACGTCAAGCAACTGGTCGCGGCCGGCCTGGCCGAGCAGGTCGCCGACCGGCGGGTGCGCGGCATCACCGAAGGCATCTACCAGGCCGTCGCCCGGTCCTACTGGCTGTCCCCCCGGCTGGTCGGCCGCATCGGCGACGGGCGCCGGGTGCGCGACGAGCTGAGCCTCGGCTACCTGCTCGACCTGATGGAGGAGGTCCAGGCCGACATCGCGGCGCTCGACCGGGCCGCCCCCGAGCTGCCCTCGATCGGGGTGTCCGGCGAGATCCGGGTGCCCGCCGAGCGACGCCAGGAATTCCTGCACGACCTGCAGTCGACGCTGCGGGACCTGTTCACCCGCTACGGCGGCGCCGAGGGAGAAGCCTTCAAGCTCGCCGTGGCCTGCTACCCGAAAGGGGACAACCATGAGTGAGCCGCTGACCGTCCGCGCCCGCCTCGCCGCCGACGTGGCGACCGTCCGCCGCGCCCTGACCGACCCGGCCGAGCTGCGCGTGTGGCTCGCCGAACACGCCGAGGTCGACCTGCCCCGGCGCTACGAGTTCTGGGGCCGCTACACGCCCGAGGGCGACGCGCCGCACCAACGGCTGCTGCACGCCGACGACAAGTCGCTGCGCTTCGCGTGGACGCTCGACGGGGTGGAGACCACCACCGAGTTCGAGCTGGCCCCCGACGGCGACGCCACCGTCCTCACGCTGCGGCAGAGCCACTTCTCGTTCGAGGAGGCGATGAGCGGCAGCACCATCCGGGGCGTCCTCCAGACCTACTGGGCGCTGTGCGTCGCCAACCTCAACGCCCACCTGGAGGGGCGGCCGCTGCTGCCGCGCACCGACTTCACCTCCGCCGACCTGCGCGGCGAGCTGCTGATCGACGCCCCGGTCGACAAGGTGTGGACCTCGCTTACCGACTCGGAGCAGGCGAGCGCCTGGTTCGGCTACCCGATCGGGATCGAGCCGTGGGAAGGCGGCCGCTACGCGATGGGCGGCTTCGACACCGGCTACGCGGCCAAGGTGCTCGACGTGACGCCCGGGCGGGCCCTCTCGGTCGACTGGGGACCCACCGGCGTGACCAACTGGGAGCTGGCCGAGTCCGACGGCCGGACCAGGCTGACGTTCGTGCAGTCCGGCTTCGACGAGGGCAACCCCCCGTACGCGGCCTGGACCGGCACGGTAGCCGGCCTGGCCGAGCTGCGCCGCTTCCACGAGCTCCCCACCTGGCGCCCCATCTGGCTCTGAGGTGAAAGGAGGGGCCCCCTGTTAACGCCTCAGGTATAGGAGGGGGCCCCGCTTAACGCCTGCCGCGCACCGCCGATCCACAGGAAGGGCACAAGCACGGCCCAGATCCCCGCGACACGGTGGAGACGTCACCGACCGAGGAGGATCCCGTGCACGATCTCGCCGAGAGGCCCCGGCCCGCCGCGCTCGCCCCCGCGCCCCGCACCGTGAGCGCGTCGCCGGCCGCCGGTGCCCCACCCGCCCCGCCCACTCGGGTCACCCCGTCCGGCGGGGCAGTCGATACCGGTCCCGGCCGTCGCCGTACCCGCCGGCTCGCCGCGGCCGGCCTCGCGCTGGTACTCATGCTCGGCGGTGGCGCGAGCGGCGCACTGGTCACCGACCGGCTCCTCGACGACGGCTCGGTCGCCACCGCGATCCGGGTCGTCCCGGCCGCCACCGGCACCATCGACTCGCTCTCCACGGTGGTGAGCGGGGTGTCAGCGAGCGTCGTCACGGTCACCGCCGCCACCGCCGACGGCACCAGTCTCGGCTCCGGCATCGTCCTCGACGCCGACGGGCTGATCGTCACCAACGCGCACGTCGTCTCCGGCGGCAACCGGTTCTCCGTGCAGCTCACCGACGGACGTACCGCCTCGGCCACGCTTGTGGGCAGCGACGCGGCGGCGGACATCGCGCTGCTGCGTGCCGACGGCCTCACCGGCCTGACCCCGGCGGTGCTCGGCTCGGACGCGACGCTGCGGGTCGGTGACGCGGTGCTCGCCTTCGGCAGCCCGCTCGGCCTGGCGGGCACGGTGACCTCGGGCATCGTCTCCGCGCTCGACCGGTCGGTGGACGACATGACCGGACTGATCCAGACCGACGCGGCGATAAACCACGGCAACTCCGGTGGCGCGCTCGTCGACACCGCCGGGCGGGTGGTCGGCATCAACGTCGCGATCGCCACCACCGGTCAGGACGAGGGCAGCATCGGCCTCGGATTCGCCATCGGCGTCGACACCGTGCGTGGCGTCGTGGACCGCCTCACCCGTGACGCGGGCCCGGCTTAACACGTGTCCCGGGTGGGTAATGGCGGGCGATGTTCTTCATCTTCGGGCTGCGGACCAAGGTCGACCGGTCCGGCGTCGTCACCCAGGTCTGCCGCCACTGCGGCAACCAGGCCGCGCAGGTGATCACCCGGCGGTCCACCAAGTTCAGCCTCTTCTTCATCCCGCTGATCCCGATCCGCACCCGCTACGCGCAGCAGTGCACGTTCTGCGGCGCCCAGTACGACATCTCCCGCGCCGAGGCCGAGCGCCTCCCGGTCGGCTGACCGTGACCCGCTTCCTCTGCTGGCTGATCGGGCGGCAGCCGGTCACCCCGCCCGCCGTACCGGTGCACACCGCCGCCCGCCCGCCGTGCACGCCCGGCCGCCGGCACCGTCGCCGCAGCCGCCCGACGGCGGGCGCGCTGTCCCCCCGCTCCCCGTGGAACCGTTCCGCCGGTCGCTGAGTCGCCGGCGCAGGTGTTAACAAGGGCCCCCTCCTCTACCGGAGGCGTTAACAGGGGGCCCCTCCTTACACTTCACCGGGTGGAAGATCGGCTGGGGGAGATTCGGGGTGGGGGGCCGCCGCGGCGGCACAACGCCCGCACCATCGCGGCGCTGACCGGCAATCCCGGGTGCACCCGCCGGGCCGTGCTGGACAGCGCCGGCGCGGACAAGCCGGCGCTGGCCGAGCGGCTGGGCTTCCCGGCCCGCTTCGGCCGGTCCCGGTTCGCCATCACCCGCGGCAACGTGTTCGAGGCGCAGCTCAAGGCGGACGGCGGGGTGGAGCTGCTGCGCCTGGTGGCGGAGCGGCTCGGCGTACCGGTCCCACCCGGCGCGACCTGGACGGATCTCGGTGGTGACGACGACCGGCCGGAGCGGTCCCGCGCGGCGATGACCGCGCCCGGCGACGGCCCGGCGCTGTTCGACCATCCGCTGCTCGGGCTGGACGTGGCCGGCCGGCGGGTGCACCTGGAGCCGGACCTGGTCGCCGCCCGGCTGGCCGGCCGGTTCCACGTGGTGGAGATCAAGTCGTTCCCGGTGATCGACGGGCAGGCCGACCCGGCCAAGGTGGCCGCCGCCGCGATCCAGTCCGCGGTCTACGTGCTGGCACTGCGTGAGCTGCTCGCCGCCGAGGGCCGCGATCCGGAGCTGGTCTCGCACGAGGTGGTGCTGGTCTGCCCGCGCGACTTCGGCAACCGACCGGTGGCGAGCCTGCTCGACGTTCGCAGGCAGTTGCTGGTGCTGCGCCGCCAACTGGCCCGGATGGCCCGCGTCGACGACCTGCTGGCGACCGTGCCGGCCGACTTCACCGCCGATCCGGCCGCCGACCCGGCGGCGCTGGCCGCCGCGCTGCACCGGGTGCCGGCCCGCTACGCGCCGGACTGCCTGGCCGTCTGCGAGCTGGCCGCCTTCTGTCGGCACGAGGCGCGCGGCCAGACCGGGACGCTGGGCCGCCCGGTGCGGGAGGCGCTCGGCGGCGTGGTCGAGGTGGCGGACGTGCTGGCGCTCGCTGAGGGCGGGCGCGCCCCGGAGCCGGAGCAGGCGGAGGCCGCCGCGTTGCTGCGGGCCGCCGCGCGCCTGCGCGCCGACGCCCTCACCGGAGACCCCGCATGAGTACGCCCCGAAGCGCGCCCCCGTGTACGGGGCGCCCTCGACGCCGAGCCGGTGGTGCGCGGTGAGCACGCTACGCGCGCTGGCCCGGGCGCAGGCGGTCGCCACCGGCCGGGCCCAGCCGGTGGCCACGGTCCGGCACCTGCACCTGTCGGACCGGCCGCTGGTGCTGGTGCCGCTGGCGCTGGCCGGGGAGGCGAACGCCCCGCTGGCCGCGCTGGTCGGGTCCGCGCCGGACGACGCCCGGCTGCTGGTCGTGCCGCAGCCGCGCAACCGGGACCAGCGGTTCGCGTTCGCCGCCGAGCTGGCCGGTGTGCTGCTGCCCTGGCTGGACTCGTTCCGTCAGGTGACCGAGGCGGTGGCGGTGGACCGGGGCCGCGACGTCCGCCACCGGTACGTGGACGCGCCGCAACTGCTGGTGCCGAACCCGGCCGGGATCACGTTCCTGCGGTTGTTCGGCCGGTCCACCCGGTTCCGCCGCCCGGACGGCGACCACCCGGTGCACCCGTCGGTGCCGGTGCTGGGCCGCTGGCTGACGTTCTTCGCGGAGCGGGCCGAGCAGCCCGGCTCGTCGGCGTTGCTGGCGATGACCGACGCGTTGACGGTGCACTGGGCGACCGGGCAGAGCGCCGTGGAGGATCTGCACCTGCCGGCGGTGCTGGGCTGGCTCGATCCGCCACCGGGGTGGACCGGGGCCGAGGCGGCGGCGCGGGCCGAGGACCCTGCGGTGTGCCCGCCGGCCGGGCCGGCCACCGACCCGGACTTCGACAACCACCGGCTCGCCCCGGCGATCGAGGCGTACGCGGCGGCCGAGGACGACCCGGTCGCCCGCGCCGAGGCGTACGACGTGCTCCGTGGGCTGCTGCGCGGGCAGCTCGCGCCGACCTGGGAGCTGATGTGGCGCGGCGTCGGGTTGTTGCGGGCGGTGCCGCCGGGCGCGCGGGTGGCCGGTCGGTGGGCCGGGGACCGGGACGCCTTCACCGGGTTCGCCGAGCACGTGGACGCCGGGGGTGGGCCGCAGCCCCGGCGCGACGGTGCGGTGGCGGCGGCGGTGCGGTTGCAGCGGCTGGAGCGGGCGTCGACCGCGTGGGCGGTGCAGCGGGCGTACGACGATCCGCTGGTGATGGCGGAGCACCGGCTGGCCGGGGAGGCGTTCGTCGGCGAGGTGACGCTCGCCGACCCGAGGCGGGTGGACGACTCGGGTAGGCGGCCGGTGCTGCGGCCCCGGATCCAGGTGGTGACCACGGAGCCGGTGCCGATGCCGGTGGGCGCGACGTTGTATTCGCCGGCCCGGCCGGGGCAGAAGGCGACTGTGGTGTTCGTGACGCCGGGCGCGGACGGCAAGACCGATGTGGTGCTGGAGTTGTCCGGTGGGATGGGGCGGGGGTTGACCGCGCCGGCGGGCAGCGTGCCGGAGGTGGGGGAGCGGATCTGCCTGACCGTCCTGTCGGACGGCTTCCTGCCGGGTGGCGCGTTCCCGGCGCCGGAGGAGACGCCGTGGACGCACGGCGGCCCGCCGGCCCACCACGAGGAGTAGTGGTATCAACTCATTTACATGCTTGAAACTTAATCGGTTCAGTAGTGCACTGGGGGCACCACCGTCCCGACCCGAAAAGGTGACCCATGCGACGAAGCAGGTTCCGCCTCGCGTCGACCGCCGCCGCCACCGTCCTGGCCGCCGCCACCGCGCTCTCCGTCATCACCCCGGCCGAGGCGCACACCGTCTCCCCGGTCAACGCCAACGCCTCCACCGCCACCCGCGCCGTGCTGAACTGGCTGGCCCACCTGCCCAACCGGAGCAGCAACCGGATCGCCTCCGGCTTCTTCGGCGGCTACAGCAACAGTGGCTTCTCGCTGACTCAGACCGAGGAGCTGCGCAACGCGACCGGCCAGTACCCGGCGATCCTGAGCTGCGACTACGGCTCCGGCTGGGCGACGAACAACGACATCACCGCGCTCGTCGACTACTCCTGCAACTCGTCGCTGAAGTCGTGGTCCGCCGCCGGTGGCCTGGTCACCATCAGCGTGCACCTGCCCAGCCCGGCCAACGCCAACGGCGGCGGCCTGAACACGCCGATGGGCAACTTCGCCGACCTGCTCAACCCGTCCACCGCGGCGGGCGCCCGCTGGCGGCAGCTCCAGGACAAGATGGCCGCCGGCCTGCAGGACCTGGAGAACGCCGGGGTGCCGGTGCTGTTCCGGCCGTTCCACGAGGTCAACGGCGACTGGTTCTGGTGGGGCAACCGGGACCCGAACACGTTCAAGCAGGTCTGGCAGCAGATGTACACCTACCTCACCGGCACCAAGGGGCTGGACAACCTGCTCTGGGTCTACTCCGCCGACTTCAGCCGGGGCAACCGCACCGCCTACTACCCGGGCGGCTCCTACGTGGACGTCGTCGGGATGGACGCCTACGACGACAACCCGCAGGTCTCCGGCATCCAGTCCGCGTACAGCGAGCTGGTCGGGCTGGGCAAGCCGTTCGCGTTCGCCGAGATCGGGCCGGACAGCCAGGGCTCCTTCGACTACGGGCGCTGGGTCACCGCGTTCCAGCAGAGCTACCCGAAGACGTCCTACTTCCTGGCTTGGAACGACGGCTGGGGCCCGGCTCGTAACTCCGGTGGCAGCACGCTGTTCAACAACTCCTGGATCGCCAACCGGGGCGAGGTCGACCTGGGCAACGTGACCGAGCCGGGTGGCGGCACCACCACCCCGCCCCCGTCCGGCGGGACGCTGCTCAACGGGTTCGAGACCGGCGCCGAGGGCTGGACCGGCGCAGGAGTCACCGGCGGGCCGTGGCAGGTCACCGAGTGGGCGTCGCAGGGCACCCGCTCGCTCAAGTCCGACGTCAACCTGGCCGCCGGGGCCGCGTACCTGAAGAAGACCGCCACCACGAACCTGAGCGGGCGCGCTACGCTGCGGGCCACCGCGCGGGTCGCGCCGTGGGGCAGCTTCGGCGCCGGCAGCCAGGCCAAGCTGTACGTCAAGACGGGCGCCGGCTGGCAGTGGTTCGACGGCGGCACGGTGGCCGTGACCTCGGCCGGGGTGAACCTGTCGCTGTCGCTGTCCGGGGTGGCCAACCTCGGTGACGTGCGGGAGATCGGCGTGCAGTTCGTGCCGGCGGCCGGCGCGAGCGGCACCTCGGCGGTCTACGTGGACAACGTCACCGTGCAGTGAGGACGCCGGTCCGGCCCGGCCACGTGCCGGGCCGGGCCGGGCCTCAGGCCAGTGCGGCGAGGGCCGCCCGCACCTCGTCCGCCGCCGGCCGGTCCGGGTCCGCCGCCAGCATCGCCTCCAGGCTCCTGGCGTACGCGACGTCGCGTGCCCGGTCGGCCGCGACCTCGACGTCCGGGGCCACTCCGCAGCCCTCCCAGTTGGTGCCGCTCACCGCGTGCACCGGCCGGGCCACCGGCACGGTCAGCTCCAGGTGCCGGTGCAGCCGGTGCCCGATCCGCGGATGCGCCCCACCCCGGGTCCGCTCGCCGACCACCGTGGCGCGGCCGAGCTGTTGCAGGTCGTACGCCAGCTCCTCGCCGCCGGAGAAGGTGCGCGGGCCGGTGAGCACGTGCACCGGCTTCTCCGGCGCGTAGCGGGGGACCGGCAGCCAGGCGGCGCTCCAGAACTGGCGGGTGGCCCCGGACCGCTCGTGCATGGTGTGCAGGTGCACCGGCTCGGCGAAGAACCAGCCGCAGATCAGGGCCACGCCGTCCGGGCTGCCACCCTCGTTGCCGCGCAGGTCGAGCAGGAGCGCGTCGGTGCCGGCGAGCAGCCGCAGCGCGGCGGTCAGCGCGTCGCCGGCCAACTGCGGCGGGAACACGTACGGGGCGATCTCCAGCAGCCCGACGTTGCCGGGCAGTCGTTGCACCCGGGCCACGCCGCCCATGGTGCGCGCGGCGAGCCGGGCGAAGTGCTCGTCGGTCGGGTCGTCGGCGGCCTCGGGCAGCGGTTCGTCGTGGTGCTTGAGCCGCAGGTGCAGGTCGTCGTTGACCGATTGAAGGTCGGCGGTGACCAGCGCGCCGAGCGCGGCCGGGTCGGCTGCCCCGGCGTACGCGCCGGCGCGCAGGCGCTCGCCGAGGTGCGCGGCGATCCGGTCCGCCACGTCGGGCAGGACGTATTCGGCGGCCACCAGCGCGGCGGCCCGCTCGACGATGTCGGTGATCTCGTCCGGAAGCATGCGGTGAGTAGAGCAGCCGGTTGACAAAGCGTCAATGGAACTAGACGCTTTCGCGGTGACCACCGACCCGCTGGAGATCCGCACCCCGGTCCAGTTCAAGGCGCTGGCCCACCCGTTCCGACACCGGCTGCTGTTCGCGCTCGGCGCCGGCCCCGCCACGCTCAGCCAGCTCGCCGCCCGCCTCGGCGCGGCCAAGGGCACTGTCGCCCACCATCTCAAGGTGCTCACCGAGGCCGGCATGGTCCGCGAGGCGCACCGCCGGCAGGTGCGCGGAGGCACCGAGCGCTACCACGAACGCGCCTTCCGCCGGCTGGTCGGCGAGGCCGCCGACGCCGGCGCCACCGCCGCGCTGTTCGGCGCGTTCGCCGAGGAGGTGGCCGGCGACCCGGACCCGCTGGTCCACCTGCGCCAGCTACGGCTCACCCCGACCCAGGCGCGGCGGCTGCGGTCCACCCTGGACACGCTCGTCGGCGACGCCGAGGAGGCCCCGCCCGGTGAGGCCCGCTACGGCGTCCTGGTCTCCCTCTACCGACACCCCGCCCAGGTCAGGTGACCGACAGCGAACGACTCTGGCGGCGACCTCCGGCGCTGACTAGGCTTGCGCCGTTCGTCGTCCGCCGTCCGGTCCTCCTCGCCGAGGGCGCACGTCTGGAAGAGAGCCGGAGCGCATCGTTGTCCCCCAGCACGACGTGAGCCTCGCCGTCGCCGCGCCGGCCCGTCACCCGCTCGCCGGCCGTGTCGGACTCGTCGCGGCCGCCGTCGTCGTCCTCGGGGAGATGGTCTGGCTCGTCGTCGGCCTGCCCGGCGCGGCGCTGGTCAGCGACCTCGGCGCGATGGCGGTGTCGAGCTGGGCGGCGGTGCTCTGCGTCCGCGCGGCCCGCCGGCACCCGCTCGCGCTGCGACGGTTCTGGGGCCTGCTCGCGATCACCATGCTGCTGGCCGCGCTCGGCCGTGCGGTGTGGACCGTCGAGCGGCTCGGCGGGATCGACCTGCCGCACACCCCGTTGGTCGGCGCGCTCTTCGCCGCCGGCATCGTCACCGGCACCGCCGCGCTGCTCTGCTCCCGGGCCGGTCCGCGCAGCCTGGTCGGGCAGGCCCGCACGCTGCTCGACGGCGTGATCGTCGCGCTGGCGCTCATCCCGGTCGGCTGGGTGGTGGTGTTCCGCGACCTCGCCGACGCCGACCTGTCCGACCCGCTGCGCACGTTCGGGCTGCTCTACCCGATGTTCGACCTGATGCAGCTCACCATCCTGGTGGCGGTCGCCGGGCCGGGCCGGCAGATGTGGCGGGCGCTCACCGTGATCGGCGCCGGCCTGGCGATCCGGGCCGGCGCCGACGCGGTCTACGTCTCCCTCGTCGCGCACGGCAACTACGCCCCCGGCCACCCGGTCGACGTCTGCTGGCCGTTGAGCTACCTGCTGGTCGGCCTCGCCACCCGCTACCCGCCGCCCGGCGTCGGCGACGCCGACGACGACGCCGGCGAGTCGCCGCTGCCGCCGTGGTGGCGGGTGGCCCTGCCCTACCTGCCGGTGGGCGGCGCGATCGTCGCGGTGATGCTGTCCCGGCGGCCCACCGGGCAGACCCCGCACCTGGTCTTCGTCGGCATGATGGCGTTGCTCGGCGTGCTCGCGCTGCGGCAGGGGCTGGCCGCCAACGAGAACCTGCGCCTGGTCGCCCGGCTGCGCCGGCTCGCCTACTCCGACCAGCTCACCGGCCTGCCCAACCGGCTGACCTTCATCCGGCGGCTGCGCCGCGCGCTGCGCGAGGGCGGGCCGGTCGCCGTGGTGCTGCTCGACCTGGACGGCTTCAAGCAGGTCAACGACAGGTTCGGGCACGCCGCCGGGGACCGCCTGCTCACCACCATCGCGGAGCGCATGCGGGACGCGATCGGCCCGGACGGGATGATCGCCCGGCTGGGCGGCGACGAGTTCGCCGTGCTGGTCGCCGGCGACCGCCCGGTCGCCCCCGAGCGGCTCGCGGTCCGGCTGCTCGCCGCGCTCGAACCGCTGCCCGGCGAGGAGGAACTCGGCGTCCACCCGTCGGCGAGCATCGGCATCGCCGAGTACGGCCCGCAGCACAGCTCCCACACCGACCTGCTCCGCGACGCCGACATCGCGATGTACGCGGCCAAGGCGGCCGGCAAGTCCGCGTGGCGCACCTGCACGCCGGAGCTGCGCGAGTCGGCCGTCAGCCGGGCCGAGCTGATCGCCGACCTGCGCCGCGCGGTCGACGAGGGGCAGCTCCTGATGGAGTTCCAACCCATCGTCGACCTGTCCACCGGCACGGTACGCAGCGCCGAGGCGCTGGTCCGCTGGCGGCATCCCCGCCTCGGCGTGCTTCCCCCGGCGAGGTTCCTGCCGCTCGCCGAGGAGACCGGGCTGATCCTGGCCATCGACCGGTGGGTGATCCACGAGGCGTGCCGGTCGGCGGCGACGTGGCGCGAGCGGGCGCCCGAGGTCACCGTGGCGGTCAACATCGCCGCCGCCCACCTCTGCCGCCCCGACCTGATCGCCACGGTCACCGGCGCGATGGGCGCGGCCGGGTTGCCGCCCCGCGCGCTCACGCTCGAACTCACCGAGTCGGCGCTGATCGAGGGCAGCGAGGCGGTGCTCGACCGGTTGGCGCAGCTCCGTGACCTCGGCATCCGCATCGCCATCGACGACTTCGGCACCGGCTACTCGTCGCTGAGCTACCTGCACCGCATCCCGGCGACCGAGCTGAAGATCGACCGCTCCTTCGTGTCCCGGCTGGACGCCGGCGACGCGCGCGCGTACGCCACCGTGGAGATGGTCAACCGGTTGGCCGGCGCGTTCGACCTGACGGTGGTGGCCGAGGGGGTGGAGACCGGCGAGCAGCACGCGGCGGTCACCGCGATCGGCTGCCGGCAGGGTCAGGGCTGGCGGTACGGCCGCCCGGCCGCCCTCGCCGAGCTGCTGCCCACGCTGGCGCCCGCCGACGTCACCCGCTGACCGGCCCGGCCCGGCGCGGGTCGAAGGTCCCGGGCGGTACGGGGGCTTCGACCCTGCTCCCGGCCGCCCGACCGCCGCCACGATGGTTCTCGTCGATCCCCCTCCACCCGGGAGCCAGAGATGAAGCGACGGACGCTCGACCTGTTGTTCAGCATCGGCGGACTGGGCCTCGCGGTCCTGCTGCTCGTCGTCGGCGTGGTCCTGACGACGAACGCCAACTTCGCCAACACC
Source organism: Micromonospora sp. NPDC051300 (assembly GCF_044455315.1). Taxonomy (NCBI): domain Bacteria; kingdom Bacillati; phylum Actinomycetota; class Actinomycetes; order Micromonosporales; family Micromonosporaceae; genus Micromonospora; species Micromonospora sp. NPDC051300. The sequence goes on along the minus strand of NZ_JBITEP010000011.1, from coordinate 185,091 downwards.
TACGTGCACGACCAGCTCGCCGCCCAGCACATCAGCTTCAAGCCGGCCGCCCAGCTCACCGACGAGGAGAAGAAGTCGGACTGCCTGCGCGCGTACGCCGGCCAGCAGCTCACCAGCGGCAAGCAGGCCGAGTGCTACGCCAACGAGTTCATCGGCCTGCACCTGACGTCCATCGCCGGCGGCAAGACGTACGCCGACCTGGGCGAGCCGCAGGCCGCGCTGCGCGAGCAGGTGGCGCAGGCCGAGCAGGCCAAGGCCGCCAACCTGGCCGACCTGCAGAAGCAGCTCGCCGACGTCAGCGCCCAGCGGGACACCGTGTTCAAGGGCGAGACGCTGCGCGGCCTGCTGCTCACCTCGTACGGCTTCAGCGAGTTCGGCCGCAAGGCCGAGCAGGGCGCGCTGGCCATGTACCTCGGCGCGGCGCTGCTCCTGCTGCTGTCGGCCGCCGGCCTGGTGCACGCGGTGCGCACCCCGGCGAACGCCGCCTTCGCCGCCCCGGAGCAGGAGAGAATCACCAACTGACTTGACCCTCACGCTGCGGGAGGCGGGAGCCTTGGTCGCGGAAGGGAGGGAACCGATGGCGTACACGGTGGGACAGGTGGCGCGTGCGGCCCGGGTGACGGTCCGCACGCTCCACCACTACGACGAGATCGGGCTGTTGCGGCCGAGCGGGCGCACCGCGGCGGGCTACCGCCGCTACGACGACGCCGACCTGGACCGCCTGCAACTCGTCCGCTACTACCGCGAGCTGGGGTTCCCGCTGGACGAGATCGCCGAGATCCTGGACGACCCGGCCGCCGACCCGGTGGCGCACCTGAGCCGGCAGCGCGAGCTGCTGTCCGGGCAGATCGGCAGGCTCCAGGAGATGGTGGCGGCGATCGAACACGCGATGGAGGCGAGGAAGTTGGGGATCCAGTTGACGCCGGAGGAGCGGTTCGAGGTGTTCGGTGACGTCGACCCGGACGAGCACGCCGACGAGGTGGAGCGCCGCTGGGGCGACACCGAGGCGTACCGGCAGTCGCAGGAGCGGGCCGGTCGCTACTCGAAGGAGGACTGGCTGCGCAACAAGGAGGTGAACGAGGACTGGGGCCGGCGGTTCGCCGCGCTGATGGACTCCGGCGCGCCGGCCGACGGTCCGGAGGCGATGGCGCTGGCCGAGGAGCACCGGCAGCTCATCACCGAGTGGTGGTACGACTGTCCGCTGGAGATGCACACCGGGCTGGCCGACATGTACGTGGCGGACCCTCGGTTCACCGCGTACTTCGAGGCCATCCGGCCCGGCATGGCCGCCTACCTGAACGAGGCGATCCACGCCAACGCGATCAGCCGGGCCTGACCCCGCGACGCCGGCACTCCTGGCACGATGACCGGATGCTCATCGTCGCCGGCACCCTCTACGTCGATCCGGCCCGGCGGGACGCCTACCTGGCGTCCTGCGTGGAGGCCGTCCGCGCGGCCCGGGCCGCGCCCGGCTGCGTCGACTTCGCGGTCAGCGCCGACCTGGTCGAGCCGGGCCGGATCAACGTGTACGAGCGGTGGGAGTCCGACGCGCAACTGCTCGCGTTCCGGGGCTCCGGCCCGGACGCCGATCAGGTCGCGGAGATCCTCGGCGCCGAGGTGCACAAGTTCCGCATCGCCGGCGTCGAGGCCCCCTGACCGCCACAGCCCCGGCCCGGGCGGGCCGGGCGGCTAGACGAAGACGTCGAGCAGGAGGACGCCGAGGAAACCGACCACCGAGATGATGGTCTCCATCACCGACCAACTCTTGATGGTCTGCCCCACGGTCAGCCCGAAGTATTCCTTGACCAGCCAGAAGCCGGCGTCGTTGACGTGCGAGAAGAACAGCGACCCACAGCCGATGGCCAGCGCCAGCAGCGCCACCTCGGGGCCCTGGAGCGTGGCGGCCAGCGGCGCGACGATGCCGGCGGCGGTGATGGTGGCGACGGTGGCCGAGCCGGTGGCCACCCGGATGCCGACCGCGACCAGCCAGCCCAGCAGCAGCGGTGACAGGTTGGCGCCCTCGGCCGCGTCCGCGACCAGGTTGCCCACGCCGGCGTCCACGAGCACCTGCTTGAAACCGCCACCGGCGGCGACGATCAGCAGGATGCCGGCGATCGCCGGCAGCGAGCCGCCCAGGAAGCCGGAGACCTGGCTGCGGCTGAAGCCGTTGCGGTAGCCCAGGAAGATCATGGCGAAGATGACGCCGGCGAGCAGCGCGACGATCGGGGTGCCGATGATGTCCAGCGCCTTGCGGCCGGCGGTGTCCTCGCCCAGGGTCAGCTCGCCGATCGCCCGCAGCAGCATCAGCACCACCGGCAGCAGCACGGTGACCACGGCGGCCCAGAGCGCGGGCGCGCGGCGCGACCGCCTGTCGACCGGCTCCTCGATCGACGCGCCGGGACGGCCGGCGCCCGGGTTGACCAGGTCGTCCTCGGTGACCAGGTCGCCGTCGGCGTCGGCCCGGCCGTCGCCCGGTCGGGTCGGGCTGCGGTCCCCGGCGACCGCCACGTCACGGCGGGTGGGCAACAGCGACGCGGGCGCGGTGGCCGGCACGTAGCGGGCGATGAAGTTACCGAACACCGGGCCGGCGATGATCACCGTGGGGATCGCCACCAGCAGGCCGAAGGCGAGCGTCTGGCCGAGGTTGGCGCCGAGCGCGTCGATCGCGACCAGCGGGCCCGGGTGCGGCGGCACCAGGCCGTGCAGCACCGACAGGCCGGCCAGCGCCGGGATGCCGATCTTCATCAGCGGCACGTTCACCCGGAGCGAGACCAGCAGCACGATCGGCACCAGCAGCACCACGCCGACCTCGAAGAAGAGCGGTAGGCCGATGAGCGCGGCCACCCCGGCCATCGCCCAGGGCAGCGCGCCGCCGGAGACCCGGCCGACCACCCGTTCGACGATGCTGTCCGCGCCGCCCGACTCGGCGAGCATGCCGCCGATCATCGCGCCGAGCGCGATCAGCAGGCCGACGCCGCCGACCGTGGAGCCGACCCCGCCGCTGAACGACGTGACGATCTTGTCGGCGGGGACGCCGGCCACCACGCCCAGCACCGCCGCGCCGAGGATCAGCGACAGGAACGGGTGCACCTTGCCCCAGGCGATGAGCAGCACCACCGCGGCGATGCCCAGCAGGGCGGCGACGACGAGTTGGGTGTTGCCGGCGTTCGTGAGTGGTTCCGCCGGAGCGGCGAGCAGTGTTACCACGGCAATCACGACCTCTGGTTGGTCATCGGGGAGGAGCGGTCGGTGGTGGCTCCGGCGGCAGGCTCGGGGCCAGCCGTCGCAGCGACGCGAACGTGGGCACGAGCGCGTCGTACAGCTCGGAGAAGAGTGGGAGCAGCGCCGCGTAGGTGGCGGCGGCGGCCGGATCGGGGTGCACCGTCTCCTCGATCCGGACCAGGTCGGCGGCGACCTCCACCGACTCGATCAGGCCGAGTGCCTGCATGCCGAGCAGCGCGGCGCCGAAGCCGGAGCCCTCGTGCCCGGCCGGGAAGCGCACCGGCATGCCCAGCGCGTCGGCGAGGATCTGCCGCCACAGAGGGCTGCGCGCGAAGCCGCCGCTGGCGCGGACCTCGCGGACCTCGTTGCCGGCCGCGCGGACCGACGCCAGGACCAGCGCGAGCTGCTGGCAGACCCCCTCCAGCGCGGCCCGCACCAGGTGCGGGCGGCCGTGGCCGTGGGTCAACCCGATGTACGCGCCGCGCGGCAGCGCGCTCCAGTGCGGCGCCCGCTCGCTGAGCAGGTACGGCAGCATGATCAGCCCACCGGAGCCGACCGGCGCCTGCGCGGCCAGGCCGAGCAGTTCCTCCTCGGCGTCCTCGCCCAGCTCCGGGGCGAGCGCCTCGTGCGCCCACTGGAGCACGATCCCGCCGTTGTTGATCGCGCCGCCGACCACCCAGCGGTCCTCGGTCAGCGCATAGCAGAAGACGCCGCCCAGCGGGTCGACGCCGGGGCGTTCCACCATCACCCGCATCGCGCCGCTGGTGCCGATCGAACAGGCGACCACGCCGGGGCGTACCGCGCCGAGGCCGAGGTTGGCCAGCGGCCCGTCGCCGGCGCCGACCACCAGCGGGGTGTCCGCCGGCAGCCCGGTGGCCCGGGCCGCGTCGGCGGTCAACCCGGGCAGCACGTGCGTGGTGGGGACGAGCTGGGGGAGCTGTTCCTCGGTGATGCCGGCGACGCGCAACGCCTCGGTGTCCCAGGCCAGCCGGTGGATGTCCATCAGGCCGGTGGCGGAGGCGACCGAGTGGTCGGTGACCAGCGCCTCGGCCAGCCGCCGCAGGACGAGGTCCTTGATGCCGACCCAGTGCGCGACCCGCTCGTGCAGCTTCGGCTCCTGCTCGGCGAACCAGACCAGCTTGGGCAGCGGCGCCATCGGGTGCACCGGGGTGCCGGTGCGCCGGTGCAGGGCCAGCCCGGACGGCGCGGCGCGCAGCCGCTCGGCCTGCGCGCTGGCCCGGGAGTCGGCCCAGGTGATCGACGGGGTGAGCGGGTTGCCGTCGGCGTCCAGCCCGATCAGGCTGTGCATGGCGGTGCTGAAGGACAGGCCGGCCACCGGCCGGTCCAGCTCGTCGACGACCGCGCGGATCACGCCGAGCACGGCCTGGTAGATCACGTCCGGGTCCTGCTCGGCCCAGCCCGGGTGCGGCTCCTCCAGCGGGTAGCCGATCGAGTGGCTGGCCAACTGCCGGCCGTCGGTGTCGAACGCGACCGCCTTGCTGCTGGTGGTGCCGATGTCCACGCCCACCACGACGGCCGGGTCGCCCACCGGTGCACCTCCGCTCGCCGCCGGGGCCGCGTCGCCCCGCTCTGCGGCTGACGTTACCGACGAGCCCAGCGCCCCGCATGGCGAAGCGGAGCGCCCGGAAGCGGCCCGGCACGAAACGTGAATCGACGCACGAATTTCGGCCGATTGCTACCGTCAATCAGCCAATCGGTCTAATTAGTGACTTTCGCGTGTCTTCGTACCCCTGCCGCGCCGTTGTTCCGGGTGACACCCCGGTTGGTGGGCTCGCGCGGCGGAGGAGTCGGCGTGGCGATGACTGATTCGACGGGTTCCACATGGCGTTACCGGTGGGCGCACCGGCAGAACGAACGGCGGCAGCGCGCGTTCCGCGCGGCCGACGAGGCGTGGCGACGCCGCGACGACGAACTGCGTCGCCTGCGTACCCTCGCGGTGTCCTTCCACGGGTCGGAGCGGGCCGGCGTCGGCCTGCCGATGGAGCTGACCCCCGGCGAGGTGGTCTTCTGGACGCTGCCGGCCGCGCAACTGGTCGAGGTGCGGCACACCGCCGTGCTGCCGGCCCCCGACCTGACCGTCGACCCGGACCCGCCGGTGCTGCGCCCCCGCCGCCCCGAAGGGGTCAGGGTCGTCGACGCCGGGCTGGCCGTGCTCACCAACCGGCGGCTCGTGCTGCTCGGCGGCCGCGGCCGGCGCGACTGGACGTACGGCCGGATGACCGGCCTGTCCCACGACCCGGCCGCACCGGTCACCCTGATCCAGGTGCTCGACCGGCGGCGGACCTCCGGCCTGCTGCTGCCCACCGGCGCGGTGGCCGACTTCCGGTTCACGCTCACGTTGGCCTTCGCCGACGCGATCGAGCAGCGCGGTGCGGTCGTCGCCGAACTGGACGAACTGCTCGCCGAGCACGCGGAACTGCGCCCGGAACGCCCGGCCGTGCTCACCCCCGCCCAGGCCCGGTTCTCCGCGCGGCTGCCCGGCGGCCGGCGGACCGTGGCGGTCGGCGCGGCGCTCGCGCTGGCCGTGCCGGCGATGCTCGTCGAGTCCAATCCGCCCACCCGGGCCGGCTCGGAACGCGCCGCCGCCGCCACCCCGGCCGCCACCGCCACGCCCGCGCCGCCGTCGGTCGCCCCCGCCGTCCAGGCCCGGCCCAGCACCAGCCCGCAGCCGCACCGCAGCCGGTCCGCGCCGCGCGGGCCCGACCCGCAGCCGCCCGTCGAGCGGCGCTGCGGCGCCCCGCCGAACCCCTTCCGGTACGACTTCTGCGGCGGCAACCGGATCCGCAGGCCGGCCGCCGGGATCTGCGACTGGTTCGAGTGCGTGCCCGGGTTCTGGTCCGGTCGGGGCTGGCTGGTGCAGTGCCGCGACGGCGCCCTCAGCCGCACCGGCGGGCAACGCGACGTGTGCGCCGGTCACCAGGGGCTGCGTCGCACCCTCTGGAGCTGAGGTGTAAGGCGGGGCCCCCCGTTAACGCATTCGGTACGGGCGGGGCCCCCGCTTAACACCCGCCCGACGGCGGGCGCGGCGAACGCGAGCACGCCGACCAGGAACAGCTCAGACCGTCCGCCACCCGTCGCCAGCACATCGAGGTGCCGTCCCGCGGCGCTGCTCGGCGGAATCCGCTCGCCTCCCGTCAGGGTGCCCGGTTAGCGTCCGGTCGTGTCCCGCACCGTGACCGTGGTCCTGGTCGACGCCGACGGACGGCCGCTCGGCGTGCTGCCCGCGTTCGAGGTGCCGGATCCGTGGTGGCAGCAGGTCGCGTCGATCGTGGACGGCGTCCGCCGCCGCCACCGCGTCGACGTGGCCGTGCTGCGCCTGCTCGACGCCGACCGCCCGCACCCGCCCGGCGGTCACGTCCGCTACCTGGCCCAGCTCCTCGGTCCGCCCGCCGGCAACGGCACGTCGACACGCGATCTCACCAGGCACGGCTCGCCGGAACGCGATCCCGCCGACGGCGTACCCCGGGAACCGGCGGCCGTGGACCTCGCGCCGCATCCGTTGCGCCAGCCGTGGGCGGAGCCCGGCGGCCCGGCCCGCAGCGTCGCCTGGGCCGTCGCGGAGCTGCGCCGCCTCGGCCGCCCGGTGACCGCCGTGGCGCAGCAGCGCACCTGGAACCTCTCCGCGATCTGGCGCCTGGACACCCCGCGGGGCCCCGCCTGGCTGAAACAGCTCCCGCCCTTCGCCCGCCACGAACCCGCGGTCCTGACCTGGCTGGCCCACCCTGCCGGCCCGACCGTCCCGACGGGAGCGGGGGTGCTGGCGGTGGGCGGGGAGGGGCGGGTGCTGCTGGCGCACGTGGCCGGGGAGGACCGGTACGGGGCCGGGGAGGCGGAACGCGCGGCGATCATGGCGGACCACCACGCGCGGCAGCGGCACGCCGTGGGGGCGGTGGATCGGCTGGTGGCGGCCGGGGTGCCCGATCTGCGGGGAGCGCGGCTGGCGGAGTGGATCCGGGCGCGGCTGGCCGGGCACGACGTGTCGGTCGCGACACGGCTGCTCGACGGGCTCGACGAGCGGCTGCGGCGGCTCCGCGACTGCGGGCTGCCCGACACGCTCGTGCACGGCGACCTGCACCCCGGGAACGTACGCGGCGACGGCACCCGCCGGGTGGTCATCGACTGGGCGGACGCGTTCGTGGGCCACCCCGCGTTCGACGTCCTGCGCCTCACCGAGGGCCTCGACCCGGCCGCTGCCGGCCGGCTGGTAGACGCGTGGGCCCAGCGGTGGCGGGCCGCCGCGCCCGGCAGCGACCCGCACCGGGCGGTCGACCTGCTCCGGCCGGTCGCGCCGCTGCGGCTGGCCGCCGTGTACGCGATGTTCCTCGCCGGCATCGAGCCGAGCGAGCACCCCTACCACGCACACGACGTGCCGGCCGCGCTGGCACAGGCCGCCGCCGAGGCGCCCTAGACCCGGCGCACCGGGATCCACAGCTCCGCGTCGGCGGTGGCGCCGCCCTCGGCGATCCGCACCTGGGAGATCTCCGGCCCGGGGCGCGTCTCGTACGGGTTGGACGGGAACCACTGGGTGAACACGTCCCGCCACAGATGTTGCAACGCCTGCGGGAACGCGCCGGAACTGCGGAACACCGCCCAGTCACCGGCCTCCACGGGCAGGCCGTCCAGCCCGTCCGGCACCTGTGCGCCGGTCACCACCCCGTGCCAGTAGTCCAGCTCGGTGCCCTCCGCGCGGTCACCGGCCAGGTCGTCGCTGACGTTGACGATCCCGTGCGGCTCCTGGTCCGACAGCGCCTCGATCCGGCGTACCGTCTCCGGTTCCAGGCCCTTGAGGAACGCCACGATGTGCGGGTTCATCCCCTCGTGGACCAGCGGCACCCGCGCCTTCACCCCGACGAGCCGGAAGGCATCCTTCGTCACGATCCGATAGTCCATGCTGCTGCTCCCTTCGACGACGAGCCGGAAGGACATCCGGGGCTGGGACCGCAACACCGACCCGTCGCGCCGCGCCTGAGCCGGGCCCACCCCGTGCACGGCCCGGAACGCGCGGGCGAACGCCTCGTTCGAGCCGTACCCCCAGCGGACCGCCACGTCGAGCAGCGACTCCCGGTCGGCGAGCACGTCGGCGGCGGCCAGGGTGAGCCGGCGGCGGCGCACGTACTCCGACAGCGGCATCCCGGCCAGCGCCGAGAACAGCCGCCGGAAGTGGTGCTCCGACACGCAGGCGACCCGGGCCAGCGCGGCCACGTCGAGCGGCTGCTCGAGCCGCTGTTCGAGGTGGTCCAGGGCCTGGTTGAGTCGATCCAGCACCCGATGCTCCTTCCTGGTTACGCCTACGACGCTAGGGTGCCGCCCACCCGCCGACCCGACCTCGCCGGACCCGTTCCGGTCGGCCGACCTCGGGGTGGCGGGGGTGTCGCATCATGGCGTCGTGATCATGTGGAAGCGACGCCACCGCAAGAACAAGCGGCACCGGGACTGGTGCGACTGCGACTGCGACCTGGTCGACTGCGACGGCCCCGGCTGCTGCGACCTCGGGCTCTTCTCGACGCTGCTCACCCTCGGCTCGGTGACCGCCGGTGTCGCGCGGACACCTGTCGTGGACCGGGCCGGGCGGGCCGCGATCCTCGGCTACCGCTGCTGGCTGTCGCACCGCTGGCCGGGGACCTGCCGCTACACGCCGACGTGCAGCGCGTACGGGCTGGCGGCGGTGGAACGGCACGGGCTGGCGGTGGGCGGGCGGATGGCCGCCGAGCGGGTCCGCCGATGCCGCCCCGGGGTGCCGCGCGGCACCCACGACCCGCTGCCCTGACCGGGCTCAGGGGAGCGCGGTGGGGCCGCCGAAGACGACCGGGACGCCGGGGGAGTGGAGCACGCTCACCGGCGGCCCGTCCGGCGCGGGCAGGCCGGCGGCGGTGACCAGCTCGTCGTCCAGGTGCAGCAGCTCGGCGCGGTGCAGCGGCCACCGCGGGTGCCAGTTGGGCAGGTGCCGGGTGTGCCCGTAGGCCCGGGTGTGCAGGCCCCAGCGCGCGGTGAGGAAGTGCTCCAGCGGCGTCGGCTCGGGGATCGGCGCACCGACGCGGACGGTCATCCGGCTGGACGCGCCGGCCGGGCCGGGCCAGCGCCGCCGGCAGCGGTAGGTGAGCGTGTCGCCGGCGCGGTCCAACCGCATCGCCGACCACTTGTAGGGCAGGCGCAGGCTCAGTTGGGCGACCAGCACCGGCACCAGCCGGGACGCGTCGAGCGAGCGGAACACCACCGCCCGCCGGCCGGCGCCGTCGACCGAGTAGAGCCGCACGTTGGTCTCCCAGAACGTGCCGAAATAAGGGATGCCCGGCCCTCGGCCGAACCCCAGCCCGACCATCCGGAACCCGATCAGCCCCACGTAGGTGAGCCCGTCGATGGTGTCGGGACGGGTGCCGGCCGGCAGCAGCGGCGCGACCCGCTCCGGCGGGACCGCCCAGTGCAGGAACGTCAGGTCGTGCCACCGCTGCGCCAGCCAGGCCGGGCGGATGGCGCGCACGGGCGAGTGCTCGACCGGCTCGATCTCCACCGGTCCATCCTGCCTCCCGCCGCGCCGGCGCGTCACTCCGGCCGGTGGCAGACCGCCTCGACGTTGTTGCCGTCGGGGTCGCGGACGAACGCGCCGTAGTAGCCGGCGTGGTATTCCGGCCACACCTTCGGCGCGTGCAGCACCTCGGCGCCGGCGGCCACCGCCGCGTCGTGGAACGCCCGCACGGCCGACCGGTCGGGCGCGGTGAACGCGATGTGCAGCGGCGCCGGGGCGGAGTCGGCCGGGGCGGGCTCGACCCAGAAGTCGGGCGCGTCGACGCCGTAGCCGATCGGGCCGGGCTCCATGATCCGCCGCCCGCCCAGCGGGGCGAGCACGGCGTCGTAGAACGCGGCGCTGGCCGCCAGGTCGCGCACCGCTACGGAGAAGTGGTCGAGCACGTCGCCTCCCTGTGAACGTCGAGGAACCGGCCCAGGCTACGAGCCACCTCTGACACCCCCACGCCTAGCGGCCGGGCGACGGCGTGGTGGTCGGCGACGCGGAGGGCGGGCCGGACGGCGGGGCGGGTGTGGGCGCCGGCGGCCCGGGCGTGGACAGCAACGCGGCGACGGCGGTGCCGGCCAGCGCCGTGCCCAACGCGGTGGCGACCGCCACCACCACCGTCGTGGCGGGCGTGGCCAACGTGCGCAGGCTCCGCACGTTGCGCATGCGGTCCCAGCCGTACCCGGCGAGCCGGGCCAGCCGGCGCTCCCACGCGAGCCCGAGCACGACCGAGAAGACGATCACCTGCCCGAGGCGGATCGCGAGGCCGAGCAGCAGGCTCCCGTACGTGCCGTCGCGGTCCAGCGGCGGTGTGAAGTCGAACGCGCCCACCACGGACAGCAGTTCGGACGGCGCGATGAGCAGCGCGAGCGCGAGCGCCTTGGCGACCGGCGTGCGGCCCCGGACTATCGGGTAGAAGAAGCCGAAGATCGCTGCGTAGCCGATCCAGCGGAACGTCCGGACCAGCGTCCAGGTGAGTTCCAACCCGGAGGAGTACGCCCAGGGCTCGTCCGGACTCGACAGGAAGTTCCACAGGTCCACGCCGGCGATGGCCGCCGCGACCGGGATCGCGCAGGAGACGGCGGCGAGCGCGTTGGCCGACGGCGTCTCTCCCGCGTTCGTGGAGAGCGCCGCGGAGAGCGGGATCCCCCGCGTCCGCTTGCCCCGCAGCGTCGCCGCCTCGTCGAGCTTGCGCTGGTTGCGGTCGTACTCCTCCAGGGTGACGGTGCGTTCGCGTAGCTGGGTGCGGGCCGACCGGTAGTGGTCGTGCGCGCCGAGCTCGGCGATCCGGCGGCGGATCTCGGCGCGCATCAACCGGCCGTGGGTCGCCGGTGCGACGAGGGCCAGGGAGCGGACTTTCTCGGACCGCCGCCGTCCGGTGATCCACGGCCAGAGCGCGGCGGTGACGGCCACCCCGAGCAGGTTGAACCAGGCGCTCGGCCCGATGTCGGTGGTGAGGCTGAGCAGGCAGGCGAACGCCAGCGCCCACGGCCACGGCGCGACGGCGGCCGACCACCGTCGGCCCACCCGCGCCAGGTAGCACCAGGTGCCGGCGAGCAGCGCCAGTTGCAGCAGCCGGGCGCCGTCGACCGTCGGCCCCACCGAATCCTGGAAGTCCGTCCCGTACCAGGGATAGCGGATGTCGTACGCGCCGATGCCCCAGAACGGCACGAACAACCCGGCACCGAGCAGTGGCACGGCGACCCGCAGCAGCCGTGGCGCGCGGGGTAGCAGGGCGGCGGTCATCGGGCTCAGGAACAGCGCCACCCCGACTCCGGCGAGCACGGCCGCCGTCACGGTGCCCTCGACGTCGTCGCCGCCGCCCATCAGCGTCACCGTGGCGAGCGACCACGAGGCACAGGCGACGGCGCCGCCCGTGGGGGCCCAGCGCGGGCCACCGGCCAGCCCACCGGCGAGCGCGCCCGCGGTGACCGCGATCAGCAGGGTGACGAGGAGGTCGCTCTCTCGGTGGTCGGCCGCGACGGCGTCGCCGCTCAGCACGAGCGAGATCGCGGCCACGGCGAGCAGGGCCGCACCTCCCGCCGGTTGCCACCCGAGTGGGCGGCGCCGTGCCCTCCCGGTCAGCGCCGTGCCGGCGAGCAGGACAGCGGTCACGGCGACGACCAGGGGCAGCGAGGTGAGGGCGACGATCGCGTCGTTCACCGCGTCCCCGTCCGGGGGACGGCTGAGGAAGACCAGGACGCCGCCGGCGAGAATCGCGCCGCCGACGATGCGGCGCAGCGGCCACGCCTGTCGCAGGAGCCGGGCGGGGGCGCCGCGCCGTCGGGTCGACGCGGACAGGACCAGCCAGGGCAGCGCCAACGCGAGCGCCGAGACGAGACTGGGCCAGCCGGCGGCCGACCGGAGCAGCACATTGGGCCGGTCATCGGTGACGCGCGCCGGCGTGGACGCCTCGGGCGACGGCTCGGGGCCGCGGTAGACCGCGATCTCCACCCCGGTCGGTGGGCCGTCGAACTCGGCCTCGTGATCGTTCTGGCGGACGAGCCCGCTTCCCCGGTGGCCCACGATCGTGAGGTCCGCCGGGGCGATGACCGTCAGGTGCTGACGGGCGATCGCCGGGGCGTTCGTCCAGTCCTGGAGCGTGACGGTCCGCCGTACCCCGGCCGGCAGCATCAGCCGGGCGTGGGCGGTGAAACGCAGGGTGCAGGTGGGTTGACCGCTCGCCCACGTCACGGTGGGCGGAGTGGCGTCGACGCTCCTCGCTTCGTAGCTCAACGTCTCGTTGAACAGCAGGCGGGCGTACTCGCCGTTGACCAGCCCGGCCCGGGCCGCCTCCGCGAGCGGGTCGTCGGCCCGGGTCGTGACGGTGTGGTCGATCCGGATCACGAGGCCGTCGTCCTCGATCGACAGTCGGGCCGTCGTCGTCGCCCCGCGTCCGGGATGCGGCTGCAGCCAGTCGGGCGCCGTCGGGCTGGGGTTGTAGACGGTGGTCGCGGTCGGGGGGCGGACGACTGCCGACATGAGGAGCACGGCCAGGAGGCAGGCGCCGACCGCGGCGCCCGCGCCCACCTTCCGCGCTACCGAACCGACCGGTCCCATGAGGAGGACTCTATCGAGACCGGTCCACCGGCCATGGCCGTCCGACGGCGTGCCGTCGTGAAGACGACAAGCAGGCCGGGCAGCGCCCCGAGCAGCCAGATCACGCCCACCGGCCAGTGGATCAGCGCGCCCACCGCACCCCGGATCCGCGGCGCGTCACCCACCACGTAGGACGCCTGCGGATCCGACGAGCGACAGCTCATCGCCCACTCACCGGGCGCCGGCACCCGCACCGAGGCGATCCAGGCGAACGTGGCGGCGTCACCGCCGTAGCCGCCGGGTGGCACGGAGACCGGATCGTCCGCCCGGACCGTCGTGCCCGCGCCGGTCAGCCGGCAGTCCGCGCCCGCCGGGGCGTCACCCACCCCGAAGACGGCGTACGCCCCGGGCGCCGGCACCACGACCCGCCCGGCCGACGCGGCGTAGGGGCCGGTCCCGCCGTACTCCCGGGGGTTGTCGCCGACCGTGCTGCCCTCGGCGCCGAGCCGGACCGTGGACTGCGCCAGCAGCGCCCCGAACACGACGGCGAGCCCACCGACCAGGTAGCCACGCCGCGACGCCGGGCGGGCCCGGTGGGCGAGGCGACCGCCGGCGGCGTACCCGATCAGGGCGCCGACCACGGCGAGCGCCAGGCCGCCGAGCAGCGCCCGCCCCCAGCGGGCCCCGCCGGCCAGCGGCGCCACCCAGCGGATGAACGCCAGCGACGCGGCCAGCAGCACGGCGGTGACCAGCGTGGACACGGCCACCGCGAGCGCGACGCCGGCGGGCCCGCGACGGCGGGGCTGACCGGCCGCGACCACGGCGGCGAGCACCGGCGACGCGAGCACCGGCCACCACAGCGCGGGGGCGACCGTCGGGTCCTCCACCCAGCGGTGAGTCCACGCGAAGACCAGCAGCGGAGCCGGCACGGTCACCAGCAGCCACGCCGCCAGCAGCTCCGCGCGTGCCGTCCGAAAAGGATTGGTCACCGACGGTAGGATACGCGGTGACACAGTCGAACACACGGGGGAAACGATGTTCGAGCGACTGGGCAGGTTCGTCGTCGGCAAGGCCTGGTGGGTGATCGGCGGCTGGGTGCTCGCCGCCATCGCGATCGTGGTCACCAGCCCGTCGCTGAGCGACATCACCTCCGCCGACCAGGAGAGCTTCCTGCCGCGCTCCTACGAGTCGGTGCAGGCCACCGAGCTGGCCACCAAGGCGTTCCCGCAGGCCGCGACCGCCACCGCCACCGTCGTGGTGAAACGCGGCGACGGCAAGCCGCTCACCCCGGCCGACGAGGCGCGCGTCGGGCAGCTCGCCCAGGCGCTCAAGGGGCGGAACATCCCGCAGACCGCCGGCTACCTCACCGGGCCGCAGGCCGTCGCGCCGGACAAGTCGGTGCAGATCATCTCCGTCGGCCTGGACGCCGACACCCCGGACGACCCGAAACTGCTCGACGCGGTACGCGACCTGCGCGGCGCCCTCGGCCCGGAGCTGGCCGGCAGCGGCCTGACCGCCGGCGTGGCCGGCGACGTGGCCAGCTTCGTCGACAACGAGGACACGTTCAACTCGGCGTTCGCGGTGGTCGGCGTCGCCACCATCATCCTCATCATCGGACTGATCCTGATCATCTTCCGCAGCCCGATCGCCGCGCTGCTGCCGGTCGTGGTGATCAGCGTGGTCATGTCCGTCACCACCGGCCTGGTCGCCGCCGCCGGCAAGGCGTTCGACCTCAACGTCAGCCAGGACCTCCAGACCATCCTGCTGATCGTGCTGTTCGGCATCGGCACCGACTACATCCTGTTCCTGCTGTTCCGCTACCGCGAACGGCTGCGCGCCGGCGACGACAAGCGCACCGCCATGATCGTCACCGTGCAGCGGGTCGGCGAGGTCATCACGTCCGCCGCCGGCGCGGTCATCGTCGCGTTCCTGGTGCTGCTGCTCGCCTCGCTCGGCTTCTTCGGCTCGCTCGGCCCGGCGCTCGCCATCGCCGTCGGCGTCATGCTGGTCACCTCGCTCACCCTGATCCCGGCGATCGTGTCGCTGCTCGGGCGGTGGGTGTTCTGGCCGTCGAAGGCGTGGCAGCGCACCCCGAAGGCGAGCCTGTCCCGCCGGCTCGGCGGCGCTGTCGGCCGCAAGCCCGCCCTGGTCGCCGCGGCCTCCGGCGCGCTGCTCGTCGCGCTCGCCGCCGGGGTGCTCAGCTATCAGGCCGACTACGACTTCAGCGCCGGCTTCCCGCAGGACACCGAGTCGGCGCGCGCCGCCAAGGACCTCCAGCGCGGCTTCGCCGCCGGGGCGCTCGCGCCCACCGAGGTCTACCTGACCACCGGCAACGGCACCCCGCTCACCGACCAGCAGGTCACCGACTTCGTCGCCGCCTCCGCCGACGCGCCAGGCGTCGCCCGCGTGCAGCCGGCCGAACGCAGCACCACCGACCCGAGCGTCGCCCGGATCAACCTGCTGCTCGACGAGAACCCGGTCTCCAACGAGGCGATCACCCTGGTCCGCGACGACCTGCGCGACGCGCTGCACGCCAAGGCCCCATCGGGTACGAAGGCACTGGTCGGCGGCCCGACCGCGATCTTCGCCGACATCAACTCGGCGAACAACCGCGACCTGTCGGTGATCCTGCCGGTCGCCGCCGGCCTGATCGCGCTGATCCTCGCGCTGCTGCTGCGCAGCCTCGTCGCGCCGATCTACCTGGTGATCGCCGTGCTGCTCAACTTCGCCGCCACGCTGGGCGCGACCGTCTACCTGTTCCAGGGCCTTCAGGGCAAGCCGGGCGTCACGTTCCAGCTCCCGATCATCCTCTACCTGTTCGTGGTGGCGATCGGCACCGACTACAACATCCTGATGATCGCCCGACTACGCGAGGAGGCCCGGGAGGGACACGAACCCCACCAAGCCGCCGCGATCGGCGTGGAACACGCCGGGCCGACGGTGGCCGCGGCCGGGCTGATCCTGGCCGGCACGTTCGGGGTGCTGATGCTGGCGCCGATCTCGTTCCTCCAGCAGATGGGGTTCGCGGTGGCGATCGGGATCGTGCTGTCGGCGTTCGTGATGTCGATGTTCTTCGTGCCGGCGTTGACGGGGTTGATCGGGCACAAGGCGTGGTGGCCGGGGCATGGGGATGAGCGGCGGGACGGTGGGGCGGCGAACCCGCCACCGGAGCCGGTGGCCGCCGCTCAGGTGTGATCGCGGTCAATCACCACCATCACACGCCGCCGTGGGGTCCGGTCACGCGCGAATGACGCAACCAAGACGACGATTGGCCCCTTGTTCAACGCGGGTCGAGGAGTGATCCGCATGCGTAACATCAGGTCGAACCGTCCTCGTTGCGGAGCCCAGGATCGGTCTCGATCGTCGGGGCGGCGGTGCTGGGCGCTGCGTCGTTCGTCTTGGGCGTGTCGATTGCTGGCGGTGCGCCCCGCGAGGCGCTGGCGACCACAGCGCGGCCGCGCCGGAGCCGGCACAGCACAGATGCCACGGCTCGCTTCACGCTCACCCTCGTCCGGATGTCCTACAGGCGGCTCCAGAAGTTGGGCTGCTGCCGAGCCCGGCGAGGATCTGAGGTCAACCTTCCCGAGGCGTCGACCCTCAGACCACTGACCACCGACGTCGGCCTGATCAGAAGCTCGGCGGCTTGGGGCCGCTCCGCTCTTGCCCGGACGGGTTGCGGCGAGAGTCGAACGGATGATCGAATGATCACAGATGGGTGTCGTGGCTAGGGGCGAGCATCCTCCCCGCTATAAGCTGCGACGATGATGGGCGAGAGGGACAGCATGGAGAGCACGCCCATCCGGGCAGCAGAGTTCTTCGCTGGCATCGGCCTCGTTCGGACCGCTCTGGAGCGAGTCAAGGGCGCTCAGGTGCAAGTGGTGTGGGCTAACGACATCAAGCAGGCCAAACGTGATGCATACGTAGCTAACTACCCAGATGCTGAAGATCACTTCATTGTCCGCGATGTCCGACGAGTGGAGGCTGAAGACCTTCCGGCCGGCATCGAATTGGCTACTAGCAGCTTCCCTTGTGTTGACCTATCACTCGCTGGAAATCGGCGCGGTTTGGTCGGCGAGCAGTCAGGCATGTTTTGGGAATTTGCCAAAGTTTTGAAGGGCATGTCCCCGAGGCCGTCGGTTGTGCTCCTTGAAAACGTCCATGGTTTCGCTACGAGCCATGGTGGGAGGGACCTCGCCGACGCTCTGGCCTGTTTGGCTGATCTAAAATATTCAGTGGATGTGCTCGCCGTTGACGCACGCCATTTCGTCCCGCAGTCGCGTCCTCGCATGTTTATCGTGGGTATCCAAAAGGATAAGCTTCCTGCGCGAGCGAAGTTTGACGTTCCGCCTATCAGCGACTCGCGACCGGCTTGGGTGCAGTCCATTCACAAAATGCACCGCCAGGTGCTGGATATGCACTACCTTGACCTGCCGACATTGCCGGAGGGTCCACAGGACCTAGAGGGTTTCGTGGAGACGGACGCAAGTCCATCTCTTTGGTGGGATCGCGATCGAGTAGCAGCATTCGTTAACTCGCTCAGTGATGTGCAGCGGCTCCGCTTCAACTCCCTCCTCACCGGCGAGGCAATCACATACAGAACGGCCTACCGGCGAACGCGGCAGGGCGTGTCAATGTGGGAACTGCGGAAAGACGCTATCGCTGGGTGCCTCCGAACAACCGGTGGGGGGTCGAGTAGGCAGGCTCTAGTGCGCCTGGGCAAGGGTAGTCAGGCAATCCGATGGATGACTCCTCGTGAGTATGCCAATCTAATGGGTGCCCACGATTACAAACTCATCGCCGGTACGCCGAACCAACAGCTCTTTGGATTCGGAGATGCTGTGGTAGTAGATGTCATCGAATGGATCGGCAATCACTACCTCGCCCCAACCCTGAGACCGGACAGCCCCATTTGCGGGGCTTGATTAAACGGCTTCATTTTTAACGCGATGGTTTTACCTCCTTCTCCGCCGCCGTCATCAGCTTCTAAGGCGATGCGCTCAAATCGAAGTACCGACACGAAGCCCGAACTCGCTCTCCGGAGCCAACTCTTTCGACGAGGACTTCGCTACCGGGTAGGTTATCGAATCGAGCTCGCCCAACGCGCGGTTCGACCCGATATCGTATTCACGCGACGCAAAGTGGCGATTTTCGTCGACGGCTGCTTCTGGCATGGATGTCCGGTCCATTGCCGGATGCCGTCTGATCCTAGTGGCTATTGGCATCAGAAGATCGATCGCAACAAAGCGCGAGATGTGCTAGTTGATGATGCACTGCGGGCCGCTGGCTGGACCGTCTGCCGGGTCTGGGAGCATGATCCGCCTAACAAGTCGGCTGACTTCATCGAGGCTATCCTTACGGCTTGACAAGTCGCTGTCCAGTATCGGACACATCTGCGACCGGACGGCAACATTCAGGGGTACTGCCGCTGCTTGAGCCTGCAAGGGCACTGAATGGCAGCCTCAAGATCGGATGATTGTTCAGGCGCGGATGGACATACCGTCAATGAGATCGTCTAGGCGGTCCTTTGTGGACGCGCGCAGTGGGCCGTAGACTCGATCCCGGACTCAATGCCGGAGAGCGAGTGAGGTTATTTGAATGACGAGTCGTGGCGTTGCTTCGTACAGCCAGCCGGACCGGAAGCCCCCGCCGCGCGCCTCACTGCCGACTAGGTTCGTTCAAGACTTCAGGCTACTGCTGAAGGATGCAATGACCTCAGTGGACGCGGTGAGTGGTAAGCGGTTGGGTAAGTGCATAGGTGTCTACGCGTTCTACGACTACGACGGCGAGCCCATCTATGTTGGGCAAACGGTAGAAAGTTTCGGCTCTCGTGTTGGTCGGCACATGACTGGTCAGCGAAGCGATACCCTAGCCTATCGTATTCTGGACCCCTTTGAGGTGGCGAAGCTGCAACTGTGGCCAGCGGAGCATTTACGCGGCGATTCGGAAAAGAAGGCGAAGCTCAATGCTATCGAGTACTCAGTATACCGATGGGCAATTGATCAGTCGAAGTATCATGCGATTCTGAACGAAAAAATCCCCCCGGTCTGCGATTCGGTAGAGCTGCCGGTCTCATACCAGTTCGACTTGATCCCCCACGACATGCGCGAGGATCGCGAGCACCCTGATGTTCGAATTGCCCGCCGTGCCGAAACCCTGGCAAGGGTGTCAGCAGTCGCGCATGAGCGCGGGGAGGTTTCCGCAGGCCTAAGGCGTGTCATAGTGATTCAAGCAATCCGTCTCGCTGACTTGGCGGCGGCACGGTTGGCCTATGCTGAGGGCAGGGCGGGGCCCTCTGCTGCTGCAATCAACGTTCCGGAGCTGGTCGGTAATGTACTGCAGGAGCTGAGTGACGAAGAATTTGAAGAATAGGCCTCCAAGATTCCTCACGCGGAGGAGCTATCGATCAACATCCTGATTGGGTGGAGTAGGGATTCTTCGCTACGACTCGACCGGGTTCCGATAGTCGATCTTGCTGTTTATTTGCTCAGACCCCATTTGGGCATGAGGTTGCTGTCCATGTAAACTTATCGATCATTGTCCACTCAACCAGGCTGCTGTCAGCATCGGACATTATCGTGCTCAGAACTCCAAGAAGAGCCGTTCGATGCTTGCCTGCGGTCGGCTGCCTTAACGTACAACTCCTTGAGGTAGAGGGAGCGGGTGAGCCCAACTGCTGGCCAGAGGTAAGAGTAAGCGGAAGGCAGACAAGATCGCCGTCGTCACTTCTGGCCAGCATGTCCGCACGCCAGCGCCCGTGTCGAACACTCGGGCTGGATCTCGGCCACGGGGTCCTCGACAGCGGCGAAGTCCGTCTCCCCGTAGAAGCGGTCCGTCTCTTCGTGCAGATCAGCCATCTTGAAGGCACCAGCGGGTTCGGCGGGACAAACGGACGGCACGGAAGTCAGCCTCTTTATCCAGCGGAGGTTTGCCTGATAATGCAGTACATCTCACTGCCCTTGCCTCGTTGACGAGCCACCGTAGGAAGCGACTCACACCCAAGTCAGTGTGGCGACGAGACCGTTCCGCTGCGAAGCGCTCAGGTTGAGGAGGGCGTTTCGGCCTCTCAGCGCCGTACTGCTCGTGTCGCCCTCCCATGAGAGGCCCATGGCCTGGTCAAGACGGATCAACGCCCGGTCGAGGGAGTCGTTGACGGGATAGAGCGTCAGCGCTCTGTGTTGCGCTGTTCGTGCCACCGACCAGCTGATGCGGTACGGGAGGTACAACGTCCCACGGCAGCGTGTACCGGGTGCGGGACATCCAAGCAAACAGATCCGACACGTGCGCCAGGACCCGCCGCTGGCGAAGCCATGCGCGGCCAGCCCGTCATCCAGGGCGTCCACCAGGCGCCGTAGCCGGCCGGCGTCCAGGCGACAGCGGGACCCCCCAAGCCTTCGACGCCACCCGCCCTCACCCTCGGCGCGCCACCGTATTCGCCAGCCGTGCACCGCAGCCAGCGACACCCGCAGCGATCGGCCCACCTCGGCAAGCTGGATGTCCTGCCCGAACCCCTGGGCCCCTTGCCATCGCACCGCCTCACACTTCGCTCGCCCTCGGTCGGACAATCCACCTTCGTCGGGATATCTCATACCTCCGGGGCTCCTGCCCCCAATCGGCGAAGATCACGCCGACACGCCGTCCGCAGTGGACAAACGTAGCCTTCTCAAGATCTGTAACCAGTGGCCTTATTCGGGAACGCCTCACTCAGCACAAAACTGGCGAATTCTGCATTCTTGGCAGTGCGATCCAGAGTGAATCCTCTGGGCTCGCCGAACTTCTGGGCCAAATGCCGGAGCAAGTCCAATTCTTTGGCGATATCTTTTTCGTCAATTAAAACATCTTCGCTGGCGATCTTATTTAGTTGGGAAGTATGCCGAACATGATCGCCGAACATTCTTGCAACCAGCAGCATTGAAAGATAATATTTGAGATTCGAGCGCTCTGATGAGGTAATGTCAGAAGCTTTCAACAAGTGGGCATCTATAAGCTTTTGATTCCTTACTACCCACAGGAAGGTTGCTAGATGAACTTTCTCCGAGAAAATGCGATTGTAATCTTCATCTTTTTTCAGGAGAGAGGTAGGGCGGGCCCTGGAGTGGTTCGGTTGTGAGAGGCCCATGGCCATGACTGCTTGGGCGAGATAAGGGATGCTTACAATGCGTTCAGCCTTCTTACCGACGTTACGGTAGAAGTTTTTCCGTCGGTCGTAGTACCACTCGTTCGAAGCGAAGTAACTTTCGATCTTTCGCTGCAATTCTTCGGTTGCGCGAAGAGACGCTTCCGGAACATTGGTCTGCCGGTTAGTTGCGCGAATAACTTGATCCCGAACGGCAGGGTCGTTCGTCGCGAGGATTCTCACTAAGATCGCTTTGTTGCCCGACCGCTCTGCGACTAGCGGGTTTTGCATGGCTTTGAAGACCGTGTGAGAGGTCTGAAGGCCGTTCACTATCTGCACGTCTTCGAGAATGTATGTCTTATTGACGATACTTATGTCCGCGGAGCACAGAATCGTTACGCCGTTATTCAACCACCAGAACTCGGGAGCATTCTCATCGGTAAGAGTTCTGGAAATTTCCCGATTGACGCCGATGGCACCGCCTTGATAGTCGCGCACATTCCAGTCAAATATATGCCTACGAAGCGAGCCGTCTTCGTCAGTTAAGAACTTCACGTAGTCCGAGAGACGAACGAGCGCGACCAGGCTGCTTCCGGTATTAGCTTGTTCCTGGAAGGCCAAACGCAATGTGTAGCTTGGCGCATCGTTGTGGGCGTCCCACAGCTCCCGTGCCCCCCAGAAGTCAAACGAAACTCGGCCTCCGACAATAAGCTCTTTTACTGTCGCGACCAATTCATCGGCCTTCAGTCTTACCTTCGAATTGATTTCGTTCACGTCGCCCTTTGTGGCATATACGACGTGTACCGAAATTTTTACCTGCCTTGTAGCCAGCTTGGTCCAAGCTCGCCTGAATATGTCGACCCGGTTCAGTATATCCGAAGAGTATAAAGCCTGTAGAGAGTTTTCGTCAGGGGCGAGCGCAAGCAGTCGATTCAGCGACGACGCTAGCAGGTCGATCGCGTTCTCCGTGAAGGAGTTCGAAGTCTTTGCCTGAATGAGCCATAGGGTTAGCGTCTGCCCTTTGGCGTGGTCTGACGGCTTCGTTTCATCACTTAGGAGATCGTCATCTTCTTCTAATAGCGCCTCCCCTAAGAACGTGTAGGCACCGTCCAGTCCGGCGTCATTATTTCCCCCGATGTTTCCTGCTTCAATCTCCTCGTCGCTCAAATCGGCATGCCGAAGTACCTTTTCGGCAACAAAGCGTTCAAAGATTACATAGTCTGGGACTTCGGTCTCATGTTGCTCTCGGCGCTCTTTCAGCGCTGCATCCAATAGGACCACTTCGTTGCTAGCCAAGACCAAGCTCCTCATGCCGGAGATATGCCGAGGATGGCACGTTCGAAACTTCACACAGACGCGGCGCCGGGAAGAGGCAAGCTTCGCCCCCTGCGCCGACTGTCCAAGGGAGCAATGACCATACACGCCAAGTCCGACTGATGGGACCCCAAGTTAGCGACAGGTACCGGACTTGCTTGTCCGGATTGCTGTTTTTTAGGCTGATTTTCGATCCCGCTGAGCGCGTGAACGAGCTGGTGCATGGCGTCTGCGGCACGCATTGACTAGCAGATTGGGTCCGTGTCTCCCTGGCGATGCGCGATGGACGTCTTTCGTCAAGGCTTAGGAAGGGCGTCCGCGAACGGCCTCCATCGCCTACCTTCCGCCCCATCGCGGATCGATGTCAATCGACTGGCAAACTCTTCAGCTATCTCTGGTGAACTAGCGAGTAGGGGGACAGCGGCTGTGATCATCTTTAACTCGCGGGTTGCCCTGAGAGTGAGCCAACTGCTGTCCAAGGTGACATCATGCCCGTAGGCGCTGGCGAGTCGTCGGTAGGCGCCGCCGGTTCCGAAGCGAGCTTCGCCCACCGCAACGGCGACAAGATCCACCTGCCATGGCCCGATTGAGGTCGAATCAAAGTCGCAGAGTATAAGCCTGCCCGATGGCTCTCGCAGGAGGTTGCCCACGTGGGCATCTCCGTGTATCAGAGTTGGTCCGCTCTCCCGATTGAGCGCGGCAACCTGCTGGTCCAAGCGGTCGCACCACGCCAGGAGGTACTCGTGGTCGGTCGGACGCAACCCGTCGGCATCCTCTAGGCGCCGCCGCGCGTCGCCAATCGGGTCCCACCGCGCCAATGGGAACGGCGGTGTGCCGAGCGCATGGAATTCTCGTAACGCCGAGCCCAGGTCTCCCACGGTCGGTGCTGGTGTGTGCGAGGCAACGTAGCTCCATACCGAGGCAACCAGATCGCCGACCTCGACCGGTTGGGGGATATCCGGTGCTAGTCGGATCGTCGGCGCGTCGATCTCGGCGAACCATCGGGCGAGCTGCACCACCTTCGTGACCCGGTCTCGCAGGCGATGTGTGCGGGCGATGCGGATGACGAGGCCGGACCTCGGCAGCGCGAACACAGCATTGTTCGTCAATCGCAGGAGCTGAGCATCGTCGGACGGCACGCCAAGACCGACTGCGATCTCCCGCATGGCCCGGGTCATCGCCGCTTGCGAGAAGCGCCCGCTCATACCGCGACCGCAGCCCGCGCCTTGAGCGTGTGCTCGAACTCCGCGACCGAGGGAAGCCGCCGATGCCGTTTGAGATCACGGCGCAGATTGACGACCCGGTCGATCACGCGGCGCGACGTCAGCGCACTGGACTGCTCGACCACACGCGCACCGACGGCCACCGCTCGCTCGGGCTCGTCGGCGAGGAAGAGAGCACTGCACAATCCGGCCTCGTTGAGCACCACGCTTCGGACGTTCGCCGGACCGAAGGCGTTGATAGCCCCCTCCACGCTCCGCACGGCCTCTTCGGCATGTGTGCCGGCCTGCCGAGCGATGTCCCGGTACACCCGACCGTACTGGGCAAGAAGCTCGCCACGGTCGTAGAACGCCATCCACGCTGGTTCGCGCTCGGGTTCGATGCGCTCGAACAGGTCACTTGCCCGGCCGAGGATGGTCAACGCGCCTTGGTGGTCTCCGAGCGCGGCAGTCGAGGCGGCCTGAGCGCCGAAGAGCAACGCACTCATGGCCGGCGTTGCGCGCTGACCAAGCTGGGCTTGCGCCAGTTGCAGGGTCACCAGAGCGTCCCGGTTGTGTCGTAGGTGCTGCAACTGCTTGGCCTGCGAGTAGCGGATCAACGCGGCCAAAGGTGTGTCTTCAACCGTGATCGCCGCGCGTTCGGCAGCGACGAAATGCCGCTGTGCGTCGGAGTGCCGGCCCGCGTCCAGTGCGGTCCAGCCGGCCAACTGACGAGCTGCCGCCACGGCCGCGACGAGGCGAGGCGTCAAGTCGGTCGGGTGGGACCAGTCGAGCATGCGGTAGACCGATTCGGCGAACCGGGCGATCTCGCGGTAGAGCAGACCTCCGCCGCTCTCGCGATCCACCGATCGATACAGGTCAAGGACGGCGTTCAGCCGGGCCACATCAGCGCTGCCGAGGCGGCGCGGCTGGACGTCGCCGGTTGCTGCAACTAACCCGGCGCCCGTCGCTACGGCGGCGATGCCGGCCAGGAGGGCTCGCCTGCCTACGTCCGGCGCACCAGTTAGGGGAGCAGCCGGGGAGTGCGCGCCAGTCGCGAACCAGAGCCGTCTTGCTGGGATTCCGAGCAATGACGCCCAGTGGGCCAAGCGGTCGAGGTGCACCAGCGCCGGCCCGTTCTCGATCCGGCTCAACTGCGCCTGGGTAATCCCCAGCCATCCTGCCACCACGCTCTGCGGCAGCGGGTTCCGCCCGTGGTACGGGTGGTATCGGTACGCCCGGATGACCTGTCCAAGATGCCGCGACGCGAGCGCCTGCCGCACCGGTTCGTGTTCCCAGAACGACTCCGGTACCACCGGCGGCGCGCTCAACCGGTCGCGCTCGGCGGCCTGGCAGGGCGCGCACCGGCCGCTGTCGTTGTCGCGGGCCAGGCGTCCGCCGCAGCGGGGGCAGTTCGCGTGTGTCACCGGCAACCTCGCTCCACGCGGGTGGCTGTGTCCGAAATCGAGCCTAACCATTCAAACCGTTTCGCGGGGCGACGGTATGCGTGCCACGCATATCGACAACGATCGCCGCATCATGGTTCGCGTCGGTCGCCGTGCCGAATCTGGGAGCACCCCTGACGGAAGGAGCACGATGCTCACGATTGACCGGGTCGGCACCGGTCGGGCGCTCGTTTCGGCCGAGTTGTTCGACGCGCTGACCGCCCGCATCGCCCGCGACCATCCCGACCTCGCCGCCGACCTGCCCGCCCGCGTCATGGACCAGGCGCTCGCCTTCCTCGGCGCGTGCGCCACCGCGACCGTGCCGCTTGGCCCGAGTGAGCTGGTGGACCTCGGCTGGCACGCGTTCATCCTGCACACCCGCGACTACGCCGACTTCTGCCAGCGCGTCGCGGGCCGGTTCATCCACCACCAGCCCGACCCGCCGACCGAGGAGAGCGGGCCGGCCGCACCGGAGCCGTTGGGTGTGCCGATCTCCCGCACGGTCGACGCGATCACCGCCGCCGGCTTCGCGCTCGACCGGGAGTTGTGGGCGGTGGCGGCGGAGTGCGAGACCAAGTGCCACCAGTGCCACGCGGGGTGCCACGACAGCCCGACCGGGTGACCCGTCGCGCGGTGGTCCCGGGCATACGCTGGCCGGGACCACCGCCGGCGAAGGGCACACCGATGGCGCAACGCCACCACTGGGACGAGCTGCCCGGGGCGGTGCGGCGCGACGTCGCGCGGCAGGCCGGTGACGTCCTCCGGGTGGACTCCGTGCCGGACGGGGCCGCCAGCGAGTTCGCCGCCGTCATCGGCACCGCGCACGGTCGCGTCTTCTGCAAGGGCGGGCGGGTCGACGGTCGGCAGGGCTGGGCGTACCGCAGGGAGGCCCGGATCAATCCGGCCCTGCCCGACGTGGTGCCCCGGCTGCGGTGGACAGTCGAGCGGGATGGGTGGTTGCTGCTCGGCTTCGACCACGCGCCGGGCCGGCATCCCCGCCTGGAGCCCGGCTCGCCGGACCTGGACGCGGTCGCCGGCCTGCTGTCGACGCTCGCGCGCCGGCTGACGCCCAGTCCGACCGTGGCGGTGCAGCCGTTCGCCGAGCGGTGGCGCGGCCTCGTCGCACCCGAGTTGGTCGACGGGGACACGTTGCTGCACACCGACATGACGCCGCGCAACTTCCTCCTCGACGGCGACCGGCTGCGGCTTGTCGACTGGTCCGCGCCCAGCCGCGGGGCCGCCTGGATCGACGCCGCGTTCATGCTGGTCCGGCTGGTGCGCGCCGGGCACTCCCCGGCCGACGCCGAGCGGTGGGCGTCCCGGGTGCCCGCCTTCGCCGAGGCGCGCCCGGAAGCGGTGAGCGCCTTCGCCGTGGCCCTGGCGCGGCTCTGGGAACGCCGGCAGCGCAGCTCACCCGCCCCGCATCGCGGGCCGCTCCTGGACGCCGCCCGCCGGTGGCTCGACCACCGGGAGAGTCGCCGCCCCGCCTCAGCCTGAGCGTGACCGGTCGTATACCCGGCGTGCATGCGAGCGAAGATCGCGGGGATATACCGCCACCAGCCGCCAAGGTCGACAGTCGTCGCATGGCCCGGGGCGGGTGCTGGGCTCCGGCCGGTGTCGCGTCCCCCGATCGCGGCGACCCGCCGACCCCGCCCGCCCCGGCGCCACCCCACGACACCCGCACCCGGAGGCGCCCACCGATGTCCGCCGTACTCGCCGACTTCCCCGTCCCGACCCCGGTCACCGACGAGGACCTGGTCCTCGCCGCGCTGGCCGTGCGGGTGCACGTGCCGGAACGCTGGCCGCAGGGGCCGCTGTGCCGCAGCGAGCGCGTCCCGTACCCGTGTCGCCTGGCCCGCTGGGGGCACGCCACGTTGGGCGCGGCCGGTTTCGGCGCGGGCGACGTGCGGTGAGCGAGGAGGCGGACCGGTTCTGGGCGGCGGTGCAGGACCGCTGTCCAGGGTTGCTGCCGGAGCGGGACGCGCCGCTGCTGCACGCGTCGCTGCTGCGGTTGCTGGCGGGCGGCGACGACCGGGCGGGGCGGCTGGCGTTGCTGCGGGCGCTCGGGTGCGCGTACCGGAGCTTCGGGTTTCGGTCCTGGCACGCGGCGGTGGTCGGCGACGCGTTGCTGCCCGCGCCGGGCCTGGGCTGGTGGCGGGCGTGGCGGCTGGTGGAGCGGGCCGCCGCGCGGGTGGGGGACGGCGCGGCCTGGTGGCCGGTCGAGGTGGTCGACCACGACCGCGCCGCCGACACGATCGCCACGGTGACGGTACGTCCGTGGCGGCGGCTGCCGCACCGCGCCGGCCAGGCGGTGCCGGTGTGTACGTCGCGCCGGCCGGGGCGGTGGCGGTGGCTGTCGCCGGCGAACGTGCCGCGGGCGGACGGGACGATCGAGTTCCACGTCCGGGCCGTCGGGGCCGTCTCCCGGAGCCTGGTCCACGAGGTACGCCCCGGCGAGTTGTTGCATCTCGGCGCGCCGCTGGATTCCGGGTTGGAGTTGGTCGACGGCGGTGACGATCTGCTGCTGGTGGCCGGCGGGACCGGGTTGGCGCCGTTGCGGGCCCTGGTGGAGCAGGTCGCCGCCGCGCCTGTCGACAGGCGGGTGACGCTGATCGTGGGCGCGCGCACCTTCGCCGACCTGTACGACGCGATCGCGTTGGACAAGCTCCAGCAGGCCCACGACTGGCTGACCGTGGTGCCGGCGTTCTCCGCCGACCCGGAGGCCGCGCCGGCCGAGCGGGGCACGGCCGTCGCGTTGGCGACCTACCACCACCGGGCCGGTCAGCACGTGCACGTGTGCGGCCCGCCCGGGATGCTCGCCGCCGCCCGCCACTGGTTGAGCATCGCCGGGGTGCCCGCGCAGCGCCGGCGACTGCCGGTGATCGGGGACCGGTGATGGCCGTCTACCGCAGCGCGCACGCGCTGGTCGGGCCGCTCACGCCGGGCCGCGTCGAGGCGGTCGAGTTGCCGTTGACGTCGCGGCTGCGGCGCGGCTACCGCACCGAGGACGTGGACGCGGTCCTGCACCGCCTCGCGTACGAGCTGGCCGAGCGGTCGCGGCTGCTCGGCATGGTGAGCGCCGAGAACCGCCGGATCAAAACTGCGTTGCGCAATTGGCAGTCGGAGCGGGTCGACGTTGGAAATTCCACCGATTGAGCGGCGGTCGAATATCGGCATGGCGACAGGCTGCGCCCCGCGCTGGGACTGGTGATCAGGGAAGACGCGTTCCTATTCTGTTTGGACAGAGAAAATCATCAATGTCCGACGGGGGTGTGGAATGACTTTTTCCCGCGCGTACCGAATGGTGGTAGCCGCCGTTCTCGGCGGTGCCCTGATCGCCGTCGCCGCGCCCGCGCCGGCGGTGGCCGCCGCGCACCGCGAGCTGACCGACTACCTGGCCGCCCACCCGGGCGGGGTGCCGGTCGACGCCAACGAGATCAGCTACGGCGACGGCGCGCTCCTGGTCACGCTGCGCGCCCCGGTGGGCGTCCACGCGCTGGCCGACTGCCCGCGCGGCTGGTTCTGCTTCTACGACCGGCCCGACTTCGGCTATCCCCGGGGCAAGCTCTCCGACTGCGGCCGGCAGAACCTGGCCACCTGGCAGTGGCAGTTCCGGATCGGGTCCGCTCACTACAACATGTCCAGCGGGAAGGCCACGTTCTCCTACAACGACACCGCGCTGTTCACCGTCGGGGTGACCAACCCGGTCCGCACCGACGCCGCGCCCTGGCGGGACTGGGCGAATTTCGTCACCCGTCGATGCTGACCGTCGCCGGGTCCCCGCACGGCGCCTCCTCGATCGTGTCGGTGCGGGCGCTGTCCAGGAACAGGTAGTAGGCGAGCAGGGTGTCGTCGGCGGTCGTCTTCACGTGGCTGAGCAGGCGGCCGGTGTCCTCGTCGAAGAGGAGCGTCTCCCACTGCCCGTCGGCGTTGCGCGCGCTCACCGCGTAGCCGTACCGCTGGGCGCGGTCGCCGTAGCGGCCCCCGTCCACGATGCCGTCCTGCTCGGCGAGCCACCGCAGCAGCGCCGCGCGCTGCCCGGCGGTCAGCGGCCGGAACTGGTTGATCCAGGCGACCGTCTCCAGCATGCCCGCCGCGTTGCGCAGCACCGGCGGCTTCGCGCGCAGCAGCGCGTCCATCTGCCGACGCAGCTCGGTCAGGTCCGCCGACGGGTCCGGTGGCACGGCCCGCAACTCACCCCTGTCGTAGCGGGCGTCCTGCGCCCGGGAGCGCCGGCCGTCGTCCACGTCGTGCACGGTGCGGCGACCCGACCGCTCCCGGGTCCACCACAGCCGCTCCTCCTGGTAGCGCATCAGGTCGTCCGAGCCGAGCGCGAGGTCCTCCGGCGACCACACGCGCAGGCAGGTGAACGCGTACCGGCCCCGGCTCGGCGGCTCCGTCATCCGCTGGACCCGGTCGGCGATCTGGACGAGCTTCGCGCCCGGATCCAGCGGTTCCGAGGGCACCGGGCCCCGGTCGCCGCTGCGGCTCGACGGCGGCGTCTCGGTGCGGCTGGGCGGCGGCACCGCCACCGGCGGCCGGAGGTCCCGGTCCGACGTGCTGCCGGGCACGAGCTGCGCCACCAGGCTGCCGCCCAGCGCGGCGAGCACCGCCATCGTCAGCCGCCGCCGGCCGGACCCGCCCGCCGGCAGTCCCACCCAGCGGCGCAGCACCGCGCCGGGCCGGGACACGGCGGCGTACCGGCCGCGGTTCCGGTGTGCCACCGGCCGTCCCACCCCGTCGGAGTCCGTGCCGGCCGGGGCCGCGTTGCGCGGAAGGCCGCCGCCGGCCCGGTGCCGGCCCGGCTCGGCGGTCCCGTGCCACCGCTCCGGCGCGCGGTCGACGTGCAGGTCGAGGACCGGCGTCGGGTCGAAGCGCGTGTCGGCGTCGGTCAGCTCCGCGTGGATCGCCTCCGCCGCGTAGGCAGCCAGCCGGAAGCACCACCAGCGGCCCTCGTGGTCGAGGTTGTCGTAGGTGACCGCGGTGAGCGCCTGGGCGACGAGCGACAGGCGGTACTGCGTACCCCAGTCCTCGCGCCAGTTTCCGGACGCGGCGTAGCGCGACCCCTCCTCGTGGGTGAGCCGCACCAGCTCGGCCAGCGCGGGCGGCAGGCTGCTCGGCGCCGGCCGGTCCGGGTCGACCAGGTAGTCGAGCAGCGCGACGGCCTGCTTGCGCGGCAGGCCGTCCGGCCGGTCCCCGTCCGGGCCGGGACGGGGCGCCACCCACCGCAGGACCGTGGAGACCAGCAGTGTCACCAGGTCGCGGGTCAGCGGCGCGGCGCTCTCGTAGCGGTCCAGGTCGACAATGGTGAACGTCTGCGGGCGCACGGTGCCGTCGCGCCGGGCGGCGAAGAGCAGGTTGCCGCCGTGCAGGTCGCCGTGGCTGAAGCCGTGCACGTACTCGATCTCGACGTCCCCGACCGGCCCGCCGTCCTCGGTCAGGCGCAGCGGGTTGGGCCGCTCCCGGCCGTCGACGTCCAGCCGGTCCCGGTCCAGGTCATCAAGCCCGAGCCGGCCGGCCCGGGCGGCGACCTCGCGCAGCGCCCCGGTCGCCGCCAGCTCGCGGCGCACGTACTCCCGCACGGTGGTGGTGGCGGTCGGCGGCCCGGCGGGTGCGGTCACCCCGTTCCAGTCGTGCAGCAGGATGCCAACCACCGTTCGGTAGGCCTCGACGAGACGGTCGTCGTCCTCGACCTGGTCCAGGGTGCGGACCGCGTCGCCGCCGTTGGCGAGGTCCTGGAAGGACAGGTGCCGGCCGTCGGACACCGGGTAGCCGCCGAAGTGCGGCCTGACCATGTGCCGCTCGGCGAAGCCGGGCGCGTCCCGCTGCGCCTGCTCGTGCCGGCGGGCGCCGGACGGGCCGTCGCCGCCCGCCGGGTGCACCTTCACCAGCAGCTTGCGGCTGCCGACCCGCCCCGGGCCCGCCGGGCTGTCCAGCTTGACCACGAAGAGGTACGCCTCGGTGTAGCCGCGCATCGGTCCCTTGCGCGACAGCACCCGGACGGCGCCGCGATCGGCCGCCCATCGCCGCAGCGCGTCGCGCACGCGGTCGTCCTGCCTGAGCCACTCTGGTGTGGCGCCCGGACCATCGTCCATGGTGGTCGTCGAACCTTCGGCGAAGAGGGATGTCGGTGGTGCTGAGGGGGGTGCGACGGCTCAAGCTACCCCAACTCCCGGCGAAGCAGTTACTAATTCGCGCCTCAGGATTAACCCCTACTTATCGGTAGTTCAAAGATCACCTAGGGGTTCCGCTGGATCACCGGAAGTAACATCTAGCATGATGGATGTCGAGTCGGGAGGGTGGCATGCCGGAACCGACTGATTCCCTGCTCAGGCGCCAGACCGAACCCGAGATGATGGCGCTGCTGCGGGCCATGTCCGTCTGCCACACCCGCGCCCAACGCCTCGACGCGCTGCGCACCTCGGCCTCCGTGGCCATCGCCGGCGCCGGCGCGCTGATCGCCGTCACCGGCGTGTCGGCCACCGCCGTCACCGCGCTCGGCGCGCTCTGGGCCGTGGTCAACGCGCTCGGGCTCGCCACCTGGTCACGCGGGCAGCTCCGCCGGGCCGCCACCATCCAGGAGATGTTCGACGTCGACCTGTTCCGCCTCCCCTGGAACGAGGTGGCCGCCGGGGACCGGGTCGGCGCGCCGGAGATCAGCCGGCTCGACCGCGCGTTCCGGGGCACCGAACGCTACCTGCGCGACTACTACGAGATCCCGGACCTGCCCGCGCCCTACGACGTGCTCGCCTGCCAACAGCAGAGCCTCGGCTGGGGCGCCCGGCTGCGCCGCCGCTACGCCCACGCCGTGCTCGCCGCCGTGGCCGCCTGGGCCGCGCTCGGCGTCGTCTACGGCGTCCTCGCCGGCCTGACCGTCGGCCACCTGCTGCTCGCCTGGTTCGTGCCGTCGCTCGGCGCGCTGCTGCTCGGCGTCGAGATCTACCGTGGCCAGCGCGACGTCGCGGTCGACCGCGACCGGGCCACCGCCGCCGTCCACGACCACATCACCGCGGCAGTGCGCGACCCGGCGGCCGCCGCCGCCCTGCCCGTGGTGGCCCGCCAGGTGCAGGACCTGCTGTTCCGCACCCGCTGCACGCAGACCCGCGTGCCGAACTGGTTCTTCCGCCGGTTCCACGCCGCCGACCGGATCGACTTCCAGTCCACCATGGCCGGCCTCGGCCACCTGCTGCACCCGGGGTGAACGATCCGTCACGTCGAGTCGTGCGGGGCCGCGCGACGATCCGGACGCCGGTACCGTCCGTCGCGTGTCGCACACCGAAGACCTGCTGGCCGGGTTCACGCCGCCCCGGCCGTACACCAAGGACGTCGTCGCCGCCGCGCCCGCCGCGTCCGGCGTGCACCTGGTGCTCGACGGCGGCGTGGTCGCCTACGTCGGCTACACCGGCGACCTGCGCGCCCGACTGCGCCAGCACCTCACCGGCAACCGCGACTCGTCGGTGCTGCACGACCAGGTCGGCCAGCTCCTCGACGCGCCGGGCCGGGCCGCGACCCGCGACGACATCGCCGGGTGGCTGGGGCGGTGCGAGGTCCGCTGGCAGGAGACCGACAACCCCGAGGGTACGAAGGAAGCGCTGGTCCTGGCGCTGCGTCCCCGGTTCAACCGTCAGGTGCCCCGCTCCCGCTGACCATCGGAGATCTACTTCAGGTCGCGAAAATACGAGGGCGTCCGCGATTCGGCACTGGCTATTCTGAGTGCTCGATCCGTGACTCCGGGGAGTTGGCGATGGCTGGTCGATGGGAAGCGGAACCGGCGGCGACGTTCGCCAGACGGCTCGGACGGTCCGCCGCCGAGCTGGGCGAGAGCGGCGGCACCACCACCTGCCCCGACATCTGGGAACTCTCCAACGGCGACGTGGCGGTCATCGGCCGCGACCTCACGGACATGTATGACGGGCGCCTGCCGGAGGGGGTCAGCGTCGGCCAGGACGAGCGGCTGGTCGTGATTCCGCGCAGCATGATCCGTGCCGCCAAGCCGGACATCCCGGATGCGTGACCTCTTGCGGATGGCGTCCGTCCAACGGATGAGCCTGCCCGAGTACGAAGCGGACTTCTACGCCACGGTGGAGACCGTGGACGGAGTGATCCTCAAGACCGAGCGGCTTCAGACGTTCCGCGAGCCGGGCAGCTCGAGCTGGGAGGCGTTCGCCGCCGGCCGGTGGGACGAAGCGTTGCGGATCGCCGCCCAGCCCAATCCCGAGCTGGCACAGTTCTTCGCCCGCCTCGACGCGCTGGGCTCGGGGCTGCACCGCCTGCGGATCGTGGAGCTTCCCCTCACGCCGTACCTGATCTGGGAGCTGAACTTCCTCCGCTTCCGCGCCGAGGCGGGGGAACGGATCCGCGTGCTCGACGCCGGGGCGGTCTCGGAGATCGAGCGGACGCACGGCCGGATACCTGAGCTGATGGTGGCCGGCAGCCGCGCTGTCTACGACGTCCGCTACGACGAGACGGGCCTTCCGGTCGGCGCGGAGAAGGCCGTCGAGCCCGGAGTCGTCGAGGGCTGCCGATCCCAGATTCTGGCGTTGCTCGACGAGGCTGAGCCGTTCGAATCGTTCTTCTATCGGGAGGTCGACGGCCGGACGCCCTCCACCGCCCACCTGTAGTAGCCTGCGCGCACCAGCGACCCTGGAGGCAGGCGTGCCCGGACCGCGGATGGTCACCAGCCTGGCCCGCCGGTCGGCGACGCCGACCGCACTCCTGCTCGCCGTGCTGGCCGTCCTCGTCGCTGTGCTCCTCACGCCGCTCGGCCTGCTCTGGATCGGCGATCGGCCCGGCTACGACTGGCCCCTGCTCGGCAATGTCGGCCAGGCTTACGGCGCTGCCTCCGCCATTCTCGCCGCACTTGCGCTGATCGGTGTGGTCGTCTCCCTGATCGTGCAGGCCCGTGAGGCCAAGGCGGCTCGGGAGCAGGCCCTCCGGGCGCTGCACACCGACCTGCTCAAGATGGCCATCGACGCCCCCGATCTGTTGGAGTGCTGGGGCCCGATCGAGGAGTCGACCGATCTGGCCTGGTTCCGAAGGCATGTCTACAGCAATCTGATCGTGACCCACTGGCAGCTCATGTGGGAGGTGGACACCCTCAGCGAGGCCCACCTCGAGGTGCTGGCCGACCAGTTCTTCAAAGGTGTGTCGGGGCGCCGCTTCTGGGCGGAGGCGAGGGGCCCGCGGATGAAAGCCGAGACGTCGCGCCGGGCCCGTCGCTTCACCAGCGTGATGGACCGGCGCTATCAGAGGGCCGTCGCTGCGGGTCCGGCAGTCGATGCGGCACCCCTCCGTCCGGAGCCGGTCGACCCTCTGCCGAGTGGCCCCGCTACCCACCTTGCAAGGGGCGTCGTCATCGGCGGCGGAGTGGCTCTCGCGGGGCACTACCTGGTGCGGCGGTTCACCGCGCGTCGGAATTCTCGCCGGTAGGGCGGGCTTCGCGCAGCGCGTCGACCACCGCCGCCCACCTGCTCGGCGTCATCTCGTCCGGCGCGCGCAGCACGTCCCCGTCGTGCACCACCACCCCGGCCTCCCGCAGCAGTCGCAGGTTGGGCCGGTAGACCGGGTGCGCGGCCAGCGCGGCGTTCACCCGAGGGAACACGTGGATCGGCAGGCCGGTGCCGAGCAGTTCGTTCAGGACGCCCAGCGCCAGCGTGTCGCTCGCCCCGGCCGCCCACTTGTTCAGCGTGTTGAACGTGGCCGGTACGACCGCGGCGGCGTGGGCCGGTGGGTGCGGCTCGGGGTCGCCGGGGCGGCGCCAGTCGACGCGTACCTGATGACCGGTCTGCGCGGCGAGCGCGTCGCGGTCGAGCCAGCTCGCGGCGGTCGGGGTGGCGATCAGGCAGACCCGCCAGCCGTCGGCGGCGAGCAGTTCGACGAGGTCGCCGATCCGCTGGGCCGGGGGAGCGGCGCAGACGACCAGGTGCAGCACCGGCGCTTCACTCATGCCGCCAGTTCTACCCGCAAACGGCCCCGCCCGAGCACCGTGTGCCGGTGCTCGGGCGGGGCGGGTTGTTAACAGGGGGCCCTTCCTATACCGGAGGCGTTAAGAGGGGGCCCCGCCTTTCTGCACCACGCCGTTGACGGTGAGGGTGTACGGGGCGTACTGCTGGACCTGCTCGGTGGGCTCGTCGTAGGCGACCACGGCGACCACCTTTGGGAACAGCGAGAGCAGCGCGAGCCGCGCCCGGTCGAGCTTCAGGCTCGACTTGCCGTCGAACTCGAACTGCCAGGCCAGCGAGTGCTTCTCGTCCAGGCCGATCAGGCGCACGTTCCAGTTGTCCACGGCGATCGGCTTGATCTCGGTCGGCGAGTCGAACGGGTCGAGGCTGCTGCCGTCGCTGACCGTGGTGCCGCCGATCGTGACGTCATCGACGAGCAGGCCGCCCTCGTTGACGCCGCCGTCGCTGACGTAGCGGAAGCCGAGCAGGATGCTCTTGCCGGCGTACGCGGACAGGTCGAAGCTGTGCGGCTCGAACCCGTCGGTGGTGCCGTTCAGCGCCGGGCCGAGCGGGCCGTCGATGGTCTTGTCGCCGGCGACCGCCGTGTAGGTGGCGCCGCCGTCGGTGGAGACCACCACGTAGCCGTAGTCGAAGCCGACCTCCGCGCCGTACTTGGCGAGGAAGCGCAGCGTCGGGTCGGTGGTCGGCACGGTCACCGGGGTGACCGCGGCGGCGTCGGTGTTGTTGGCGTTGCCGGAGAACAGCACCGGGTTGCCGGGGCGGTCCGGGTCGTTGCTGACCACGGTCCAGGCCAGCGGCAGCGCCGGCAGCGTCTTCGCGCCCTGGAACGACAGCGACCGCAGGTCACGGCCGCGCAGCAGGGTCCCGTCGGCCTTCGCCAGCGGGACGTAGTCGGCGCCGTTGGGCGCCGCGCCGGGCGTGGCGTACGCGGCCGGGTTGGCCAGGTTGACGGTGGAGCGCAGGCTCGGCGTGGTCACCCGACTCTTCGGTACGCCGAGCATGATCCCCTTGCGCGACTCCCCGACGATCTTGTCGACGAGCGTCATCGTCTGGTAGTCGTGGATCACCTGGTACATGTCCTTCGCGCCCTCGGCCTTGAGCGCCGCGTCGAGGCTGGCCAGCCCCTGCAGGTCGGCGTCGTTGTGCAGGCGGTGCACGATGTCGTTGCCGTAGCGGTCGTAGAGGAACTGGATGAACGCGTACGCGTTGCCGTAGTCGGCGAGCACCGCGTTCGGGTTCGGGCTCTCGCCCCACAGGTTCAGCGAGTTCTCCGGCCCGCCGCAGTCACGCGGGTTCGCGTTGTACGGCGTCTGCACCGTGCCGAAGCCCTGCTGGCAGTAGAGGTGGCTGTCCGCGCCCCGGTCGAAGACGGTGGCCTTCGTGTCCACGTACCCGGTCAGGGTCTGCGCGAAGTCCGACAGGCCCTCGTTCATCCAGGTGGTCTCGAACGGGTCCGAGTAGTAGTGCGCCAGGTGCTGCCACTCGTGGGCGAACGTGCCCTCGTAGCTGAACGGGCGGGCCGGGCGGCTGGTGCAGAGGTCGGCGGTCGGCTCGTCCGGCGGGTTCGCGCCGGTGCGGTGCAGCCAGTCGAACGCGTCGACGGTCATCACGTTGCGGTCGAACAGCTCGTTGAGCTGCGCCGAGAAGAAGCCGGCGATGTAGGTCGGCGCGGCCGGGAAGTCGTAGTAGTTGTCGTCCCGGACGTTGTCGATCAGGGTGACCGTCTTGTTGCCGCCGCCGGAGTAGTCGCCGCCGTTGCCCTGCGCGTCCGGCGGGATCTGGGAGTTGCTGCCGTCGCGGTCCGGCGGCCGGCTGAACGCGACCGTCTCCTTCGGGTACATGTTCGTGTCGAACTCGTGCACGAAGCTCTGCACCTGCGCGTCGGTGATCTGCGTCGACGTGGGGATCTGGTTGCGGCAGTCGTCGGCCGGGAACGCGATGTCGTTGGCGACCCACACCTCGACGTTGTCGCCGACGCCGCGCAGCGTGTAGTCCTTGCGGTAGTAGCTGCCCTGGAAGTCGTCCATGCCGAGCCACTGCCGGACCGTGCCGACCGGCGGAGTGGTGGCCGCGGCGGCCCTCGACCGCGACTGGGCGCGCTTCTGGTAGCGGGCCGGGGTCTTCACCGGCTTGCCGTCGAGCGTGAAGTCCTTGCGGGTCAGCTCGCGGGTGTCGTCGGTGACCGGCTTGGCCTTCGCGGGCGCGGCCGGGGCCGGTGCGGCCGACGCGGCCGTGGCGGGCAGGACGCCGAGGAACGGTAGGACGAGTGCGATGGCTGCGGTACCGGCGATCCGGCTGCGTGCCATGTGCCCCCCTTGTCGGGTGTGCGGATCCGGCCGACGGGGTCACCGTCGTATCCACCGGAGTGATATTCACCGTCGTTCGTACGCCACACCGTTGCCTTTGGCAACCATCCGGGTGGACGTATGAGGAAGCCGTCCGGTAGCGCAGGCTCTATTCAGACCGAGGACGAGGCCATGCGGGGAAGGAGCCCCGCCGATTCCAGCCGCTCGTATGCCGTCTGCACGTGGGCGGCCGTGAAGAGGCGAGCCTTGCGTCCGCTCCAGGCGCGCACCCGCTCCACCAATTCGTCCAGATCGCGGGTCGGAGGGGTCGTCTGCGCGGCGTAGTGAACGGTGGCGAGGAGCTCCACGGTGTAGGGGCCCTCGAAGCCCTGGACGAGCTCGGCGAACCGGTCAAGGGTCTCCGTGGTGTGGTGCGCCGAGGCGAACCAGGCATCCAGGTCGTCGCCGGCCCGGTTCGTCAGCCGGATCGGACGCAGTTCCTCCACCCGTGCGGAACGGTCGCCGAAGCCGACGAGGTAGTGACCTTCGAGGCGGTCGAGCACCGCGTTCAGGCTCTCCGCGTACGGGCCGTATCTGCCCCTCGTGAAGTCGAGTCGCAACGGCTCACCCAGCGTCTGGAGGAAGTAGGCGATCTTCTGGATCTCCAGGGTCGTGACCCCGTCCCGTGGCTCGGCGGCCTGGGCCTGCCGCAGATAGCGTTCGATGGCTCGCAGCAGGACGGCGCGTCCCGCGGTGAGCGCGGGCCGGGGAGTGGCGACCGGCATCTCGGACGGGTCCGGGGCGCCCTCCGGGGGGAAGAGCAGGACGCGGACATCGGGCAGCGCGGCGAAGGCCTGCTCGATCCGGGAACGGACCACCGGCCACTCCAAGCCGCCGTTGCCGCACCCGAGTGCCGGAACCGCGACGGAGGAAATCCGACGTTCGCGGACAACCCGGACCAGGTCGACCAGGCCGGCTTCGATGTCGCCCAGCCGGGAGCGAGACCTCCAGTGGCCCTTCGTCGGAAAGTTGATGATGAGGCGGCGAGGGCCCAGCCGGCCGGAATCGAAGACGAACATGGTGCCCAACGCCACCTCGCCGGCCGCGCAGGCGGCCCGGTATGCGGTGAAGTTGGCCGGGTGGGCGCGCTTGAACTGGAGAGCGATGCCCTTGCCCATCACACCCACGGTGTTGACCGTGTTCACCAATGCCTCGGCGTCCGCCGTCAGCAGGTTGCCGTGACTGATGATGATCATTCGCGCACCTCCCCCCGTTCGTAGCCGTAGTACCAGTCAGGTCTGACACCAACGTACGCGTCGATGATGCCAGCAGCGTGCAGGACCTGCGTCAACTGTTCCCGCCGAGCAGCCGTCCGCACGGCGTACCCGGCAATCAGACGTAGCGGGAACTCCCGGTGTACAAGGAACTCCGCCAGCCGCCGACGCCTGCGGTCCGGGTCCTCCGAGGTGTCCCGCCAGATCCGCTCCCGCATCAACGACCAATCAACCAGATCGGCCAAGTCGTCAGCGACCGCGGTGAACCGGGTCACCGCGGCGGCGCAGTTGCCGTCGCTCGCCACCCATGCCAGGCCGGCGTCGTGCACCCGTGCGGTGGTGCTCACCAGATAGACCAACGGGTCGTCGCCGCCCGGGTAGCGGTCGGCCCTGCCGTCGCGGTGTTCACACGCGATTCGGTACATCATCGGTGAGCGGGGGGCGAAGTAGAACGGTACGTAGTCGGCCACCACGCCACCCGGTGGGCAGGGCACGAGTCGTTGCCGCCTGCTCGCTTTGATGTCCACGGCGCCGACGTTCGTGACCAGCCGACCGGCGACTGTCGCGTCGGACAGGAGGCGGCGCGCGGCCAGTATCGCCGGCAGGTTGTCGATGTGGGTGAAATGCATGATCAGTCGGTCTGGCGGCGGATGTCGGCTCTGCTGGCACATAGGCCCGCAAGATTATTCGTATAGCGATCGCTTCGCTGCCCTGAGTAATGAGGACGTGTCGCGTTCTCGTGGTCCTCGGCTCTCCGCCGGTAGGGTCGTGCGTCGTGCCAGGGATCGAATCGACGCGTGCGCCGGGCGT
This sequence comes from Micromonospora sp. NPDC051300, assembly GCF_044455315.1. Lineage (NCBI taxonomy): Bacteria > Bacillati > Actinomycetota > Actinomycetes > Micromonosporales > Micromonosporaceae > Micromonospora > Micromonospora sp. NPDC051300. The sequence continues at coordinate 145,899 of NZ_JBITEP010000011.1, read as the reverse complement.
ACCGTCCGCGGACGCGGCCGAGCGCGTCATCACCGCCGTACTGTCCGACCTGCGCTTCGGTGACCACCGGGGTGTCGTCGTGGACTCACCGCCAGGTGCCGGCAAATCGACCCTGGTGGTTCGGGCGGCCGACGAGATCGCCGTCACCGGTGGCCCGCTGATGATCGTGGCGCAGACCAACGAGCAGGTCGACGACCTCGTCGACCGGCTCGCCCGCAAGGCGCCCGAGCTGCGCATCGGCCGGCTCTCCGCGGCCGACTACCGGCCCACCGGACGGGTCCGGGACCACGCCACGGTCCGGGTCGCCGCGAAGGTCGCCGACCTGGGCGGGCCGGCCGTCACCATCGGTACGGCGGCCAAGTGGGCCACCGTCACCGACGGCACCTGGCCGTGGGCGATCGTGGACGAGGCGTACCAGATGCGCGCCGACGCGCTGCTGCGCGTGGCCGGGCGGTTCGAGCGGGCGCTGTTCGTCGGCGACCCCGGGCAGCTCGACCCGTTCTCCACCGTCGAGACCGCCCGCTGGACCGGCCTGACCTGGGATCCGATGCAGTCGGCGGTGGCCACGCTGCTGCGCCACAATCCGGAGCTGCCGGTGCACCGGCTGCCGGTGTCGTGGCGGTTGCCGGCCTCCGCCGCGCCCGTGGTGTCCGCCGCGTTCTACCCGTTCACCGGGTTCCGCGCCGGCACCGGGCCGGCCGACCGGGCGCTCACCTTCACCGAGGCGGGACCCGGCGACGGCTACGACGCCTCGGTCGAGCTGGCCGCCGCCACCGGCTGGGCGTTGCACGAGCTGCCCGCCCGGCACACCGTGCGTACCGACGCCGAGGCCGCGGCGGCCTGCGCGGAGCTGGCGCTGCGGGTGCTCGCGCGCGGCGCGGTCGCGGTCAGCGAGGCCGCGCCCGGCGGTGCGCCGGTCACCGCGGACCGGATCGCCGTCGGCGCCGCGCACCGCGACCAGGTCGCGGCCATCCGGTCCCGGCTGGGCGCGGCCGGCGCGGGCATCACCGTGGACACCGCCAACCGGCTCCAGGGCCGGGAGTACGACGTGACGATCGTGCTGCACCCGCTCTCCGGCCGGCGCGACGCCACCGCGTTCCACCTGGAGTCGGGGCGGCTGTGCGTGCTGGCGTCCCGGCACCGGCACGCCTGCGTGGTGGTGGCCCGGGCCGGCATCGGCGAACTGCTCGACGCCTACCCGTCGACCGAGCGGGTGCACCTGGACGTGCCGGTGAAGTTCCCGGACGGCTGGGAGGCCAACCAGACCGTGCTCACCCACCTGGACGCGCACCGGGCCTGAGTACGCGCACCCGGGTACGCGTACCGGGCGGAAGCGACGGCGGGCCGGACCGGGCGGTCCGTTCGGATCTTCCGACGGCCGCGGGTGGTGGGCAGGATGGCCGGGTGCATCCTCACGACCCTTATCAGCCGGATCCGTACCAGCAGTACTATCCGCCGCAGTACCCGCCGCCGGAGCCGGACGGGATCAACTGGACGACGGTTCTCTGGGTCACGGTGCCGGCGCTGCTGGTGATCCTGTGCTGTGCCGGGTGCGTGGTGTCCGGGATGGCGGGGGCGTTCATGGACGGCTTCCAGGAGGGGTACTCGTCGTCGTAGGAGGCGGGCCGCGCCTCGCCGCGCGTCGCTGGCGGCGGTGCGTTAGACAGGGATCATGACCATGAGCGTGCTGCCCTGGCTGGCCGGGGCCGTGGTGGCGGTGGGGGCCGGCTTCCTGGCCACAGTGCTGCCCCGGCGCCGCGCCCGCGCCGACCGCCGGAAGGTCGCCTGGTCGTCGGCGTGGGCGGCGATCCAGGACGCGGTCGTCAGCCGGGACGCGTCGACCACGCCGGTGCCGGAGGCGGAGCGGCTGCTGGCCCGCGCCGAACTGCTCGCCGCCGCGCCCGGCGGCGGCACGGACGCGGCCCGGGAGGCCGAAGCGCACGCCCGCCGCGCCGACGAGCTGTGGCGGGCCGGCGCGTGAGCGTACGCCGGGACCTGCTGCGCTGGTCGCTGCTGGCCGCCGCGGTGGCGGTGCTTGCCGTCTTCCTGCTCGCGCAGCGGCAGAGCACCTCGGTCAGCTACGGGCGGTCGCCGTCGTCGGCGTCGCTGCCCGCGGAGGGCTCCGCCGGGGAGTTGAGCGACGCGGACGTGCCCTCGGTCGAGGAGATGACCGCGCTGGTGGCCGCCGACCCGGTGGTCCGCCTGCCCGGCGCGGTCGCCCGTTGGGACGAGACGCGGGTGCGGGCCGCGGCCGGCGCCGGGGGCACCCGGATCCTGGTCGCCCCGCCCGGGCTGGACGAGGCGGAACGCCGGCGGGTCAAGGACGTCGAGAACGCCGAGATCCGGATCGTCGGCACCGAGGTCAGCGGTGGTGTCCTGGCGGCCACGCCGGACGACCTGCCCGGCTGGCGGGCGCAGTTCGCCACCCACGACGTCACCGACCAGGTGCTCACGCTGCTCGCCGCGCTGCGCAAGCAGCCGTCCCCGGCGGACCGGGACGACCTGCGGTGGCGGGACCCGACCGACGCCGAGCTGGCCCCGGTGACCGCCGCGCTGCGCGCCACCGGCCGCTGGGTCGCCCCCGGGGCCACGCTGCCCCGGCCGCCGGAGCGGTCCGCGCGGGAGGCGTTCCCGGGCGGTGCGTGGTTCGTGGTGCTCCCGGCCCAGCCGTACGGGACGCCGCTGCCGGCGTACGGGCCGGCGCTGCACCGGCTCGCCCCGGACCGGCCGCTGGTGGTGATGTACGGCGGCTGGATCGAGTACCACGGTCCCGGCGCGGCGGACTTCGCCGAGGTGGCCGGCGTCAGCTTCTACGCGCAGTACGGCAGCCGGCTCAGCCGCTACGCGTATCCGCAGGGCAACGTGCTCGGCGCGTATCTGGCCCGGGTGACCGACGTGCGCTACGCGGGGCTGTTCGACAGGCCGCTGCCGTACCGGCCGTTCGACCCGTTGCGGGTGGCGTTGCCGGCGCTGCCGTGGCTCTTCACCGGCTGCGTGGCCGGGTTCGTGGCGCTGTCGATCCGGAGCGCGCGCGGTGGACGCCGGAGCCGGCCGGGCGACCTCGGGCCGGGCGGCACGCCGGCCCGGCTGGCCGGGCTCTCCGCGCTGGCCGTGGAGCTGTCCCTGCTGACCGACGCGCGCAGCGACCCGGCGCTGGTGCGGGGCATCGGCCGGCTGCGGTCGGCCCGGTACGCGCTCGACGACGGGCTGCCCGACAAGCACGTACGCGGGCTGCTGGCCGTCGCGGAGGCCGAGCTGGACGGCGTGGCCCGGGACGTGCGGATGCCCGGCTACCGGCCGGACGTCTACCTGCGGGGGAGGCTGTCGTGAGCGTCGACGCGCGGCGCTGGCTGCGCCGGCTGGTCGGCACCGCGTTCGGCCGGGCGGTGCTGGCCTGCCTGGCGCTGGCCGGCTGGGCGCTGTGGTCCGGCGGCCTGTTCGACTCCCCGGCCGCCCGGCAGGTGCGCGCCTCGTCGGTCTACGCGGCGCCCGGCGTCGACCTGGACCGGGCGGCCGCCGAACGGGTCATCGGCAACCGGCGGCTGGTCGTGCTGATCATGCGGCCGGGCACCGACCTGGCCGGGACCTGCGACGACACCGAGCGCGCCACCCAGGGCACGCTGGTGCTGGCGATGAGCCGCGACGGCGACGACTGGGACACGTACGGCTGCTCCCGCCTCGGCGGCGACAGCCCGCGCGACATCGGCCGGTCGGTGGTCGTGGAGAGCGTGATCTCCCAGGGCGCGGACGCGTTCGTGCACCGGCCGGTCGAGGCGCTGAAGGTGATCGTGCTCAACTACGACCGGCTGGTCCGGACCGGCCTGGTGCCCGACGGCGGGCGCACCATCAGCCCGTCGCTGCCCCGTTACCTGCTGGCCGGCGGCGCGGTCGGCGGTGTGGTGGCCGGCGCGGCGGTGCTCTGGCTGGGCGGCCGGCGGGCCGGGCGGCTGGCCGACGCGCGGCGGGCCGGGCGGGACGCGCGCGCCGACGAGCGGGCCGCGCTGGGCGCCGCCACCGCCGTGCTGGCCCAGCAGATCATCGACCTGGACCGGACCGCCGGTCCGGCCTCCCGGTGGTTGGCCGCCGACTACGTCGGGCTGCTCGACGAGGTGTCCGGCGCGGACGCCGGCGCTTCGACGGACCGGCTGCGGGAGCGGGTCGAGGAGCTGAGCCGGCGCGCGGCGGAACTGGCCGCCGACGCGGCGTCGGGTCGGGGCGCCGGCGGGGCGCCCGGTCGGGGCGCCGGCGCGCGGTCGGGGCGGCGCGCCGGTGGGTCGTCGGGGCGGCCGTCCGGCGCGACGCGGGGGCAGGCGGCCGGGAAGAACCGGGCCCGGACGCGCGGACGGGGCCGGCGGTGAACCGCCGACCCCGTCCCCGGTGCGTCGTCAGCGACCGGCGCCGACCACAGTGGCGGCCGGCCAGCTACCGCTGAAGACCTGGGCGGGGGTCGCGCTGCGGGCGGCGAAGCCGAACAGCGAGTCGACCCGGGCGGCCTCGGCCGAGCTGGGGTAGGGGTTGGTGCAGCTCGTGCCGGCGCTGCCGCCGGACATCAGGATGGCGCAGTTGCCGTTGTAGTTGTCCGGCAGGCCGAGGATGTGGCCGATCTCGTGCGTCATGATGCGCAGCGGCGAGTACTGCTGGGCCTGGTAGTAGTCGATGACCACGCGGCCGTTGCCGAGGCTGGTGCGCTGGGCGTACGACCCGCCGCCGTAGGTGTAGTAGATCATCAGGTTCGACCCGCACTGGGCCATGTTGATGTTGTTCGTGTAGTTGTTCCAGATCGACGCCGCCTGCACCGCGTAGCTGGCGAACGGGCCGGCCTGGCTGGTGTTGTAGCAGACGTTGCGGACCGCGGCGGAGGCCGGTGCCGGGTTGACGGCGACCGCGCCCAGCGCCGTCAGCGTCACGGCCGCGAGGGTGGCGAGGATCCGGGACAGCTTCGGCGTACGCATGGTTCACGCTCCTTGGGGGTAGGGGGAACGCCGCCAGCCTATAGATAGCCTTCTATCGATATCAAGCCCCGGAGAGAAGGAGGGGCCCCCGCTTAACGCCTTTGGTATAGGCGGGGGCCCCTGTTAACACGTCGCCTCGGCGCGCGCTCAGGTGGCGGCGTGCGGGTCGGCCGCGTTCAACGTGGCGACCACCTCGTCGTAGTCGCCGCGCGCCTCCGCGTGCCGGAGGAACTTCACCCGCTCGACCTGGATCTCGGTGGCGTCCGGCCGGGCCTCCAGCAGCGTCACCACCTCCGCCACGAACTCGTCAAGCGGCATGGCGAACTCGCTGGTCTCCTGCCCGGGCAGCAGGCCGGTCCGCACCGCCGGCGGCACCAGCTCCACCACCCGTACGCCGGTCTCGGCGAGCTGGAGCCGGATCGACTCGCTGAGCATGTGGATCGCCGCCTTCGAGGCGTTGTAGCTCGGCGTGACCCGCAGCGGCACGAACGCCAGGCCGGACGAGACGGTGACGATGGTGGCGGCCGGTCGCTTCGTCAGGTGCTCGACGAACGCGCCGATCAGCCGGATCGGGCCGAGCACGTTCGTGGTCACCACCTCCTCGGCCGAGGCGAGGAACGTCTCCGGCGAGCGCCAGTCCTCGACCCGCATGACGCCGGCCATCGCGACCAGGACGTTGAGGTCCGGGTGCCGGGCCAGCACCGTCTCCGCCGCCGCCGTGACGCTCGCCGGGTCGGTCGTGTCGATCGGTACGGTGTCCAGGCCCGGGTGGGCCGCCGCGATCTCGTCGAGCAGCTCGGTACGCCGCCCGCCGACGATCACCGTGTTGCCCCGGTCCCGCAGGGCGAGCGCCAGCGCCAGGCCGATCCCGCTGGTGGCGCCCGGAATGAAGATCGTGTTACCGGAGATGTCCATGTCCCCAGCATGGGCCCGTGGGCGGGAGCGGTGCAGAGTTCCGGGATCGGGGGATCGCCGATCCCTGGTTCCCGCCGCCGCGCGGCGGATACTCGGATCATGGACCGTGCCGCCCTCGCCGACTTCCTCCGCCGCCGCCGGGAGGCGCTGCGCCCCGGCGACGTGGGGCTGCCGGAGGGCGCCCGCCGCCGGGCGCCCGGCCTGCGGCGGGAGGAGGTCGCCGCGCTCGCCGCCATGTCCACCGACTACTACACCCGGCTGGAGCAGCGGCGCGGCCCGCAACCCAGCCCGAACCTGCTCGCCGGGCTGGCCCGGGCGTTGCGGTTGACCGGCGACGAGCGCGACTACCTGTTCCGGGTGGCCGGGCACAGCCCGCCCGAGGCGGTCGGCACCGCCACCCACGTCGCGCCGGCGCTGCTGCGGGTGCTGGACCGGTTGGCGGACACGCCGGCGCTGATCCTGTCGAACCTGGGCGAGACGCTTGTGCAGAACCGGATGTCCGCCGCGCTGCTCGGTGACCGCTCCGGGCACACCGGGCTGGCCCGCAGCGAGGTCTACCGCTGGTTCACCCGGCCCGACGAGCGGTGGCGCTACCCGGCCGAGGACCACGACCGGCAGAGCCGCGCCCAGGTCGCCAACCTGCGCGCCGCGTACGGCTCGATGGGCCCCCGGTCGCGCGCCGGCGAGCTGGTGCGGGCGTTGCGGGCGGCCAGCGCCGAGTTCGCCGAGCTGTGGGACCGGCACGAGGTGGCGCAGCGCTTCGCCGACCACAAGACGCTGATCCACCCCGAACTCGGCCCGATCGAGCTGGACTGCCAGGTGCTGTTCACCGAGGACCAGTCGCAGGCGCTGCTGGTGCTCACCGCGCCGCCGCGCAGCGAGGGCGCGGAGAAGCTGCGGCTGCTCGCGGTGCTCGGGCACGAGCGCTTCCCGGCCTGAGCGTCCGGCACGTGAACCGAGCACAGGAACGGTCATTCACGCCGCCGGGAATCCCCGGCTTTGCTGTCAACCTCCCGTCACGCATGGTGTTCTGCTGATCCCTCTCGGTCGATAGCGTCGGTGCACTGCCGTGGACGAAGGGCCGACGATGAACCACAACGGACACCCGCTCGACCGTCGGCGACTCCTCGCCGGCGCGGCGGCGGCCTCGGCGGTCACCCTGACCGGCCTGGCCGTCGCGCCCACCACCGGCGCCGCGGCGGCGGCCCCGACCCGTACCGGAGCACCGCTCGTCACCCACGACCGGGTCGGCGCCGCCGCGCTGCGCGCACCCGACGGCGCCGCCGCCGCGGTCCGCGTCCAGGCCGACTTCCACGCCCGGCTCACCGCCTGGCTGGCGTTCTGGTCGGCGAACTCGCCACGCACGTGGAGCGCGCCGGCGCACCTGGTCGCCCGGATCGAGCCGGCCGGCGACGCGCTGGTGCTGCACGCGATCCGCTACCGCCGCGACGACGAGCTGCACGCCGGCTTCGCCGCCGCCCGGCGCGACGCCACGCACCTGGCCACCCTGGCCAGCCTGCACCACCACTTCCCGAGCGTGCGACCCCGCCCGGACGGCACGATCCGGATCGGCGACGGACCCGCCGGCTTCACCGGCGCGCCCGAGCAGGTCGCGTTCGCGGTCGCCGCCTGCCGCGAACTGTGGGCGGACCCGGCGGCCACCGCCGGACGCTGGGCCGCGCACGCCGGCCGGGCCCTCGCCCGCGCCGGACAGCCCGCCGACGCCGCCTCGCACGCCGGCTGGGCGGCCTTCACCCGGATCAGCCTGCGTCGCGGGCTGGGCACCGAATCGTACGAGTGACCGGAGGTAGCACATGGCCCGCAACGAGTTCCGCTTCGTGGTCGACGGAGTCGACCTGACCCCCGACCAGCAGACCCTGATCGCCGGCGAGATCCAGAAGGCCGGCCTGGCGGCCCTGCGTACCGCCGACGCCAAGCTCGCCAACCCGCTCACCCTCGGCCACGGCAACATCAAGCTGCGCCCCGAGTGGTACGGGCTCTGGGTGCTCGACGGCCAGCTCGCGCAGGACCTCGGCCAGAAGATCAACGACATCGGGTTCTGGATCCAGCGGTGACCGACGCCGCCCGATCCGCCGGCCCGTCGGAGCGGATGTGCCCGAGCACACCGGCGTCCAACGCCACGGTGTTCCTCGGCATGATCACTCCGGCGGGCCGGGTGGCCTACGTGACGCCCGCCGTACCGGCCGAGGTGGGTCTCGCCACGGTCGACGACTCCGCCGGGCCGATCGAGTCACAGGTCCGCCTCGCCGGCCCCTGCGTCACCTCGTCCTGCGGCTTCTGGACCGGCTCGCATTGCGGCCTGGGCGCCCGGATGGCCGCCTCCTACGCGGAGACCGCCCCGCCGGCCGAGGAGTCGCTGCCGAAGTGCGCGATCCGGCGTACCTGCCGGTGGTTCGCCGAGCAGGGCCCGGCCGCCTGCCCGGCCTGCGCGCACGTGGTCACCGACGCGCGCTGAGCGCTTGACCCCGCCGTACACCCTGGGCCTGGGACACGGAACCTGTGGAGGTGGACGTCATGCGGTGGTTCGTCATCCTCGTCGTCGTCGTGGCCATCGTGGTGGCTCTCGCGTCCTGGCGCCGCCTTCGGCGGACCGCTGACGACCCGGGCGGTCGGGTTCGCGACCTCGCGGCGTCGGCCGAGGCCCGCCGCCGGCTCGACGACGACCGCAACCCGACGGACGGCAGCAATCTGCGCAGTAGCGGAGGCGGCAGCCTCTGATCCCCGCCGCGAATATGGCGTTCCGGCCTGTCGGAGGTGTGCACTAGCGTCGGGAGGTCATGGAGCCGCGGTTCGGCGAGGGGATCATCGGTCGGGAGCACCCGGCCGGGCTGCTGCGTGCCGAGGTGACCCGCGTGGTCGACAGCCACGGCGGCCTCGTCCTGGTCACCGGCGAGCCGGGCATCGGCAAGACCACGATGGTCTCGGCCGCCGCCGACGAGGCCCGCCGGCGCGGGGCGCTGGTGCTCGGCGCCGCCTGCTGGGACTCCGACACCGCCCCCGACTACTGGCCCTGGGTGCAGGTGCTGCGCCGGCTGGCCCGAGCCGGCGGCGACCCCGCGCCCGCCCGGGAGGCCGCCGCCGGGCTGGCGGCCCTGCTCGGCGAGCACGCCGGGGGCACCCCGAGCGGTGGGCCGGCCGACGACGGCGACGCGGTGGCGTCGGGCGACGACGGCGCGCGGGCCGAGTTCGACAGGCACGACGCGGTGACCAGCGCGCTGGTCGCGGTCGCCCAGCACCGGCCGGTCGTGGTGGTCCTCGACGACCTGCACTGGGCCGACCCGGCGTCGCTGCGGCTGCTCCAGTTCGCCACCCAGCACACCTGGTTCGAGCGGCTGCTGCTGATCGGCACCTACCGCGACGCCGAGGTGGAGGCCGGCGACCACCGGCTGGGCCCGCTGCTGCTGCCGCTGACCGCCAAGGCGACCACGGTGACGCTCACCGGCCTGGGCCGCGACGAGGTGGCCGCCCTGATCAGCCGCACCACCGGCCGGGAGCCCGGCGCGGACCTCGTCGACGAGGTGCACCGCCGCACCGGCGGCAACCCGTTCTTCGTCGAGCAGACCGCCCGGCTCTGGCACACCGACGGCCTGGCCGACACGATCGCCCCCGGCGTACGGGAGGCGGTGCGCCGCCGGCTCGACCAACTGCCCGACCCGGTGGTCGAGGCGTTGACCGTGGCCGCCGTGCTGGGCCGCGAGTTCCACAGGCAGACGCTCGCCGCCTGCCTGCCCGGTCCGGCCGCGCAGGTGGACCGGCTGCTCGACCGGGCCGCCGCCGCCCGGCTGGTGCTCGCCCGCGGTGGCGGCCGCTTCACCTTCGTGCACGACCTGGTCCGCGAGACGCTCTACGACGGGCTCCCGGAGGGCGAGCGCCGCGCCCGGCACGCCGCCGTGGTGCGGGCCGTCGACCGCTCCGACGCGCTCGCCGGCCGGCTCATCCCGGCCGAGTTGGCCCGGCACGCCTGGCTCGCCGGAGCCGACCTGGATCCGGGACGCGCCGGCGACCTGCTGGTGGCCGCCGCCCGGGACGCCGGCGGGCGGCTGGCGGTGGAGGAGGCGGTACGCCACTTCCGGCGTGCGCTGTCCCGCACCGACGAGCCGGTCCGGCGGGTGCGGACGCTGCTGGAGTTCGCCGGGCTGCTGCACCACGCCGGCACGCCCGGCGACGCCGAGCAGTTGCTCGTCGACGCCGCCGCGCTCGCCCGCGAGCTGGACGAGCCGGCCGTGCTGGCCCGGGTGGCGCTCACCGCCCGCGGCCAGCACTCGGCCACCCGCCGCCGCCTCGACGCCGACGCGCTGGTGCGGGAGGCGTACGCGCGGCTGATCGGCCCGCCCGAGCCGGAGCGGTCCACGCCTGCCCTGGTCACCGACCTGATCACGGCCACCGAGACGCTGGCCCGGCACGGCCGCGACGACGAGGCGCTGACCTTCAGTCTGTGGGCCCGCCACGACACCACCTGGGGGTTGGGCACCGCGCGGGAGCGGGCCGTGGTCACCGCGGAGATCCGCGAGGTGGCGCGTCGCGGCGGCGACCGGGACACCGAGCTGTGGGCCACGTCGCTGCGGTGGGTGGCGCTGCTGGAGCTGGGCGACCCGGGTTACCGGGACGAGCTGGCGGCGTTCGTCGACGGCTGCCGGGCGGGCGACGTGGCCCGGCAGCGGATGGCGGCGTCCGTCGACAGCGGCATCATCGACGCGTTCCGGGGCGACTTCGCCGCCGCCGAGGCGAACTTCGCCGAGATGGACGGCTACGGCGAGTGGGAGCACTCCGACCACGCCTTCATGGGTCACCACCTGCGCTGGTCCGTGCTGCTGCTGCGCGGTCGCCTGACCGAGGCCGACGCCCTGCTCGGCCGGACCGGAGCGGCCCACCACCCGCACGTGGAGCTGCTGCGCGCGATCACCGCCGCCGAGCGCGGCGACACCGCGACGCTGCTGCGGCTCGTCGGCGGGATCGAGGCGGCCGGGACGACGTACCCCCGACCGGTGTCGACGCTGTGGCTGCGGCTGCGGGCCCAGGCGGCGGCCGCGTCCGGCGATCCCCGTCGTTGCGCCGAGGTGCGCGCGGACCTGGCGCCGCACCGCGGGCGGTGGCTGGTCGCGCTGTTCGGCTGTGACATCGGCGGCCCGGTCGAGCTCTGGTCGGCCGGGGTGGACGCCGCGGAGCGCAGGTGGGACGACGCGGTCGCCGGCTACGCGGCGGCCCGGGACGCGGCCGACCGGCTCGACGCCCGGCCCTGGTCGGTGCTCGCCCGGGCCGGGCTGGTGACCGCGCTGGCCGGGCGCGGCGGGCCGGGCGACGCGGCCGAGGCGGCCCGGCTGCGGGCCCGGACGGAGGCCGAGGCGCGGGAGCTGGGCATGGCGCACGTGGTGGCGCGGCTGGGCGCGGGCGGGTCGCCGGCCGCGCCCGGCACGGCGGTGGTCGACGCCCCCGCGCCGGCTCCGCCGGTCGGCGCCGTCACTGCCGGCGGGGCGGTCGACGCGGGCGCGGCCGGTCGCGCCGTCGAAGTCCGGCCCGAGTTCTGCTTCGACGGGTCGGTGTGGCGGCTCGCCTGGGCGGGCACCGTGGTGCACCTGCCCGACGCGAAGGGCCTGCACGACCTGCGGCTGCTGCTGAGCCGGCCGGGTGTCGACGTGCCCGCGGTGGAGCTGCTGGACCCGGCGGCCGGCGCGGAGCTGGTCGCCGCCCGCCGGCTCGGCGCCGACCCGGTGCTCGACGACGAGGCGAAGGCCCGCTACCGACAGCACCTGCGGCGGCTCGACGACGAGATCGACCGGGCCGCGGTACGCGGTGACGAGCGGCGGCTGGCCGCCCTGGACGCCGAACGCGCCGCCCTGCTGGACCAGTTGCGGGCCGCCGCCGGGCTGGCCGGGCGCACCCGTCGTCTCGGGGACTCCGCCGAGCGGGCCCGCAAGGCGGTGACCGGCCGGATCCGGGACACGCTCCGGCGGATCGAGCAGCGGCACCCGGCGCTCGCCGCCCACCTGCGCGACTCGATCACCACCGGCGGCACCTGCCGCTACCTCCCGCCCACCCCCGTCCGCTGGCGCCTCTGAGCCGCCCCACCCCGTGCGCGGGCACGGGGTGGGGGCGGGGTCAGCGGCGGTTGTAGCGGCGCATGGTGAGGGTGCCGAACACCACCACGAACCCGGCGCTCCACAGCAGCAGCCACATCGTGTTGGTGGCGTCCGTGGAGCCGGCCATCGCGGCCCGCACCGAGGCGACCAGGTGGGTGACCGGGTTGACCTTCACGAACGCCTGCAACCAGCCGGGCATGGTGGCCGGCTCGACGAAGACGTTGCTCAGGAACGTCAACGGGAACAGCACCATCATGCTGACGCCCATCACCGACTTCTCGCTGCGCAGCACCAGGCCGAAGAACGTCCACACCCAGGAGAACGCGAACGAGAAGACCACCAGCAGGCCGATCCCGGCGAGCACGCCGGGCAGCCCGCCGTCGGGACGGAACCCGAGCACCAGCCCCACGGCCAGGATGACCACGGCGGCCAGGATGTAGCGCAGCACGTCACCGAAGATCATTCCGACCAGCGCCGCCGGCCGCCACACCGGCAGGGTGCGGATCCTGTCGAAGACGCCCTTCTCGATGTCGTTGTTCAACCCGACCCCGGTGTACATGGTGATCATCACGACGCTGGTGACCATGATGCCGGGCAGGAAGAACTGCAGGTACGCCCGCGGGCTGTCGGCGAGCGCGCCGCCGAACAGGTAGGTGAACATCAGCACCATGATGATCGGGAAGGCGGTCACGTCGAAGAGCTGCTCCGGCACGTGCTTGATCTTCAACACGGCCCGCCAGCCGAACGTCAACGACGCCGACAGCGCGCTCGGCCGGGCCGGCCGTTCCCCGGGCGCGAGCACGGTGGCCAGCGCCTCGGTGGACGGCACGTAGACGGACGGCGCCCGTCCGGTCGTGGTGGTCGCGGTGTCGCTCATCGGGCCGCCTCCAGCTCGTCGTCCCGCTCGTCGGTCGTGACGGCCGGGTGGTCGGTCAGGGCCAGGAACACCTCGTCCAGGCTGGGCTGGCCGAGGGAGAAGTCGTCCACCACGATGCCGGCGCGGGCCAACTCGCCGAGGGCGCGGGCGGCCTGCTCGCCGGCCTCCAGGTCGGTGCCGTCCTCGCCGACCCGGGCGGTCAGCGCCACCGGGTCCGCCGCGAGCTGCACCGGCACGTTCAGCGCGGTCCGCAGCACCTCCTCGGCGCGGGGCCGCTGACCGGCGTCGCGCAGTCGCACGTGGACGGTGCCGGAGCCGACCGACGACTTCAACTCGCCCGGGGTGCCCTCCGCGATCACCCGGCCGTGGTCGACCACCGCGATCCGCCCGGCCAACTGGTCGGCCTCGTCCAGATACTGCGTGGTCAGCAGCACCGTGGTGCCGTGCGCCACCACCGCCCGGACGATCTCCCACACCTGGTTGCGGCTGCGCGGGTCCAGCCCGGTGGTGGGCTCGTCCAGGAACAGCAGGTCGGGTGTGTTCAGGATGCTCGCCGCGATGTCGATGCGCCGCCGCATCCCGCCGGAGTACTTCTTCACCTGCCGGCCGGCCGCCTCGGTCAGCCCGAACGCGGCCAGCAACGCCTCGGCCCGGTCCCGCGCCGCCGGGCGGCCCAGCCCGAGCAGGCGGCCCAGCAGGACCAGGTTCTCCGCCCCGGTCAGGTCCTCGTCCAGTGAGGCGTACTGGCCGGTCAGGCTCATCCGGGCGCGGACCGCGTCGGCCTCGGCCACCACGTCGTGGCCGAAGACCCGGGCCGTGCCGCCGTCGGGACGCAGCAGCGTCGCCAGCACCCGCACGGCGGTGGTCTTGCCGGCGCCGTTGGGCCCGAGCATCCCGTACACGGTGCCGGCGGGGACGCGCAGGTCCAGGCCGTCGAGCGCCCTCGTCGAGCCGAACGACCGGATCAGGCCGTCGGCCTCGACGGCCAGGCCGGTGTTCCGGTTACTCATGTCTGATCCCTCTCTGAAGTCTGTGGTTCTCAGCAGGCGTACGGGCGGGCCGCCCGACCCTCGCGCAACGCCAGGCCCCACCAGCACAACTCGTCGAGGAGCACCCGGACGTCCTGCCCGAGCCGTTCCTCGTCGCGCCCGGTGGGCTCGCCGTCGAGCAGGTCGACGCCGACGGTGTCCCGCACGGTCGTCGCGTGCAGCGCGGTGAAGACCGTCCGGAGCTGGTCGACCGCGTGCAGGCCGACCGACCGGCAGCCGTACGAGACGAAGCCGACCGGCTTGGCCTGCCACTCGTCGTACGCGAAGTCGATCGCCTGTTTCAACGAGGCCGGGAAGCTGTGGTTGTACTCCGGGGTGATCACGACGAACGCCTCCGCCTCCGCCACCTGCCGGACGAAGTCCCGCATGGCCGGCGTGGGCTCGGCGGGCAGCGCGATCGGGAACGCGTACCCGGCCAGGTCCAGCTCGTGCACGACGAGCCCGGCCCGGCGACGGGCCTGCGCGGCGAACCAGCGACCGATCCGGTCGCCGACCCGCCCCTCGCGGGTGCTGCCGATGATCACGGCGAGCCGTAACGGCGTCATGTCACCCTCCCTCGCTGCCGGCCTCACCCGGTAGGCGCCAGACGGCCCGCCAGAAGAGATCTGGCGGGCCGTCTGTCGGGGGTCTCTGATCGAATCGGCGGCATGACCGAGGTACGCATCGTCGGGTGGAGCGCCGACGACCTGGCGCTGCTGCGCGCGCTGAACAGCCCCGAGGTGCGGGCGCACACCGGCGGCCCGGAGACCGACGAGCAGGTCCGCGCCCGGCACGAGCGTTACCTGCGCGGCCCGGGACCGCGCAGCGGCACCATGTTCGCCGTGCTCACGCCGGACGGCACGAAGGTCGGCAGCGTCGGTTTCTGGCCGCGCGACTGGCACGGCGAGCCGGTCTACGAGATGGGCTGGGCGGTGCTCCCCGCGCACCAGGGTCGGGGGCTGGCGACGGCGGCGGTGCGCGGGGTCGTCGCGGCCGCCTCGGCTGTCGGCGACCGACGCCACGCGCACGCCTACCCGTCGGTGGACAACCCGGCGTCCAACGCGGTCTGCCGCCGGGCCGGCTTCACGCTGCTCGGCGAGACGGAGTTCGAATACCCGCCGGGCCACCTGATGCGCTCGAACGACTGGCGGATCGACCTGACCCGCTGACGGTCAGTGCGCCCCGTCCAGCGTGGCCCGCTGCCCGGCGGTCAGCTCCAGGTCGACCGCGGCCAGGGCCTCGTCCAGTTGCGCCACCGAGGAGAAGCCGACAAGCGGAATCGCCGGCACGTCGCCGCCCAGCAGCCAGGCCAGCACCACCTGGTTGACCGTCGCGCCGGTCTCGGTGGCCACCGCCCGCAGCGCCGCCAGCCGGGCCGGCGTGCCGGGCAGCGCGTACGCGTCACCCAGCCGCTCCGGCTTCGCGTAGGCGCCCCTGAGCAGCGGTGAGTACGCGACCAGGGTGAGCTGTGGCTCGGCCCGCAGATAGCTGGCCAGGTCGGGGCCGACCCAGCCGACGTCGCCGTCCCGGTCCAGCGCGTTCGGCAGGTCCACCCGTGGCGGCAGGTAGCTGCGGTGATACTGCAGCACCTCGTACCCGGGCAACCCGGCCGCCGCGGCGATCCCCCGGGCCCGCTCCACCCGCCAGGCGCGGTGGTTGCTCGCGCCCAGCAGCCCGACGGTGCCCTCGGCGACCAGTTCCGCGAAGCCCTCGACGGTCTCCCGCAGCGGGACGGTCTTGTCCTCGAGGTGGGCGTAGAGCAGGTCGATCCGGTCGACGCCGAGCCGTTCCCGGCTGCGCTCGGCGGACTCGCGGATCACCTTCGCCGACAGGCCCTCCGGGTTGTCCAGGAAGCTGGTGCCGGGGGCGAGCGGGCGGGCGCCGAGCTTGGTGGCGAACACGATCTCGTCGCCGACGCCGTGGCTGCGCCGCCACCGGCCGAGCAGTTCCTCGCTCTCCCCGCCCTGCCCGCCGTTCTCCCAAAAGGCGTAGTTGTCGGAGGTGTCGACGAACGTGCCGCCGGCTTCGACGTAGCGGTCCAGGATGGCGTAGGCGGTGGCCTCGTCGGTGGCGGTGCCGAACAGCATCGCGCCGAGGCTGAGCACGCTGACCTCGCGGCGGGTGGTCGGGTCGGTGCCGATGGTGCGGTAGCGCATGGAGTTCCTCCCCGTCGGAGCGTTGCGGCCAGCGTGCCCCTTCGAGTGCGCGCGAAGTCAACCGCGCCGACAGGGCCCCGGTCTCCCGGGACCCCGTCGGCGCGCGTCGGGTCAGCTCGGTACGTAGTCGAACGTGTCCGGGTTCGGGCCCTGCCGGCCGTTCTCGCCCTTGCCCAGCGCGGTGATCCGCTCCATCGCGGTGTCGTCGAGCGTGAAGTCGAAGATGCCGAAGTTCTCCTCGATCCGCTTCGGGGTGATCGACTTCGGGAAGACGATGTCGCCGCGCTGCACGTGCCAGCGCAGCACCACCTGGGCCGGGGTCCGCCCGACCTGCTCGGCGAGGTCGACCACGGTCGGGTCGTCGAGCACCTTGCCCTGGGCGATCGGTGACCACGCCTCGGTGAGGATGTTGTGCGACAGGTCGTACGCGCGCACCTCCTCGTTGCCGAAGTAGGGGTGCGCCTCGATCTGGTTCACCGCCGGCACCACGTCCGCCTCGCCGGCCAGCCGCTCCAGGTGCGCGACCTGGAAGTTGGACACGCCGATCGACTTCACCCTGCCGTCGCGCTGGAGTTCCTCCAGCACCTTCCAGGTGGAGACGTAGTCGCCGTCGTAGAGCGTGGGCAGCGGCCAGTGGATCAGGAACAGGTCGAGGTAGTCGAACTTCATCTCCCGCAACGACTGCTCGAACGCCTTGCGGGCGTCGTCCGGGCGGTGGAAGCCGTTGTTCAGCTTGCTGGTGACGAAGATGTCACCCCGGTCCAACCCGGAGGCGCGGACGGCCTGACCCACCTCGGCCTCGTTGCCGTACATCTGGGCGGTGTCGATGTGCCGGTAGCCGGTCTCCAGCGCCGTGCCGACCGCCTTCGCGGTGTCCCTGGGCTCGATCTGGAACACCCCGAAGCCGAGCTGTGGGATGGAGTTGCCGTCGTTGAGCGAGATGTCCGGAACGCTGTTGGCGGCCATGTCGTGTCTCATCTCCGATCGTTCGGGGGGCGCCCGGAAGCGCTTCCACGCGGCGCTCCCGGGCCGTGCCACCCGATGTTCCTACCCGCTCGACGAGCATCCTCACGTCCGGGACGAGCGTCAGCCCCAGATCGCCCGCGCCCACTCCGGGTGGTCCACGAACGGGTTGCGGTTGCCCTGCCAGCGTTCGTAGATGCGCTGATTGCGGCGCTGCTCGAAGGCGTCCGGCGGGTCCTGCTCGTGCCAGGCCAGCAGCTTCGTGAGCCGCCCGAGCCGGGGCGCGCTGCCGTTGGCCACCGAGTCGTTCGGCTCCAGGTCGGGCCAGCCGTCGTCGCCCTCGTACCGGATCGCCATGTAGAGGATCATCCGGGCGACGTCGCCCTTCACCGCGTCGCGCGGCTCGAACGAGTCGGCGTCGGTGTAGCAGCCGGGCGCCTGGGCGACCGCGCTGCCACCGGTGTCGAAGTCCTTGTTGCCGCGCGCCGAGTTGACCGACACGTCCTCCGGCCGCAGGTGGTGCACGTCGGTGCCGGGCCCGGTGGCGGTGCCGAAGTCGCCGTGGGACTTGGCCCAGACGTGTTCCCGGTTCCAGTCGTCGACGCCGCCGCCGTTGGCGGTCTTGCTCTGTGAGCGCCCGCTGTAGAGCAGGACGACGTTCGCCGGGTTGGCCGGGTCCTGGTCGGTGTCCTTCAGCGCCTCCCACACCTGGTCATAGCTGAGCTTGGTCTGCACCCTGATGATGGTGTGCAGGGCGGTTCGCAGCGCGGGACCGGTCTTGCCGGTCGCCGCCGCGTAGTAGGCGCTCGGCGAGGTGGTGCCGCTCGGCGTCGGGCTCGGGCTCGGCGTGGTGCCGCCGAGGCTCATCGCGGTCGGGTCCTTGAGGCCGCCGTGGCTGAAGTAGGCGGTCAGGGCGCCGGTGGCGGTGACCTGCCGGCCGCGCAGGGACGGGTTGGTGAGCAGCCCGAAGCCGCTCCGCCAGCCGGCGGTGACCTGCACGTAGAGCATCCGGGCGGTGCTGGTCTCGCCGGCCTGGTCGGCGATCGCGATCGCGGTGTCTCCGGTGTAGGCGGACGTGAGCACCGTGTTCGTGGCGGTGGGCTGGCCGATGACCCAGCCGGTGACGGTGGCGGCGCGGCCGTCCTGGGCGGCCAGCGCCTGCGCGACGGTCAGGGTGGCCGCGGCCGACGCCGCGTTTGTCACCACGAGTGTGCTGGCGGCGGTGACGCTCAGCACGACCGTCGCGATCAGCCGCCCGGGTCGCGAGCGGGTGACGCTCCTCATATTCATGAACGACGATGCTAGTCGCCGGCCGGTGAACTCCGGGAGATCACCGCGACAACGTTTCGTCCCGGCCGGCCTCGAACAGCACCGGCCAGGGGCGCTCCGGCGGCGTGAGGAGCGCCGGTCCGGTCGGCGTCTCCGGCGCGGCCAGCACCTCGGCGGCGAGCCGGCCGAACATCGGCGCCGCCGGGTGCGCCGCCCGGCTCGGCCAGGCCGCGGAGATCCGCCGGACCAGCGGCGCGCCGGACAGCGGCCGCCAGGCGAGGCGCGGCTCCCGACGGGCGAGCGTCGCCGGCTCGACGGCCACCGCACCGCCGGCGAGGAGCAGGCCGAACAGGAACTCCGGGTTACCCGCCGGACGGACCCGGCGCGGGACGAAGCCGTGCTGCCGGCACACGGTCAGCAGGTGCTCGTACCAGCCGGGCGCCGTGGCCGGCGGCGCGGTGACCAGGTCCAGGCCGGCGAGGTCGGCCAGCGCCACCTCGCGGTCCCGGGCCAGCGGCGACACCCGGGGCAGCAACGCGCCGACCGCCACGTCCACCGGTTCGCCGAACCGCAGCCCCGTCTCCTCGACCGGATGGTGCAGCAGGCCGACGTCCAGCCGGCCCTCCGCCAGCATCCGCCGCTGCTCGGCACTGGTCAGCTCGTGCAGATCCAGGTCGAGCCCGGGCGCACGCGCGGCCAGGCCGTCGAGCAACGCGCGCAGCGTCACGGCCGGCGTCTCCGGGGGTACGCCGGCGCGCAGCACGCCGAGCGCGCCTCGGCCTATCCGGTCGGCGAGGTGACGCAGCCGGCGTTCCCCGGCGAGCAGGTCGTCCGCCTCGCCCAGCAGCAACTGGCCGGCCGTGGTGAGGCGGACCCGCCGCTGCGACCTGTCGAACAGGGTGGTGCCCAACTCCTGCTCCAGCCGCCGGATCGACTGGCTCAGCGGTGGCTGCGCCATGCCCAGCGTTTCGGCGGCGCGGCCGAAGTGCAGCTCCCGGGCGACCACCACGAAGTGCCGCAGGTGTCGCAGCAGGTCCACCCGCGCACCCTAACCCGTGCGCTGACTACCGTGTCGGCGTGGACGCGGCGCAGCGGGTGGGGGAGATCTTCGGGCGGGCCGGGCTGACCGGCTGCCTGCACGTGGTCGACGTGGACGATCCCGCGCGCCAGGTGGCGGTGGGGGCCGACGAGCGGATCGTCATCGCGTCCGTCTTCAAGATCCTGCTGGTGCTGGAGTTCGCCCGGCAGGTCGCCGCCGGCCAGCTCGACCCGACCGAGCGGGTGCTTGTCGGCGCCGCGGACCGGCTCGGCGGCTGGGGGGTGGCCGGCTGCGCCGACGACGTCGAGATGTCGCTGCGCGACCTCGCCTACCTCGCCATGTCGTTAAGCGACAACACGGCCGCCGACCTGCTGCTGCGCCGGGTCGGCCCGGACGTGCCGTCGATGCTCGCCGCGGAGCTGGGGCTGCCGCGTACCCGGATCGTCGGCGGCCCCCGGCACCTGGTCGAGACGATGCTCGCCGACGTCGGCGCGCGGACCGAGGCGGACTTCGCGCGGATCTTCCCCACCCTGCCGCCGGAGCGGGTCCGGGCCATGCGGGTCTTCGACCCGGAGCGCACCTCCTCCAGCACGGCCCGGGAGCTGACCCGGTTGCTGTGCCTGGTGTGGCGCGACGAGGCCGGCCCGGCGGCGGCCTGCGCGACGGTCCGGGACCTGATGGCCCGGCAGCTCTTCTGGACCCGGCTCGCGGCCGGCTTCCCGCCGGGCGTCCGGGTCGCCGGCAAGACGGGCACCCTGCCCGGCCTGCACCTGGAGGCCGGGGTCGCGGAGTATCCCGGCGGCGGCCGGTACGCCGTCGCGGTCCTGGCGCGCACCGACCGGCTCGACACCCGCCGGATCGACGTGGACCTGGCGATCGGGGAGGCCGCCCGAGCGGCGGTCGAGTCACTGCGCTGACCTGCGGTGATATCGGTTCGGATATCGAACCTGACGGCTTTCGATCTTGGACACGGTCGACGGTCCGGTGGTGGAGTGGGTCGACCGATCCAGTGATCCCGAACGGGGAGGACGACAGATGTCCGAGAACCGACCGACCGGCTACGACCGCCGCCGGCTCCTGCGCGACGCCGCCGTCGGCGCCGCCGCCGTCACCACCGCCGGGCTCGTCGCCGGCGCCCCGGCCCGGGCCGCCACCACCACTGCCGCCCCGGCCGGCCGGTCCGCCGGCCGGAAACCCGGCGCGGTGAGCTTCCGCTGGTGGGGTACGGCCGGCTGGCGCATCGACATCGGCGACCGGACCGTGCTCGTCGACCCGTACCTGAGCCGCTACGACACCGGCCTGTTCACCGGCGCGTTCCGCCCGGACACCAAGCTGACGGTGGCCGCCGACGTGGTCGACCGGTTCGCCGACCGGGCCGAGAACATCCTGGTCACCCACACCCACTGGGACCACTTCAACGACGTGCCGCACATCGCCGCCCGGACCGGCGCCCGCGTCCTCGGCACGCTCACCGCCTACCACCTCGGGTTGGCGTACGGGCTGCCGACCGGGCAGCTCGCCCCGGTCAAGGGCGGGGAGGTGCTCGACTTCGACGGCTACACGGTCGAGGTGGTCGGCTCGCTGCACAGCCGCAACCCGTCCTGGTCGATGGCCTTCCCGGGGGTGCGGGTCAGCAAGCCGCCCCAGCCGGCGACGATCGCCGACCTGCCCGAGGGGGACACGCTGGCCTACCAGATCCGGGTCGACGGCGGCCCGTCGGTGTTCTTCATGGGCGCCAGCGACCTCGACGAGCGCCGGCTGACCGGGCTCGCGCCGGACGTCGCGATGATCGCCTCCGCCGCCACCGGGTCCGTCGCCGACTACGTGCCCCGGCTGATGGCCGCGCTCGACCGCCCGAAGGTCGTGGTGCCGGTGCACTGGGACAACTTCGAGACCGAGCTGGTCAACCCGCCGACGGTCGCCGACACCGACCGCGCCCGACTGGACGCCCTGATCGCCGAGGTGCGTCGGGTGTCACCGCGCAGCCGGGTGCTGGTGCCCGAATACCACACCGCCTATCGGTTCTGACCCGTCAACCGGCGGTCAGGTCACGCAACGCCAGCACCGACTTCCAGTTGCGCACCGTCACCACCACGCCCAACGTCTTCTCCAGGTACGCGGTGGTGAACTTCGTCCGTCCGTAGTTGCCGGCCGGGTAGTGCAGGTGCACCTCCCGGCCGGCCACCGCGTACTCCATCTCCTCGCCGGACGGCACGGCCAGGTCGCGGACCCGCGCCGGCTTCGGCGCGGCGTACAGGAACGCCACCAGGACACGGGTCGGGTCGTCCTGGCGACCGGCGTACGGGCTGGCGTCGGCCACCGCGGCCAGCTCGCCGGCGTCCCGCACCAGGACCGGCACGCGCAGGCCCAGCTCGTCGGCGAGCCGCTTCGCGATGCCCTCGGCCAGCACCTCGTCGCGGGTGGGCGGGCTGCTGAACACCACGTTGCCGCTCTGCAGGTAGGTCCTGACGTCGTCGTGCCCGAGGTCGGTGACGACGCGGCGCAGGTCCGCCATCGCCAGCCGGGTGGTGCCGACGTTGACGCCCCGCAGCAGGGCGGCGTAGCGGGTCATGGCCGCCAGCCTAGGTCAGGCGGACGCCAGCCGGGCGTAGACGTCGCCGGAGCGGCCGGCCGGCCGGTACGTCTCCAGCAGCCGCACCAGGCCCGCCGCGTCCAGCCACTCGTCGGCGGCGAACCGCATGGTCTCCACCGGCGAGTAGTTGTAGCGGTAGCCGCCCGCTCCCGCGCCCAGCCGTTCCACCAGGTCGAGCGCGGTGAGCGCCGCGTCGTGCGCCGGTGGGAGATATTCGAAGGAGAGCGCGCGCACCGGCCGGCTCAGCCCGGCCAGCACGTCGACCTCGAAGCCCTCGACGTCGACCTTGCAGAACGCCGGTACGCCGTGCTTGGCGACCAGGTCGTCGAGCGTCACCACCGGCACCTCGACCGACCGGTCCCACCGCACCCCGGCGAAGCTCGGGTCGGCGGTGACCGAGTCGATCCAGGTCGACGACATGGTGGACACCGTCGGCGTCGCCGACGACAGCTCCAGCCGTGCCCGCCCGGCCCGGGCGCCGACCGCGGTGGGCTCGATCGCCACGCCGTCGTCGCGCCCGAAGGCCAGGCGCAGCACCCGCAGGCAGTCCGGCTGCGGCTCGACCGCGATCACCCGCGCGCCCAACCGCCGCCAGGTGCGCACCCGGCCGCCGACGTGGGCGCCGATGTCGAAGCCGAGGTCGCCGGGGGAGAGGAACTGGCCGTACAGCTCCCGGGCGCGTCGGTGCTTGGCCGGTTGACCGTGGTAGATGGCCAGGGACCGGGTGATCCCCCAGGCCCGTGCGAGCATCGTCACGACGTTCCTAACTGTGAGTCCTGGACTGCGGTCCGAACGCCCGCAGGAACCGGTCGCGGAACGACTCCATCGGCCAGACCGGGGCGTCGGGGGCGGGGTTGAGGCCGTCCTGCCAGCCCCAGCCGGAGATCTGGTCGAGCACGGCCGGGTCCTTGGCCACGACGGTGATCGGCACGTCCCTGCCGGCCCCCTCGCCGGTGATCGCCCGGGCCGGCTGGTGGTCGCCGAGGAAGACCAGCACGAGGTTGTCGTCACCGTAGCGCTGGACGTAGGAGACGAGCGTCCGCAGCGAGTAGACGATCGACTTCCGGTAGGCCTTCCGGGTGCCCTCGTCCGTTCGGTCCGCGCGGTTGGTGCCGGTGAAGACCGACCCGTCGCCGAGGTCGTCCCAGTCGACCAGGCTCGGCACCGGCGACCACGGGATGTGGCTGGACAACAGCGGGATCTCCGCCATCACCGGGGCGTGCCCGGGCGTCCGCTCCGCGCGCTGGAACGCCTCCAGCGTGAACTGGTCCGGCGGCGAGGAGAAGCTGAACGTCGGCCCCCGGTAGCCGAGGTCGCCGGCGCCGTAGACCCGGTCGGGGGCGAAGAAGTCCGCCTCCGGCCAGGCCCGGGTCAGCGCCGGCATGACCAGCGAGGTGCGCCACCCGGCGCGCTTGAACGCGCCGTTGAGGGTCAGCCGGTCGCTGCGCACCAGGTTGGTGTAGCGCAACTGGTTGTCCGCCCGGATGCCGCTCATCAGCGTGGCGTGCGCGAGCCAACTGCCGCCGCCGGTGGTGGACGAGGTGAGGAACGCGCTGCGGCTGCCGTAGCCGGCCGCGGTCAACTGCCGGGTCCCCTCGTCCAGAGCGGCGTCCACCTCACCGGCCAGCTCCGGGTCCTCCACCGCCACCCGGCCGTAGCTCTCCACGAACGCCACCAGGACGTCCTTGCCGCGCAGCCCGGTCAGCAACTGGTCGCCGGGGGTGTCGTGGAACGGGTCGCCGGCGAGCTGGTCGGCGAGCCGTTCCTGGTCGTGCAGGCCGGCGTTCACCTGCCGGGTGCGGTCCCAGACGCCGGTGGCGACCGTGTCGGCGGCCACCGGCAGGCCGGGCACGATCTGCGCGCCGAGCACCGCGCAGACGACCCAGGCGGCGCCGAACGCGGCGGCGGTGCGGGCGCCGACCTGTCGGTGGTCGCCCAGCAGCCGGGCCAGCCGCCGCGTCGACAGCGTCACCAGCACCGGTACGGCGACGACCGCGGCCACGGCGAGCGTCACCGCGCCCACCTGGGCGGCCCGCCCGTACGACTCGGACAGGAACTCCGCGCCGGCGGCGAGGAACGCCCAGTCCGCGATCAGGTCGAACGGTCGGTCGAGGACTGTCGAGAAGCCGAGGTCGGCGAGCGTGAGCACGAGGACCAGGCCGAGCAGCGCGCCGAGCACCGTGGCGACGGTCCGGCGCGGCCTCGGCGGCAGCGCCACGAGCAGGGCGACCGCGAGCAGCCCCTCCACCGGGATCCGCAGGAACGCGGCCGGGGTGAGGTCGTTGACGTCGGCCGGCGCGATCAGCGCGACAAGCACGAGCGCGGCGGCCAGCACGGTGGCGACCATCGAGCGGACGCGTCGGCCACGACCGCCCCCAGGCGGCGTCGCGGTGGCCCCGCCGGCCGGCGGGGCGGCCGGGGACGCAATCCGGTCGTCGTCGCTCACGAGCGCCGACCGCCGACCTCGGCTCGGCCGACCAGAACCGGGGTGCCGGGCTTCCAGCGGTTGCGGCGGGCCGTCGTCGCGGGTACGCGTCCCGCCGGGCGGGCGCCCTCCGGACGGACCGTCGCCGGTGCGGCGGCGGCCGGGACGGCGACCGGCGGAGCGACGGCGGGCACGGCGACCGGCCGAGTGACGGTGACCGGCGCAGTGCCGGTGACCGCCGGAGTGACGACCGGCGGCGGGGCGACCGCCGGGACGGCGACCTGCGGGCGGTCGGCGCCGGCGCGGTGCCGCCACCGCCAGAGCACGTCGCGGCCGAACGACTCGACGAGCAGCGCGAGCGCGCCCGCCAGCACCACGACGGCGAGCGCGACGGGCAGCACGTCGGCGGCCACCGCCGCGAGCGCGATGCCCTGGACGGCGGCGACCGTCTTGCGCCAGTAGCGCGGCGGCAGCGGGCCGTTCAGCCAGGGCAGCACCCAGCCGGCCGCGACGAAGAGGTAGCGCATCGCGCCGATCACCAGCACCCAGGGACCCACCTGGCCGGTCACGTGCACGCAGAGCACCAGGACGAGGAAGGAGTCGACCTCCATGTCGAAGCGGGCCCCGAGCGCGCTGACCGTGCCGGTGCGCCGGGCCACCTGGCCGTCCACCCAGTCCAGGGAGAGCGCTACCGCGGTGAGCACCACCAACACCGGCACCGCGACCGGCCGGCTGAACGAGTCCGCCACCAGCGCGGTCACGCCACCGGCCAGCGTGGCCCGGCCCAGCGTCACCCAGTCGGCCGGCCCGAGCCGCTCCGCGCCGGAACGGCGCAGGCCGCGCCCGAGCACGGCGAGCGTCACCACCCCGTAGACGAGGCCGGCCGACCAGCCGGCCGGCCCCAGGCCGACCGTGCCGGCGAGACCCGCCAGCACCCCGACCTGGAGAATCGCCCCCGCGAATGGATCAGTCCGAACCGCTGTCACTGTGCCTCCGAATTGCGCGCCACGACCCACCGGTGTGTACGCAGTACATGCCCGAACGGTTCGCTCTGATGCGGAAAACTCACGATCACGAGTGGCTTCGCGCCGAAGACCCGCAGCGGATGCGCCGGTCGTGGTTCATTCGATGCCGTGTCCCGTCCCGCTGACCGCGCCCGCAAGGTGCTGGCCGTCGCCGAACTGCTCGACCTCGCCGGACATCCGTGCGAGGCGCGCGAGCTGCTCGCCGCCGAGGTCGCCGCGGACCGCACCGGCGCGGCCGACCGCGCCCGCCTGCTGGGGCGGCTCGGCGCGGGCCACGGCCACGACCGGCCGTCGACCGCGATGGCGCAGGTGCGGCTGGCCCGCGCCGGCGCCGAGCCGGCGGACCGGGGGTGGCTGCTCGCCACCGAGGCGTCGGTCGCCGCCCGGGTCGGCCACCCGGACACCGACGGCCTGCTGCGCTCCGCCGGCCGGGCCCGCGCGGCACACCCGACCCCGGTGGCCGCCGTGCGGCTCGCGCTGGCCCGGGCCGCCCGCGCGTTCTCCGCCGGGGCGGTGCCCACCGCCCGGGACCTGCTCGCCGCCGTCGACCCCGACCACCCGGCGGTACGCGGTGAGGCGGTGGCGGTCCGCACCGACCGGATCGAGGCGCAGCTCGCGCTCGGCGGGTACGACGACGCGGCGGTGGCGCTGGACGCCGCGTACGCCGATCTGCCGGTCGGGGCCGGGCCGGCGCTGACCGCCCTCTCCTGCCGGCGGCTGCTCGCGGTCGGCGCGCTGCCCGAGGCGGACGCCCGGGCCGGGCTGGCGCTCGACGAGCCGGCCGGCGCGCTCGGTGGCGAGGCGCGCTCCGCCCTGGTGGCGGTCCGTGTCGAGGTGGCGTACCGGAGTGGACGGCCGGACCGGGCGCGGACGCTGCTGGCCGCCGCCGGGCCGGAGTCGACGTGGCCGGACCGGGTGCCGCACGCGGCGCTGGGCTGCGCGGCGGCCGGCGACCCGGAACCGGCGCGGCACCGGGACCGGCTGCGCGCCGTCGCCGACGACCTGGCCCGCACGGTCCGGCCGGTGCTGCTGGTCGCCCAGTACGGTCCCCGGCTGGTCCGGGCGTTGCTGCTGCTCGGCGACGCGCGGCGGGCCGGCGTGGTCGCCGGTCGCCTCGCCGAGGTGGCCGCCCGCACCCGCGTACCCCTCTGGTCCGGGCTGGCCGGGCACGCGGACGGCCTGATCCGGCGCGACCCGGCGGCGCTGCGGGCGGCGGTCGGCGCGCTGCGCGGCACGGCCGCCCGACCGGCGCTCGCCGACGCCCTGCTCGACCTGGCCCGCTCACCGCGGGTGCGGCTGCCCGAGGCCCGCGCCGCCGCGCGGGAGGCGGCGGCGCTGCACGGACGGGCCGGCGCGACAGGCGACCAGGACACCGCGCAGCGGTGGGACGCGCGGCTCGACGCGACCCGCCGCCGCCCCGCGCCCCGGCCGCCGGGGCACGGCCTGGCGGCGCTGACCGCCCGGGAGGCGGGCATCGCCGAGCTGCTCGCCGCCGGCGCGACCAAGCAGCAGGTGGCCGGCCGCCTGCACCTGTCGTTCCACACCGTCGACACGCACGTGCGCGCGGTCTACGCCAAGCTCGGCGTGCGCAGCCGGCTCCAACTGGCCCGGCTCTGGGACGCCCGCCCGGTCAGCGCACCACCGGCCGCTTCTCCCTCGGCAACGCCTCGATCATCTCGCGGGGCAGGTTGAGCGTGGCGGCACTGATCTCCGGCGGCAGGTTCGCCATCCACTGGGCCAGCGAGATGTCGGCGAACCGGGGCTTGCGGAACATCTCCAGGAACACCAGCGGCTCGTCGCCGAGGTTCTCGATGTAGTGCCCGTAGGCGAACGGCACGTAGCCGACGTCGCCGGCCCGGAAGTCGAACGTGCGGGCCACCCCGCTGCTGGCGAAGACGCCCATCCGGCCGTACCCGGAGAGCCAGTACTGCCACTCGTCGTCGGTCGGGTGCCAGTGCAGCTCCCGCAGCCCGCCCGGCTCGATCTCCACCAGCGCCGCGCAGATCGCGGTGGACGCGGCGAAGTTGGCCGCGTCGGCGATCCGGACCGTGCCGCCGGGGAAGCGCTCCGGCGCCTGGGCGAGCAGCCGGTGCTTGAACGAGCGCGGCACGTCGCCGGTCGGGCTGACCACCCGGTCCCGGTCCAGCGGCGGCGGCACCTCGCCGGCGAAGATGTACTTCTCCCGCTCCGGCAGCGTCGCCATCTGCGCCTCGGTCCAGCCGAAGTTCTTGGCCAGCACGCTTGGCGGCGTGTGCGCGAAGAAGTCGCTGATCAGGAACGTGCTGTTCTCCGAGAACGACCCGTCGTCGAAGACCAGCAGGAACTCCACCCCCTCGTCGAGGGCCTGGATGTGGTGCGGGATGCCGTGCGGGAAGAACCACAGGTCGCCCTGGCGCACGTCGTCGAGGAAGTTGCGGCCCTCCTGGTCGACCGCGCCGATGCGGCAGCTCCCCGAGATCACGTACGCCCACTCGGCCTGCTTGTGCCAGTGCAACTCCCGGTAGGCGCCGGGTTCCAGCGACATGTCCACGCCGGCCAGCTCGGTGGCGATCGGCAGCTCCCGCCGGGTGATCTCGCGGGTCCAGCCGCCGCGCTCGACCCGCGTGTGCGCGTCGGAGAAGGAGAACTTCAGGTTGGGCACGGTGCCGGCGTCGGTGGCCGGCGGGGCGAGCAGGTCCGGGTTCTCCCGGTCCCGGGTCACGTCGCGCGGACCGACGTCAGGCCCGCCGGCCGCGCCGCGTACCGGCTGCGGGAAGTCGTCAGAGGTCATGTGCCGAGCGTCGGCCGGTTGGCCGGCGGGCACATCACGCGTTCGCGGGACCGGCGTTCCGGTCGGGTCAGGCGGCGCGACGGGGTGGCAGGCCCAGCGCGGCGCGTACCGCGGCCGCCTGCCGGACGCCGTCGTGCGCGGCGGCGGCCCGGATCTCCCGGCGCAGCTCGGCGGCGCTGCCCGCCCCGGCGGCGAGTTTCCAGTGCCGCAGCGCCACCTCGTGCTCGGCGAGCAGCGCCGCGATCGGCGCCCGCACGGCGGTCGGCCAGCGGACGGCGCGCAACTCCTCGGCGCAGGCCGTGTCGGCGGCGGCGACCGCGGCGGCCCGCTCCCGCACCGACCGCCAGGGCCGGCCCGCCTCCTCCGCCTCCGCCAGTTCGTCCCGGGCGATGTCGTACGCCGCCACCACGGACAGGTAGCGCCCCCGCGCCTCCTTGACGGTCAGCGGCGCGACGGTGCTCGGCGTGGCGCTCGCCGGCGGCGGGAGGGCGACCTGTTCGGTCTCGCCGCCGCAACCGGCGAGCAGCAGGACCAGGACCAGGGCCGGGGGCGCGAGCCGAGGACGCAACGGGAACTCCCATCGGGCGGCGGGGGCCCCGAGTCTAGGACGGCCCCCGCCGACCCGTCACCGGTCCACCAGCCGCCAGTACTGCCGCTTCCCCTCGTCGCGCACCACGACGCCGAGCCCGGCCAGCTCCCCGTGCAGCTCCCGGACCTCGGCGCCGCGGCCGTCCCGCAGCGCCCGCTCCCGGGCGCGCAGCAGGGCATCCGCGCCGGCCGGCAGCCCGGGCAGGCCGGGCACCCACCGCCGGTACGCGTCCCGATGCGGGTCCCGGTCGACCCACGGCCAGCCCTGCCCGGTGAACGCCTCCCGCAGCCGGCCGGCGTCCAGGTCGGACTTCTCCCGGGCCAGCTCGCCGCCGGCGGCGTCCAGCAGCACCAGCGTCTTGCCGTCGACGAACACGCCGGACACCTCGGCCCGAGCCACGTCCCGGCCGTGCCCGTCCCGGTGCAGCTCCACCGACCGGCGCCCGACCGTGACCCGCAGGCGCTCCCGCGTGCCCACCACGGCCAGCGCCACGCCGGCCAGCGCCACCACCCCCGCGCCGAGCGGGTACGACCGCTCGGCCGGCCACCTGTCGAGCAGTTCGAAGACGTCCTGGAAGGGGAACCAGGCGAGCCCGGCGACCCAGCCGGACAGCGCGGTCAGCCCGGCGCCCAGGCCCGCCCCGAGCAGCGGGAACCCGGCCCACATCACCACCAGCTCGCCGGCCCCGCCGTCGACCACGACGTCGCCGGGCTCCCGCGCCGGCACGGTCAGGACACCTCCCGCCGCATCGTCCGGACCAGGCCGGCGACCAGCGGCAGCAGCACCCAGACGGCCAACGACACCCCGAGGCGGCCCCACTGCCCGGCCGTCACGTCCGGCCCCAGCAGCGCCCCCATCGTGTACGAGGTGTCCAGCCAACGGGCCAGCCCCCGCAGCCCTTCGATCATCGCGGCCAGCACGCTCCACACGGTCGGCAGCAGCAGGTAGGTGACGATCGCCAGCGGCGTGTTCAGCAGCAGCAGGCCGAACCCGGCGCCCATCAGTACGCTCGCCACCTGGAACACCGCCGCGTGCGGCAGCATCTGCCAGTCGAACGTCCAGGTGCCCGCCCCGCCGGTGGCCTTGGCCGCCAGCGTGCCGGCGGCGGCGACGACCAGACTGACCAGCACCGAGCCGAGCGCGGCCAGCACCACCGCGACGAGCTTGGCGACGATCACCCGCTCCCGGCGCGGCACCAGCGCGAACGTGGTCAACGCGGTGCGCTGGGACCACTCGCCGGTGATGGAGAGGATGCCCAGCACCGGCAGCAGCAGCCCGACCGGCAGCAGCGACGGGGTGAAGAACGCGGTGAACGTCTGCTCCGGCCCGTCGGTGACGAAGAGCTGCACCACCACGATCGCGACCGCGATCAGCGCGATGCTGATCAGCAGCCACCGCCCGGCCCGGGTGTCGGCGAGCTTGCGCAGCTCCACGCCGGTCAGCCGGACCAGCGACGGGCCGGCGACCGGCTGGCGCCGCGTCGGCGTGGCGGGGGGAGCTTCAGCGGTGGCGGTGGTCATCGGACAGCCTCCTTGGTCGACGCGCCGGCGGTGAGGGTGAGGAAGAGCTGCTCCAGGCCGCCGGTGCCGGCCGGACGCAGCTCGGTGAGGACCAGCCCGGCGTCGGCCGCGGCCTGGCCGACGGCCCCCGGCTCGGCCCGGACGACGAAGCCGCCGTCGGTGCCGGCGGTGGCCGGGAGCGCGGCCCGGTCCAGGGTGAGGCGCAGGGCGTGCTGGTCCCGGGCGCGGACCAGGGTGCCGGCGCCGGCCAGCAGCTCGTCCTTGCCGCCCTGGGCGACCACCCGGCCGCCGCCGATCACCACCAGCCGGTCGGCCACCGCCTCCACCTCGCGCAGCAGGTGCGAGGAGAGCAGCACGGTGCCGCCCCGGTCGGCGTAGTCGCGCAGCAGGCCGCGCATCCAGTAGATGCCCTCCGGGTCCAGGCCGTTGGCCGGCTCGTCGAGGATCAGCACCCGGGGGTCGCCCAGCAGCGCCAGCGCAAGACCGAGCCGCTGCCGCATCCCCAGGGAGTACGCGCCGACCCGGCGCCGGGCGGCGGTGTCGTTCAGCCCGACCAGGTCCAGCTTCGCGGCCACCTGCCCCCGGTCCACGCCCATGGTGCGGGCGGCCAGGGTGAGCGTCTCCCGCCCGGTGCGCCCGGCGTGCTGCGCCGAGGCGTCGAGCAGGACGCCGATCTCCCGCCCCGGGTTGGGGAGCTGCCGGTAGGGCCGGCCGGCCACCGTGGCCCCGCCCGAACTGGGCGGCGTCATCCCGCAGATCATCCGCATCGTGGTGGACTTGCCGGCGCCGTTCGGACCGAGGAATCCGGTCACCGTGCCCGGTTCACACCGGAACGTGACGTCCTCGACGGCGGTGTGCGGGCCGTACCGCTTGGTCAGGTGGTCGACTTCGATCATGCCGAGAAGCGTGCCGGGGCCACCCGGTCATCCGCTGCGGCCGGCGGTCGCTGCCGGCACCGACCTCGGTTCACCGCAGGCGTCGACTTTGGTAGCTGGTAGCCGGTCCGGACGGCTCCCTACCATTGGCGGGTGAGCAGCGCCGTCGTCCCCGACCACCCCTGGCTCCTGCCGGGCCACCTGGTGCCCGCCCGGGCGCCCCGCCGGACCCCGCGGGACTGGTTCGTCGACGGCGTGCTGTTCCTGATCGCGTTGCTCTGGGTGGCGGTCGCGCACGACGACGCGGTCAGCCGGGACCCGGAGTTCGCGCTCAACATCGGGCCGGACTGGCTGATCGGTGTCGACCTGATCGTCGGCCTGCTGGCGACCGGCGCGCTCTGGCTGCGCCGCCGCTGGCCGGTCGGGCTGGCCGTGGCCACCGCGCCGCTGACGTTCTTCTCGGTCACCGCCGGGGCGGCGCTGCTGATCGTGCTGTTCACCGTGCTGGTGCACCGGCCGCTGCGGGTCGGGCTGACGCTTGTCGCCTGGAACGTGGTCACCTCGCTGCCCTTCATCGCGCTTCGCCCCGACCCGGCCATGCCGCTCTGGGCCGCCACGGCCTGGACCGTGCTCTTCCTCGGCATCGTGGTGGCGTGGGCGCTGTTCGTCCGGGCCCGCCGCCAGCTCGTGCTGTCGCTGCGCGACCGCGCCGAGCGGGTCGAGGCCGAGCAGCAGCTCCGGCTCGACCAGGCCCGGCACCTCGAACGCGGCCGGATCGCCCGCGAGATGCACGACGTGCTCGCCCACCGGATCTCCCTGCTCAGTCTGCACGCCGGGGCGCTGGAGTTCCGCCCGGACGCGCCGCCGGAGGAGGTCGCCCGGGCCGCCGGCGTGATCCGGGCCAGCGCGCACGCCGCGCTGCAGGACCTGCGCGAGGTGATCGGCGTGCTGCGGGCCGAGGTGGGCACGGAGGCCACCCCGGAACGGCCGCAGCCGACGCTCGGCGACGTGCCGGGGCTGGTCGACGAGAGCCGGGCGGCCGGGGTACGCGTCAGCGTGGTCGACGAGGTGACCGGGTCGACCGAGGTGCCGGTGGCGATCGGGCGCAGCGCCTACCGGATCGTGCAGGAGGGGCTCACCAACGCCCGCAAGCACGCGCCCGGCGCGGTGGTGACGGTCCGGCTGGCCGGCGGTCCCGGCGACGGGCTGGCGGTCGAGATCAGCAATCCGTGGCCGGTCGGCGGCCCGGTGACCGGCATCCCCGGCGCCGGCACCGGGCTGGTCGGCGTCGCCGAGCGGGTCTCGCTGGCCGGCGGGCGCCTGGACCACGGGCGCGACGCCGCCGGCGACTTCCGGCTGACCGCCTGGCTCCCCTGGGCGGTGTCCGCATGAGCGAACGCACCGAGCGGAGCG
>NZ_JBITEP010000011.1:0-113293 GCF_044455315.1 Micromonospora sp. NPDC051300 | reverse complement strand
GAGGGCCGTGAGCGCATGCCCGGCCAGCACGGCATGAGCGAACGCACCGAGCGGAGCGAGGGCCGTGAGCGCATGCCCGGCCAGCACGGCATGAGCGAACGCACCGAGCGGAGCGAGGGCCGTGAGCGCATGCCCGGCCAGCACGGCATGAGTGGGACGGTGCGGGTGCTGATCGTGGACGACGACCCCCTGGTCCGGGGCGCGCTGTCGATGATCCTCGGCGGGGTGCCCGACCTGACCGTGGTGGGTGAGGCCGCCGACGGGGCGGAGGTGCCCGCCGCGGTCGCCGCGCACGCCCCGGACGTGGTGCTGATGGACATCCGGATGCCCCGGGTGGACGGGCTCGCCGCCACCGAGGCGCTGCGGGCGGCGGCGGACCCGCCCGAGGTGCTGGTGCTGACCACCTTCGACGCCGACGAGCAGGTGCTGCGCGCGCTGCGCGCCGGGGCGAGCGGCTTCCTGCTCAAGGACACCCCGCCGGCCGAGATCGTGGCGGCGGTACGCCGGGTCGCGGCCGGGGAGGCGACCCTGTCACCGGCGGTGACCCGCAAGCTGATCGCCCACGTGACCGCCGCGCCGTCGCCCGGGCCGGACCCGAAACGCCAGCGGGCGGTACGGCTGCTCGCCGGGCTGTCCGAGCGGGAGCGGGAGGTCGCGCTGCTGCTGGGCCGGGGGCGGACCAACGCGGAGATCTCCGCCGAGCTGTTCATGAGCGTGGCCACGGTGAAGGCGTACGTGTCGCGGCTGCTCACCAAGCTGGACCTGAACAACCGCGTGCAGGTGGCGCTGCTGGTGCAGGACGCCGACCTGGCCTGAACGCCACGGTTCTCGGACGCTAAAGCTCTCATTTTTGATAGTATCAGTAATGAGAGTATTCGAGATGAGAGCCGCGTGGTGATCGTATGGACGGATTCGTCGGCAGAACCCGTGAGCTGGCCCAGCTCGACGGGATGCTCGACCGCGTGGCACGCGGCGGCCGGGCCGGGCGTCCCGGGCGGGCGCTGCTCATGCGTGGCCGCCGCCGGGTCGGCAAGTCGCGACTGGTGGAGGAGTTCGTCGAGCGCGCGGACGTGCCCCACCTGTTCTTCACCGCCTCGGCGCAGCCGACCGCCGCCGCCGATCTGGCGCTGTTCGTGTCGGCCGTGACGGGCTCGACGCTCCCGGGCGCCGGGCTGTTCACCGGACAGGCGCCGGCCACCTGGGACGCCGCGCTCACGTTGCTGGCCGCCGCGTTGCCGACCGACCGACCGAGCGTCGTCGTGATCGACGAGATGCCCTACCTGATCGCCACCGACCCCGGCTTCGAGGGGACCCTGCAGAAGGTCTTCGATCGGGAGTTGTCCCGCAGGCCGGTCCTGGTGATCTGCGTCGGGTCCGACCTGGCGATGATGGAGGCGCTGAACGACTACGGGCGACCCTTCCACCAGCGCGCCACGGAGATGGTGGTTCCGCCGCTCAGCCCGGCCGACGTGGGCGAGATGCTCGACCTGACTCCTGCCGACGCCATCGACGCCTACCTGGTCACCGGCGGTCTGCCGCTGGTGGTCGACGACTGGGCGCCCGGCGACGGGCTGCGCGACTATCTCTCCCGTGCGGTCAGGGACCCCACTTCGGCGCTGCTCGTCAGCGGAGAGCGGGCCCTCGCCGCCGAATTTCCCCCGCAGTCACAGCCGGACACGGTGCTCCGCGCCATCGGAGCCGGGGAACGCACCTTCTCGTCGATCGCCCGGGCCGCGGGCGGTATTCCGCAGGGGTCGCTGCATCGCGCGCTCCGGCTGCTCACCGACAAGCGGATCGTCGAGGCTACCCTCCCGCTGTCCACCCGCCCCTCCCGTGAGACCCGCTACGTCGTCGCCGATCCCCACCTCCGCTTCTGGCTCGCCTTCCTCGGGCCCTACCTGCCGGAGATCGAGCGTGGCCGGGGAGACCTGACGTTGGGTCGAATCGACTCCTCGTGGACCTCCTGGCGGGGGCGTGCGGTCGAACCGGTGATCCGGGAGTCGTTGCGCCGGCTGCCGTCCGGGCACCTGCCGGCCGACACGGCGGTGGTGAGCGGCTTCTGGACGCGTACCAACGATCCCGAGATCGACCTCGTCGGCGGCGACCGAGGGCCGGTGGCCAAGCGGATCACCTTCGTGGGTTCGGTCAAATGGCTGGAGCACGGCTCGTTCGACGCGCACGACCTGGGCCGGCTGCTCCACCACCGCGCTCAACTGCCCGGAGCCGACGAACACACCCCGGTCGTCGCCGTGGTGCGCAGCGGCCGTGCGGTCGACGGGGTGAGCGTGCTCGGACCGGAGGATCTGCTCACCGCGTGGCGGGATTGAACTGCTGCCGGTGTCCGGCCGTACCAGTGGGCGAGGATGTGGTGCGGCCGGTCCGCCGCACCGCTGCCGAGCTGCGGGAGGCCTGCCGTGCGAGTTGGTGAGCAGTCGAGGGATCCCATCGACCAGATCCTGGGCGACGTGCCGGTGCCGGCGACGTTGACCCCCGAGGACGTCCGCCTCGCGGTCCGGGCGGTGGTGGTGCACGCCGCCGAGGAGTGGCCCGCGGGGCCGAAGTGCCGCAACGACGGGGCGGCGTTCCCCTGCCGGCTGCACCGCTGGGGACGCAAGGTGCTGGAGACACACGGGCTGAACGAGCGCCAGATCGACGCGCTGGTCCGGCACGGCAACCCGTTCGTGCACGTACCGTTCCCGTTCGTGCTGACCGGCCCCTCGGCCGCCCGTTCGGGCCCGACCCCGGGCGCCCGCCCGGGTGCCGGGCAGGCCGGCCGGCCGGCGGCGGCGGCGGCCCAGACTGCCCGGCCGGGCGCGGGTCAGGCGGCCCGGCCGGGCGCCGCGGCCCCGGCCGCCCGGCTCGCACCCGGCCAGGTGCCGCGCGGCCCGTCCCCGCGGGTCGCCGCGCCGCCGGTCCGCCCCGGCGTCGGCCGGCCGACGCGCGGCTCCGGGTCGAGCACACCGCCGGCCCCCGTCGCCCGGCCGCGCTGGCCCCGGGCGAGCTGACCCCGGCCCTGGTCGTTCGGGCCGGACCCGGGACGACGGCCCGGCGCGGGGAGCCCCCACCCCCGCGTCGGGCCGCCGTCCGCCGGCTACCTCAGTTGACCCCGCAGTTCGGGGCGGACCAGTCGGTGACGTTGGGTGACTTGTCCTTGTTGTTCTCCCGGCGCGAGTCCACGTGCACGTGGTCGCCGTGGTCCGGGTAGCCGGGGCCGTAGATGCCGCTGAAGCCCTGGTCCCGGGCCGACCGGGCGATCTCGCAGAGGGTCCGGCTCCGTGAGGTCAGATCGGCCGCGTCGCCGTACAGGTGCTGGCTGTCCGACGCGCCGCCGACCTGCCGGTTGCAGGCGATGCTGCGGAAGCCGCTGGTGACGTAGAGCGGCTTGTCGCCGAGGCTGCGCCGCAGCGCCTCCAGCTTCCACATGGCGCGCAGGGCGTTCTCCCGGGTGGCGGACGACGAGAGCGGGCCCCCGCTCCACCCGCCCTTGCCGCAGCCGTTGTCCAGCTCGGCGTAGCTGAAGTGCTTCGGGGTGCAGTCGTCGTCCTGGAGGGCGTAGATCTTGGCGAACGTCTGCGGGCCGGCGACCCCGTCGGCGCGCAGCCCGTACGCGGCCTGGAAGCGCCGGACCGCGGCGGCCGTCTCCGGTCCGTACTCTCCGTCGACCCGTACGATGCCGCCGTATCCGGCCCAGCCGGCCACCCGGATCTGGAGTTGCCGGACGTCGGTGCCCGAGCTGCCGGTGGCGAGCGTCCGGGCCCAGGTGTAGCAGCCGTCGGCGTGGGCCGGTGGCGCGGCGACGGCGGTTGCCACGGAAGCCCCGGGCAGGGCCAGCGCGAACGCGACGGCCGCCCGCTTCAGGGTGTTGACGCGCACAGGAGTCCTCCCGATGAGAGAGCGGATCTGGGGCGGGACGGGTGGAAAGACCGGTACGTCCCGTCCTTCTCACCGTGACAGCCGGCCGGGGTCTTCGTGGTGATTAGCGGAAATTGTTCTCACATTCGGTCATGGTCGGAGGGGCGCGGTAACGTCTGCTCCGGACCCGGTCCGACGGGGAGGTGGGGCGTTGGCACGTGGCGGCGTGTTCTGCGTCGAGGGGCAGTGGCACCGCGACCTCAACGAGCGCGGCTCCGTCCTGCCCACGCTCGACCTGCTCGAACGACTGGGCCGGATCCGCTACATCCACAAGGACGCCGCCACCCGCGACGAGCTGTTCTACTTCCTCGACCGCTGGCTGCTCAAGCAGTACGCGGACCACCGGGTCGGCTTCTTCGCCATGCACGGCGAGCCGAGCCGGCTCTGCCTCACCGACTGGGACTCGGTCGAGCTGTCCGACGTGGCCGAGCGGATGGCCGGTCGCGGCGAGGGGCGTCGCCTCTACTTCGGCAGTTGCTCCGTGCTGCGCGCCTCCGACGCCACGCTCCGCGAGTTCCTCGACGTGACCGGCGCGGCGCTGATCTGCGGGTTCACCCGTGACGTCGACTGGGTCGAGTCGGCCGCGTTCGAGACCGTGCTGCTCGACGTGCTGGCCAACGGGCAGCGGCACAACGCGGCCGAGCTGCGGATGGGCTCGGCGCACTGGGCGCCGCTCGCCGCGTACCTCGGTTTCCGGGTGATCTACGCCAACGGCCGCGCCTGGCGGCCCACCGCGCGCCCCCGCGTGCCCGAGCAGGTCTCCCCGCGCCGGGCCGCCGCCCGCCCGCGCTGAGAACCGCCCCCGAGCCTGGTAGAACCGAGGGATGCCACGCAGCATCGCGCGCAACACCCGGGTCGACCGGGACGCCCTGACCGAGTTCCTCCGCCCCCGGCACCGCGTCGAGCTGATGACGACGCGTGCCGACGGCCGCCCACAGTCCTCCCCGGTCTCCTGCGGGGTCGACGCCGAGGGCCGGCTGGTCATCTCCACCTACCCGGAGCGGGCCAAGGTGACGAACATCCGCCGCGACCCCCGGGTCTCGGCGTGCGTGCTCTCCGACGACTGGAACGGGCCGTGGGTGCAGGTCGACGGCGTGGCCGAGGTGCTCGACCTGCCCGAGGCGCTGGAGCCGCTCGTCGACTACTTCCGCAGCATCTCCGGTGAGCACCCGGACTGGGACGAGTACCGGTCGGCGATGGTCGCGCAGGGCAAGTCGCTGATCCGGGTCACCGTCGAGTCGTGGGGACCGATCGCCACCGGCGGGTTCCCGGCCCGGCTCGCCGACTGATCAGTACGCGGCGGTGAACCGGGCGTTGCCGAACCTCGGGTTCTCGATCTCGTCGACGATCGCCACCGCCAGGTCCTCGTAGGTGAGCACCGACCGGCCCTGCGCGTCCGTCACCGGGTGGTCGGTGCCGGTGCGGTAGTGCCCGGTCCGCTCGCCGGGGTGGAACTCCAGCGGCGGTGGCGAGACGTACGTCCAGGTCACCCCGTCGGCCGAGGAGCGGTAGAACTCCAGGGCGGCGGCCTGCCCCTGCGCCGAGTCCCGGTATTCGGCCGGGAAGTCCGGCTCGTCCAGGAACCGGGTGCCGTTCGGGGTGAGCAGCGTCGACCCGCCGCCGACGTGGATCACCCGGGGCGGGTCGGGCAGCTCCCGGAGCGTGTCGACGATCGTCCGGGCGGCGTCGCGCCACAGGTCGCGCTCGCCACCGCCGATCGCCACCACCAGCACGTCCGCGTCCCCGGCCAGCTCGCGGACACTCCGCGCCGAGGTCGCGTCACCGGTCACCGTGCGTACGCCGGGCGGCAGTTAGCCGACCGCCTCCGGGCGGCGTACCGCCGCGGTGACCCGGTGCCCCCGCTCGACGGCCTCGGCGGCGATCCGGGAGCCGGCTGTCCCGCCGGCGCCGAACACGACGATGTCGCTCATGCCTCACAGGCTAGGCAGCGGGCCACCGGGCGGGTGCCGTTCCGCCGGAACCGGCCCCTCAGTCGACGAGCGCCGAGTAGACGAGCTGGCGCAACTGGCTGCGCAGCGGGTAGGTGCTCGACGGCATGAGCTGCGTGAACAGCAGCGCGGTGACCTCCTCCACCGGGTCCACCCAGAACGCGGTGCTGGCCATGCCGCCCCAGTAGAACTCGCCCACGCTGCTGGGCACCCGCGACGGCACCGGGTCCAGCACCACGGCGAAGCCCAGCCCGAAGCCGATCCCGTCGAGGACGGTCTCGCTGAACCCCTCCGGGGAGAACGAGGCGAGGTCCCGGCCGCCGGGCAGGTGGTTGCGGGTCATGAAGCGCAGCGTGCGCGGGCCGAGCAGGCGTACCCCGTCCAGCTCGCCGCCGCGCAGCAGGAACTGGGTGAAGCGGTGGTAGTCGGCGGCGGTGGAGACCAGCCCGCCGCCGCCGGAGTGCCAGCTCGGCTCCGCCAGCGCGGCCCGGCCGATCGAGTCGGCGCGGACCGCCTGGCCGGTCGCCGGGTGCGGGGCGTAGAGCGCGGCCAGCCGCTTGGCGTCGGTCGGGTCCGCCCACCAGCGGGTGTCGGTCATGCCCAGCGGACGCAGGATCCGCTCGGTGAAGAACGCGGCGAGCGACTGCCCGGAGATCACCTCGACCAGGCGGCCCAGCACGTCGGTGGAGACGCCGTAGTTCCAGCTCGTCCCGGGCTGGAACAGCAGCGGCAGTCGGGCCAGGCCGGCCGAGGCCGCGGCCAGGTCGGTGCCCGGCGGCACCCCCAGGTCGAAGCCGGCCGCCCGGTAGAGGCCGTCGACCACCGAGACCTGGGCGAAGCCGTACGTCAGGCCGGCGGTGTGGGTGAGCAGGTGCCAGACGCGGATCGGTTCGGTCGCCGGCACGGTGTACGGCTTGAGCACCGAGCCCCGGTCGTAGACCCGGACGTCGGCGAACTCCGGCAGCCAGCGGCTGACCGGGTCGGTCAGCTCGAACCGGCCCTCCTCCCACAGCATCATCGCGGCGACCGAGGTGATCGGCTTGGTCATCGAGTAGATGCGCCAGAGCGTGTCCGTCTCGACCGGCAGGCCGGCCTCCCGGTCGCGCTGCCCGTAGGTGGCGGAGTGGGCGATCTCGCCCCGGCGGGTGACGACCACCTGCCAGCCGGCGAGCCGGCCGTCGTCGACGTAACGGGCGAAGTGCTCGTCGATCCGCGCCAGTCGGGCGGGATCGAAGCCGAGGCGGCCGGGGTCGGTGCTCACTGCGACGCTCACCCCGGCGAACCTACCCGCCGGTACGGCGAGCCGGAAGTGTCCGCCGGCCACGTAGTCTCGGCGGCATGCCGGAGCCCGCCGAGGACGTCACCTACCGCGACCAGGACTGGTACGCCGAAGAGCTGGTCGACAGGCACTTCGTGCGCTGCGAGTTCTTCCAGGTCGACCTCACCGAGGCGGTCAGCCGGGGCGCGACCTTCACCGAGTGCGTCTTCGGCAACGTGGCGTTCAACGCCTCCCGGCACACCGACTCGGCGTTCACCCGCTGCACGTTCACCCGGTGCAACCTCTTCGAGGCCGAGTTCACCGGCTGCAAGCTGGTCGGCAGCAGCTTCGACCGGTGCGACCTGCGCCCGCTGCGGGTCGACGGCGGCGACTGGTCCTTCGTCGCCCTGTCCGGGGCCGACCTGCGCGGGGCGCGGATCACCGACGCCCGAATGCGCGAGGCCGACCTGACCGGGGTCGACCTGACCGGCGCGGTGCTCACCGGCGTCGACCTGTCCGGCGTCCAGTGGCGCGGCGCCAACCTGACCCGCGCCGACCTGCGCGGCAGCGACCTGTCCACGCTCGACCCGGCGGAGGTCGCACGGTCCGGCGCGCGGGTCGGCGTGGCGCAGGCCGTGACGCTGGCGCAGGCGCTCGGTTTCCAGGTCGGCTGACCCACCTCGCCCACCGGCTGGGCGTTCATCACACTCGGTGACGCCGCCGCGAAAGGAACGAATTTAGAGCGTTATATTTCTGAGTCATAATTATGACGCTCAGGTATAACGGTTTACATGCACCGTTTTTTCCGGCGCGACACGCCCGAACCGGCCGGGCGGAAAATTGGTGCGCTTCGACGGCTTCTCGATGATCGAAGCATGTGTCATCCTGCCCTGCGGCGAGCCGCGATGACGGCCGCCCGCGTCTGCGGCCGGGGGAGGGGCATTGGCTGAGGACGACATCACGCAGTCGGGGATCCGGGTCGGCGGCTGGCTGCCCGCCGTACCGGACCGGCCGGCCGCCGAGTCGCCGCCACCCGCCAGCCCGCGCCGCCTGCCCGGGGATGCGGATCCCGCCCCGGCCGGGCCCGGGTTCGAGCGGGTGCCGCTCGTCGGACCCGCTCCGACCGGGCTCGGAGCGGCCGTACCGGCGCCGGCGCGACCCGACCTGGACGGCTCCTGGCCCTCGGGTCGGATGCGGGCCTCGGACGTCCCGTCGCAGGGGAGCGGGGGAGCGACGCCCATCGCGCCCGGCCGCCATACCGCTGCGGAGAGCCTCGGCGCGCGGCTCGTCGCGCCGGCCACCGCGCTCGCGGCCCGGCTGCGCGCGGGGACGGCCGGGCTGCGCACGGCGTACATCCGGGTGGGCGGCGACGGCGGGGCGACGGCCGGGTCGGCCGCGGAGAGCCCGGCCACCCGGGTCGGCGTGGCCCGGGCCCGGCGGAGACGCCGGCGGGTGGTGCTGGCCGTCGCGGCGGTGACCGTGGCGGTGGCGGCGCTGGCATACTCCGCCCGGCCGCCGGCCGCACCCCAACGCCGGCCCGGCGTGCCGGCGGCCGCGCCCACGGATCCGACGCCGGCGCCGACCGCGGCGCCGCCCACGGTCGTGCCGGTCACCGGCGAGCCGGCGTTGCCCGGCGGTCCGCTGCTCGGGGTGGACCAGCAACAGGTGCCGGCGGCGGTGTCGCTCACCCTGCTCGGCACGCGGGACTGGCGGCACTGGGGCGGCACCGGCGCGGACAGCGTCCAGCGCAAGCAGAGCGGCACCGGGGAGATCCAGGACCCGGGCGGCGCGCGGCTGGAACACAACGCCGGGGTGTCCGGGCTGACCTGGACCGACGGCACCCCGACGGCCCGCGAGGCGGGCACCCGGGCGGGCGTCTTCCAGCGCGGCGCCGGGAAGTCCTTCCGGCTCGCCGTCGCCGGCAGCGGTGACCTGCGGACCGTCCGGTTGTTCGTCGGCGCGTTCTCGGCCGGGGCCCGGCTCGACGTCTCGCTCTCCGGCGGCGGCGACCCCGCCGTGCGGGAGGTGGCCCTCGCCCGTGGCGACCGCTTCTACCAGTACGTCATCCACTTCCGGACGCCGCGCGACCAGCGGCTGCTGATCAGTTGGCGGGCGCTGACGGTGACCGGCGGGCAGAACGACGGGGTGTCGCTGGAGGCGATCACGGTAAGCTGACCGACCGCGCGTGACTACCGCTTGGTAACGAACTGGAAACGCCCGTCGGCTCACATATGGCGCAAACGACCGGCCGGTGACACCGTGAAGCCCGTCGCGCTCCGGCCGCTCCCGGCGGCGCAGCGTGACACGAAGCGGAGGTGTGGTGGCCGAGGAGGACCGTTCGCGAACCGGCCCCGGCTCGCACCGGGAGGGCCGCCCGCACACCCGGTCCGGGCTGCGCCGGCTGCGTCGGCGGCGGCGGATGCTGCTGGAGGGCCTGGCCGCGTTCCTCTGCCTGGCGGCGGTGGTGGCCTACCTCGGCACCGAGCGGCACGACACGCCCCGCGAGGAGAGCGCGGTGCTGCCGGTGGCGCCGACCGGCCGGGTCGGGCTGCCGAGCGAGGGCGACGGCGCGGTCGCCACCCCCGGGCTGCGTCCCCGCCAGCGTCCCCCGTCGCCCAGTCCCTCGCCGTCCACGGTGGCGCCACCGACCGTGGCGGTCAGTCGCGCCGAGGTGCCCGCCACTGTCGACCTCACCGCCGTGGGCACCGTCGACTGGGTCCAGTGGGGCCTGCTCGGCGCCGACCACACCGTTCGCAAGCGCGGCGGCTCCGGCGAGATCCGGGACGAGGGCGGCCGGGGCGAGCGGGAGAGCTACAGCAACAACCCCGAGGAGTACGCCTGGCGTGACGGCGCCCCGGTGGCCTCGGCCAGTGGCACCATGTCCGGCGTCTACACCTGCGACCGCGGCAACGGTTTCCGCCTGACGGTGGCCGGCAACGGCCAGCCGCGCACGGTGCACCTCTACGCCGGGCTCTGGATGGCCCGCGGCCGGCTCGACGTGCGGGTGGCCGACGGCCCGGCCAGCACGATCCGGAT
This sequence comes from Micromonospora sp. NPDC051300, assembly GCF_044455315.1. Classification (NCBI taxonomy): domain Bacteria; kingdom Bacillati; phylum Actinomycetota; class Actinomycetes; order Micromonosporales; family Micromonosporaceae; genus Micromonospora; species Micromonospora sp. NPDC051300. The sequence goes on along the minus strand of NZ_JBITEP010000011.1, from coordinate 103,138 downwards.
GGAGGACCCGCACACCGCGTTGACCGCCGACTTCACCGTGCGGTTCCGGGCGCCACGCGGCGTGAAGCTGTTGCTGAGCTGGACCGTCGAGGAGTCCCTCGGGCAGTGCGGCAACGTCAGCCTCCAGGCCGTCGCGCTGCGCTGACGCCGTTACCTCCCGGGTAATCGACCCGGTGCGGCCCGCCCGCGCAGAATCGGTGGCACCTGCCGCGCCGGCCCACCGGCGCCGCCCACCGGGGAGGACACCATGCCCGCTTTCGCGCTCGCCAGCCTGCGTCCCACGGGGCTCAACGAGGAGATCCTGGAGTACATCGAGAAGGTCCAGTCGACGTTCGCGCCGTTCGGCGGGCGGTTCCGGGTGCACGGGGCCGAGCCCGAGGTCCTGGAGGGACAGTGGCCGGGCACCGTGGTCATCGTCGAGTTCCCGGACGTCGAGCGGGCCCGCGCCTGGTACGCGTCCCCGGCCTACCAGGAGATCCTGCCGTTGCGGACGCGCAACATCGAGGGCGACACGATCATCCTGGACGGGGTCGGCCCGGACTACGACGCCACGCGTACCGCCGCCCGGATGCGGGCGTCGCTCGACTGAGTCGCCGGGACAGTTTGTCCGTCGCGGGCCGGGGCGGGCGTCGTACGTTTCCGATGTCCCGCCCGACCATCCCCTGTGGAGGTTCGACCCGATGAACCACCCCGCATCCGTGACCCTCGCCCGTCAGCCCGCCGACGGCGGTGTGCTGCGGGACATCCCGCTGCCGCCGTACGTGACGGTCGAGGACGTCCAGTTCGCGGTGCGGGCGGTGGTGGTGCACGCGCCACGGACCTGGTCGGGCGGGACCATCTGCCGCAACGACGCCAGCCCGCACCCGTGCCGGCTGCACCGCTGGGGGCGGCGGGTGCTCACCCTGCGCGGGCTGCCACCGGCCGAGATCGACGCGCTGGTCGAGCGGGGCGACCCGACCGCCGCCCCGCGCCCGTACCGGCCCGGCGCCTGAACGCCGGGCCGGCACGGACCTTCTCAGCAGCGGACCGGCTTGACCCAGGAGCACTCCCGACCCTCCGGCACGCGCGGCGAGTCCGGCGCCGCCGGCACCGTCCGCCGGGCCGTCGCGGTCTCCTTCTCGGAGTACGACGCCAGCGCGATCGCGATCTGGTCCTCCAGCCCCTTGACCGACGAGGTCAGGTAGTTGTTGAGGACGATCGAGAAGGCCAGCAGCCGACCGTCGGCGTCGGTGACGTAGCCGGAGAGGCCGGAGACCCCGGTCAGGCTGCCGGTCTTGGCGTGCACGTTGTTCGCGGCGGCGGTGCCGGCCATCCGGCTGCGCAGCGTCCCGCCGACGAAGCGGTCGGCGTTGCCGGCCGCCGGCAGGGCCGCGTACCAGCTGTCGAACCAGGGTTCGGCGCGGACCGCCGAGAGCAGCGTGACGAACTGGGCGGGCGGGATCAGGTTGCGGCGGGACAGGCCGGAGCCGTCGCGCTGGCGCAGCGTGCCGGTGTCCATCCCGGCGTCGCCGACGTACTCGCCGATCGCGGTCAGGCCGGCGGACCAGGTGCCGGAGCCGGAGAGCACCCGACCCAGCTCCTTGGTGAGCACCTCGGCGTGCCCGTTGTTGGAGAGCTTGAGGAACGGCACCATCAGGTCGGCGAGCGGCATCGAGTCGTGCCGGGCCAGCGGGCGGGCGCTGTCCGGGGTGGCGGTGCCGAGCACGGTCCGGCCCAGGACGCGTACGCCGTGCCGGCGCAGGGCGGACCGGAAGACGTCGGCGGCGTACCCGGTCGGTTCCCAGACCGTCACCCAGTCGCTCTCGGCGCCCTGACCGGCGGCGATCTGGCCGGTCACCACGACGGTGTTGCCGCCGTGCTCCCGCTCGATCGAGATGCTCGTCTCACCGCCGGCGACCGTCTCGGCCCGGTTGTCGATGCGCAGCCAGCCGTTGTCGGGCGTCATCGAGACCTTCGGCCGGGTGCCGGCCCGTGCGCCCGGCGCCACGTCGACGATCACGGTGCCGGCGTCGTAGTCGGTGTCCGGCGCGACGGTCAGCGCGGACACCTGCGCCGCGTAGTAGTAGGGCTCGTCGTCCCAGGTCCAGTCCGGACCGAGCCGGCTGCGGTCGTAGCGGGTGTCGTCGGCGACCAGGTTGCCGGTCACCACCCGTACGCCGGCGTCGGCGACCTGCGCGGCGAGCCGGTCGTAGTCCGCCGCGAGCATCGTCGGGTCACCGCCGCCCCGCAGGTAGAGGTCGCCGGAGAGCAGCCCGGCGCGGCGCGGCCCGCCGGCGCTGACGTCGGTGGTGAAGCGGTGCCCCGGGCCGAGCAGTTCCATCGCCGCGGTCGAGGTGAGCAGTTTGGTGTTGGAGGCGGGGACGAGCCGCCGGTTGCCGTTGCGGTCGTAGAGCGTGCGGCCGGTGGCGGTGTCCACCACGACCACGCCCGCCTGCGCACCGTCGAGCCGGCTGTCGGCGAGTACCGCGTCGATTGTCGCGTGCAGCCGGGTCTGCGCCGGGGTGGGCGCTTCGGCCGTGGCGTTCGGGGCGCCGGCGGTGGCCGCGGTGGCGACCAGCACCAGCGCCGCGAGGGCCCGAGGAAAGAGACGACGATGCATGCGACGATGCTGCCATGGAGCTTTCCTGCGGGATAGATCCCGGAGCGAAAGTTTTCGTCAGGCTCAGGGCCGCGGGGTGGCCACCCGTTCCGCAGGTCCCCGCCCGCCCGCGCCGGGCCGCAGGATCAGCGGCGCGACGAGCGCGGCGAGCGCGCCGCCCAGCAGCGGGAAGACGATGAACACCCAGAGCTGGCGCAGCGCGGAGCCGCCCTCGAACAGGGCCGGGCCGAACGACCGCGCCGGGTTCACCGAGGTCCCGTCCAGGGTCAGGCCGACCAGGTGCGCCCCGGCCAGGGCCAGGCCGATCGGCACCCCGGCGAACGCGGCGTGCTCGCCGCGGCCGGTCACCACCAGCACCACCAGGACGAAGAGGAACGTCAGCACCGTCTCCAGCACGGCCGCACCGCCCAGGTTGATGTGCGCGCCGTAACCGTTGGTGCCCAGCGCCCCGGTCTGGTCGACCACGTCACCCCAGCGGGTGAGCGCCCAGATCACGAATGCGGCGACGGTGGCGCCGGCGAACTGCGCGATCCAGTACGCCACCGCGCCCAGCGGGGAGATCTTCCCGGAGAGCAGCACGCCCAACGTCACCGCCGGGTTGATGTGGCTGCCGGAGAGCGGCCCCATCGTGTAGACCAGGGCCAGCATGGTGAACCCGAAGGCCAGGGCGACCACCACCACACCACCCTGGACACGGGCGAAGACGGCGCTGCCCACGCCGAAGAAGATCAGCAGCAGCGAGCCGAGGAACTCGGCGACGTACCTGCGCCTGTCGTCCATACCCCGAGACTAGAGAGCCGGCGGGCGTGCCGGAGGGGAAAACGCCTGTTCAACCCGGTGGTAGCCGATCACCCGGCTCTATTTGACGGATTCACCGGCAGCGGGCACGGTGGGTGGGGAGGGGCCGTCCGACCGCCCCGCTCCCGCGCGGCGAACACTGTTTCGTCCGCTTCCGCCGGTCGTGAGCCGACCGCGCGGGCCGAGGCGCCCGCGACCTTCCGCACCCCAGCCATGAGGAGTTCCGCCATGCTGACCATGACCGACAACGCCGTGCTGGTGATCCGTGACCTTGCCGCCCAGGAGGACCTCGCCGAGGCCGGCGGGCTGCGGATCGCCGCCGACACCGAGGCCGGTTCGCTCTCCATCGAACTGGTGCCCGAGCCCGTGCAGGGTGACCAGGTGGTGGACACCGAGGGGGCGCGGATCTTCCTGGACTCCGACGCCGCCGAACTGCTCACCGACACCTCGGTCGACGCGGTCGTCGACGACGAGGGCGTGGTCCAGTTCGGCTTCACCGAGAAGGAGTGACTCAGCCGGCGCGGCGGGACTCCCCGCCGCGCTGCGGCCGGCCGGCGCGCCCCCACTCCGGGGCGTCCTGGTCGGCCCGCCAGGAGCCGCCGCGCTGCTCGCGGTCCGGCCGGGTCAGCGTGGCCAGCACCTCCGCCAGGTGGTGCGAGGTGCTCCAGGCCATCCACAGTGACTCCGAGCCGGCGCCCGCGCCCCGCCGTGCCCGACGTAGCACCTCGTGGTCGCCCCACGAGAAGCCCGCCCCGGCCGCCGGCCAGTGCGGCGCGGACACCAGCGTGCGGCACAGGTCGGCGAAACGATCGTCGCCCCGTCCGCCCCGCCGGGCCCAGCGGTAGACCCACCACGCCCCGCCCGCCGCCCAGCGCAGCGTCGGCAGCCGGTCGCCCGGCGCGTCCGCGTCACGCACCGCGCAACCCACCCCGTAGTCCCCGTAGCCCAGCCGCAGATCGGCCAGGCGCTGCCAGAGCAGCCAGTCGAAGCGATCCAGACGGACCGGCTCGTCGGTGGGCAGCCGGGACAGCGCGGGCGGCATCCCGCCCGCCGCCACGGTCACCGACCGCCAGGCGTGCCGCCGCGCCCACTGGGCCGCGCGCCGCACCCGTGGCTCGACCAGTCGGACGTCCGCCGGGCAGCACACGTCCCCCGCGTCCAGCAGCAGGTCACACTGCTCCGGCAGCAATCCGGTCGACCGCCACACCCGCTCCACCGCGGCGGTGGCGTCCGGCCCGGCGCGGTCCGGGCCGGTCCGCAGCCGGACCACCGCCCGGCCCGCCCAGGCCCGCGCCGCCGCGCCGTGCGCCGCCAGCCGCCTGTCACTCTCCGAGAGCCCGATCACCGGCACCAGCGGTACGCCCCAGCGGACCGGATCGTGGTCCGGCTCGTCCGGCAGCGCGGACGCGTCGACGGCGGGCAGGATGCCGGCGGGGAGCCGCCCGAGCGCCTCCGGCGTGCCCGGATCGTCCGAGGTGACGTCGAGGATCGGCGCGAGCAGACCGGCGGCCGTGTCGTCGAGGTGGGTCAGGGCGTCCAGCTCGCCCCGGCGCGCGGCCAGCACGGGACGGTAGACCGGTTCCGGCGGCCGGCCGCCGGGTGCGGGCACCATACTTCAATGTAGCGACTCGATTGCTCTGCGTCACCATCGCGTCGGCCCGATCGGCCGGAGACGCGATTGACAGGCGCGCGCCGCGGTGGTGGCATGGTCTCCGCGGGCACCGCCGGGCATGGACGGGCAACCATGACCACCCCCCTGAGCCGACCCGTGCCCCGGGCCGGCCCGCCCGGAAGGCCGAACCATGACCCCGCACCCCCGCCTCCAGCTCGTCGCCGCCCTGGTCGCCGGCGCGGCCGCGCTGCTCGTCGCCGGTCAACTCCCCGCGCTCGCGGTCGACGACCCACCCGCGCCGGTGACCGGCAACGCCACCCACTTCGACGGCCTCGGCTCCCCGTACGGGGGCTGCGGACTGCCCCAGTCCGAACTGGACGCGCCGGACTTCGTCGCGCTGAACGTCTACGACCTCCCCGGCGACTACACGTCCTATCCGGTCCGCCCGTTGCCGCCGGCCGAGGCGAACAAGGTCGGCCTCTGGAACAACGGCCTCAACTGCGGCCGGTTCGTCCGGGTGACCATCGGCGACAGGTGCACCGGCACCAACGACGGCGCGCCGGGGCAACCCTTCTGCCGCAACGGGTCCTGGGTCGCCGACGGCTACAACGGCGCTACGCTGACCATGGTGGTCGCCGACTCCTGCGGCGACGGCAACGCCTGGTGCCGGGACGACCGCAACCACCTGGACCTGTCCACCGCGTCGTTGAACCGGTTCGCGCGCGGCGGCGTCGGGGTCGGTGACCTCTATCCGAACCACTGGAACAACCGGCAGGTCTCCTGGTCGTTCGTGCCCGCGCCGAACTACTCCGGGGACATCCGGATCGCGTTCCTGCGGGGCGCGCAACGCTACTGGCCGGCCATCGCGGTCTCCCACCTGGCCAACGGCATCCACGGCGTGGAGTACCTGGCCGACGGGGTGTGGCGGGCCGCCACCATGAACAGCGACATGGGCCAGTCGTACATCCTGGGCGCCACCACCGCGGGCGGCACCGACTTCTCGATCCGGGTGCGGGACGTGACCGGCGCGCTCGTCAACGGCGGCCGGGTGTACCGGTTCGCGCTGCCCGCCTCGTGCGGCGGCACCTGCTCTGCCGCGTACACACCGGTCACCTACACCACGTCGGACGGCCCGACCGGCTCGCCCAGCCCGACGGTCTCGCCCAGCCCTACTGTCTCGCCCAGCCCCACCGTCTCGCCGACCCCCACCGGCACCCCGCCGTCCGGCGCGGGCTGCGCGGCGACCTGGACGGTCACCGGCGCGTGGGCGGGCGGCTTCCAGGCCGAGGTGACGGTCCGCAACACCGGTACGTCCGCCGCCACCGGCTGGAGCAGCCAGGTCGGCTTCGCCGGCGGGCAGCGGCTGGTGAACGCCTGGAACGCCACCGCCGCCCAGTCCGGCACGCGGGTGACGGCCACGAACGCGGCCTGGAACGGCGCGCTGGCGGCCGGCGGCGTCACCAGTTGGGGTCTGGTCGTCTCCGGCGACAACCAGCCACCCGCGGAGGTGCGCTGCACCCTGCGGTGAACCGGGGGCCGGGTGCGGATACGTCCCGCACCCGGCCCCCGGCCTGGTCCTCCCGAGCGTGGCGTCTCTCGGCTCCCGCTCGGTCCTGGCGGCGCTGGTGGGCTCGCGCTCGGTCCTCCCGGCACCGGTCGTCGCGGTGCCGGTGGGCTTCCGCTCGGTCCTCGCGTCGCGGTGCCGGTGGGCTTCCGCTCGGTCCTCGCGGCACCGGTCGTCGCGGCGTCCGTGGTCGACCGAGTCGCCCGGGCGCTTGCGGTCAGTCGTCGTCGCCGTGCCGGCCGCCGCCGTGGTCGTCGCCACGGTCGTGCGTGCCGTGGTCGTCGTCCCGGCCGTGGTCGTCCCCGCCCCGGTCGTCGCTCCCCGCGCGGTCGTCCCGGCCGCTGTCGTCGCGCCCGCCACGGTCGTCCGTGCCGGCGCGCTGCCGCTCGACCTCCAGCACCGCGCCGGTGCCCCGGTCGACCTTGACCTCGTGCCGCCAGCCGTCGCGGACCACCTTGACGCTCCACGCCGGACGGCCGTGCTCGGTCTCCGCCTCGATCTCGCTGACCCGGCCGCCTCCGATCCGCGCCAGCGCCACCTCGGCGGCCCGCTGCCGGCTCACCGCCCGGTCCGCCGCCGGGGCGGCTACGGTGTCGTCGTCGCGCCCCTGTCGACCCGGGCTGTCCTCGCCGCCAATGGTCGCCGGAGCCGTGGCGTCGTCGGCCGTCGCGTGCCGGGCGGGGGTGTCCTCGCGCCCGTTCGCCGATCGGGCCGGGTTGTCGTCGCCCCTGTTCGCCGACCGGGCCGGGTTGTCCTCGCCGGACGTCGTGCCGGCCGGGTCGTCGCCACCGGCCCGGGCCGGGTGGTCCTCCACGGTCACGGCGGCCGGGGCGGAACGCCCGCTCGACCGGTCCGCCGCGGCCACACCGAGCGCCGCGCCGGTCACCGCCAACACGGCCACGCCACCGGCCGCCGCCAGCATCAGGGAAGTACGTCGCATCATCGTCACCTCTCCTCGGTTCCTGTCCACGACGATGCGCGCCGGACGGCCAACGCCGCGCTAGCCGAGGGACAACGCCGGGTTAAGGCGGCCCGAGCCACCCCTCCCCATGGGTGGAACGCTGTGGGTGTGTCGGGGCGCCGTTGACACCCATGGCGTTCCAGTCGGGTGCCGGCGGGCTGGTGGGTGGAACGCTGTGGGTGTCAGGGGCAGTGGACACGGTCGCGCGCGCCGGGCCCCGGTCTGGCCGCGATGAGGTGGGTCAGGCGGTCGCGGGCGGCGCGACGGCGAGCCGGAGCACCACCCGGGCCCCGCCGCTCGCCCCGGTCGACAACTCCAGGCGGCCACCGCCCGCGCCGGCGGCCCGCTCGGCGATGTCCAGGCCCAGCCCGGTCGACCCGGCCCGGCTGACGCCCCGCCGTGGCGGCCTGGGTGGCAGCCCCGGACCCTCGTCGGCCACGGTCAGCGCCACCTCACCCGGCTCCGCCGCCAACCGCACGGTGAACGGGGTGCCGTCCGGCGTGTGGGCGAAGACGTTGCCCAGCAAGGCGTCCACGGCGGCGGCCAGCTCGTCGCCGCCGAGCCGGACCGGGAGCGGGCCGGGTGCGAGGTCGAGGGTCACGGTCCGGCCGGTGTCCTCCGCGAGCACCGACCAGAACGTCACCCGCTCGCCGACCACCTCGGCGGCGTCGCAGTGCCCCCCGGCGGCCGTACTGCGCCACCGGGCCTGCCGGATCACGCCGGTGACCGCCCGCTCCAGGCCGTCCACGGCGGCGGTCAGGCGGGCGGCGTCGTCCGGGTCGCGCAGCGACTCGGCCTCCAGCCGGAGCACGGTCAGCGGGGTACGCAGCCGGTGCGACAGGTCGGCCACCTGCTCGCGTTCCTCACGCAACAGGACCTGGATCCGCGCGGCGAGGTGGTTCAACGCGCCCGCCACCTCCCGCAGCTCGGCCGGGCCGGCCGGCTCGACGCGGGCGTCCAACTCGGCGTTGGCCAGCCGGTGGGAGACGGCCGACAGGGCCGAGATCGGCCGCACCAGCGTGCCGGCCAGCCGGTCGGCGACCACGAGGCCCACCACCACGAGGAGCGCGCCGAGCAGCGCCAGCACCAGCCAGGCGCGGGTCACGCCGGCGCTCAACTCGGCCGGCGGGACCACGGTACGGATCACGCCGATGCCCTCCGGCCGCCCCTGCACCGCGACCACCACCTCCCGGCCGGCGGCGGACTCGACGGTCAGGCTCTGCCCCCGGGCGGCCAGGGTGACCGCCGGGGTACGCGGGGCCGGCGCGCCGAGCACCGTCCCGTCGGCCAGGAAGACGCTCACCTCGCGGCCGGTGTCGGTGGCGAACTGGTCCACGGTCAGCCGGACGGTCTCCGAACCGGCCGTGCCGACCACCGCCACCAGGCGCTGCACGTCGGCGGTGGCCCGGGCGGTCGCGCGGTCGGCGGCCACGGTACGCACCAGCCCGGCCAGCGGCACCAGGAACGCGACCATGACCAGGACGCCGACGGCCGCGACGAGGAGGGTCAGTCGCCCCCTCACCGCTGGGGCCCCGGGGCGTCCAGCCGCACCCCGACCCCGCGCACGGTGTGCAGGTAGCGCGGCGCCTGGGCGTTCTCGCCGAGCTTGCGGCGCAGCCAGGACAGGTGCACGTCGACCGTCTTGTCGGCCCCGCCGTACGGGATCCGCCACACCTCGGTCAGCAGCTCCCGCTTGGTGACCACCTGCCCGGGACGGCCGGCGAGGTGGTGCAGCAGGTCGAACTCGCGCGGGGTCAGCTCCACCGGCACCCCGTCCAGGGTGACCTGACGCGCCCGCGGGTCGATCCGCAGGCCGCCGACCACGAGCGCCGTCTCCGTCGCGCCGCCGGTGGCCGAGCGGCGCAGCACGGCGCGGACCCGCGCGTCCAGTTGCGCGGCGGTGAACGGCTTCACCAGGTAGTCGTCGGCGCCCGCGTCGAGCAGTCGGACGATCTCGACCTCGTCGTCGCGGGCGGTCGCCACCACGACCGGCACCGTGCTGACCGCGCGCAGCATCCGCAGCAGCTCACCGCCGTCCAGATCGGGCAGTCCGAGGTCGAGGACGACCAGGTCGGGTCGGTCGTCCAGCGCGTCGCGCAGCCCGTCCAGGGCGGTGGACGCGGCCGCGACGGCGTGCCCGTACTCCCGGAGGGCCCGCAGCAGCGGGGTGCGGATGGCCAGGTCGTCCTCGATGAGCAGCAGGCGCGCCACGCAAGGCACGATAGCCCCTGCCCGGGCGGTCGGCCGGGCCCCTTAACCGGACCTTAGCGGCGCCCTACGCCCCGCCCAACCCGGTCGCGGGGCAGACTCGGTGCCATGGACCGCCGTACCCTCCTCGCCGTCAGCGGTTGGCTGGCCACGACCGCCGCCGCGACGCTCGTCGGGCTGGCCGCCGTCGACCTGGTCGGCGCGGACATCGCCGGCACGGCCGGCGGGGTGCGCACCGAGCAGGACGTGGCCCGGGCGCTCGCCGTACCCGAGGCGGGGCCGAGCGGCGCGGCGGCGAGCGCCACCGCGACGCCGGCCGGCACGGGGTCGGCGACACCGACCGGCGCCCGGCGTGGCTTCACGACGCCCGGCGGCAGCGTGATCGCGGAGTGCGGTCCCGGCGGCGTCCGCGTGGTGACGTCGTCGCCCACGCCCGGATATCGGACCAAGCACGCGGACCTGGGGCCCGACGACCACGTCGAGGTGCGGTTCGTCGGCGACGACCAGGAGTACGAGCTTCGGCTGCGCTGCCGCGACGCGGTGCCGGTCAAGGACGTCAAGGACTGACGTTTTCCCAGCTCAGAGACGTCTACTGTCCTTGATCGGACAGTGCTGGCGCTGGTTGGCGGGCGGCGGGGCGTCATAACGTCGAAGCAGCAGAGTGATCGCCGCTGATCGCCGGGACGCACCACGAACGCCTCCTGCCGGCGTACCGGTGGGAGAGAGGATCACCATGCCCAGTCCCAGGCCGAGGAGGGGAACGACCGGCCAGCCCGCCCCGAGCGCGCACGAGGCGGCGCGCGTCGACACCGAGATCAACTCGTACTCGCCGGCCGGACTGCCGACGACCGCCCGCGTGCTGTTCGCCGTGGTCGCCGCGAACGGCACCCTGGTCCGTGGCCTCGGCGCCACCTCGTCCACCCGGCTCGCCGCCGGGATGTACCAGGTCGCCTTCGACCAGGACGTGGCCCGCGCCGCGTACGTCGGGACGGTGGGCCCGGCCGGCGGCGGTGGGCTCGCGCAGCAGGGTGTCGTCACGGTGGCGCCCCGCGCCGGGATCGCCAACGCCGTCTTCGTCGAGACGCACGCCGCCAGCGGGCACGTCGACCGCCCGTTCCACCTGGCCGTGCTCGCCTGACCGACAAACGAGCGCACGGCGCCGCACGACCCGGAGGTCGTCACGTCGCCGCGCTCTGGCCGTCTCCCACCGGCGCAGCCGTACGGCGGTACGTCAGCGGGGACCTGGCTCGACCGGCCAGTCCCGCACCGGTCTTGTCGGCTGCAGATGCCCCTTCTCGGCGCGGTCAAACCCGGTGGCGGTGGGGAATTCCACCATCTGCCACTCCCGGCGTGGCGGGCGGGCCGACGGGGTATGAGCGGGCCATGGAGCATTTCACGATCGCGACCGTCGCCGAGAAGAGTCCCGACTTCCGCCGCGTGCTCTGGACCGGGGAGCACACCCAGCTGGTCATCATGACCATCCCGCCGGGCGGCGAGATCGGCGAGGAGGTGCACGAGGGCATCGACCAGATCCTCACGTTCGTCAGCGGCACCGGCGAGGCGCGGGTGGCGGGCGACAAGAAGGAGGTCGTCGCCGGCGACCTGGTGGTCGTGCCGTCCGGCACGAAGCACAACTTCGTCAACACCGGGCCGAACCCGCTGGTGCTCTACACCGTCTACGGCCCGCCGGAGCACGCCGACGGCGCGGTGCACAAGACGAAGGAGGAGGCGGACGCCGCCGAGGAGGCCGGCGAGGACGAGCCGCCCACGTCCTGAGCGCGAGTGTTAGAAGGGGGCCCCTCCTCTACCGGAGACGTTAAGAAGGGGCCCCTCCTTACACCAGGCCGGGGTACTTGATGCCGGCGCCGGTGTTGAGCACGACGACCCGCTCGCCGGGCCGGATCCAGCCACCGGCGCGCAGGTGCCGGGCCGCGGTCAGGCAGGCCGCGCCCTCCGGGCAGAGCAGCAGCCCCTCCCGGGCGGCGAAGTCGCGCAGGTCGGCGACGATCTCCGCGTCGTCCACCGCGATCGCGGTGCCGGAACTCTCCCGCAGCGCGGTCAGGATCAGCTCGTCGCCGAGCGGCGCGGGCACGGTGATGCCGAACGCGACAGTGTGCGCGTCCGCCCACGGGGTGGCCCGCGCCTCGCCGGCGGCGAACGCGCGCACGATCGGCGCGCAGCCGGTCGACTGCACCGCCACCAGCCGGGGCAGCCGGTCCTCCACCCAGCCCAGCTCGCGCAGCTCGTGCAGTGCCTTGTGGATGCCGATCAACCCGACACCGCCGCCGGTCGGATAGATGATCACGTCGGGCACCTGCCAGCCGAGCTGCTCGACGATCTCGTAGCCCATCGTCTTCTTGCCCTCCAGCCGGTAGGGCTCGCGCAGCGTGCCGGCGTCGAAGACCTGCCCGTCCGAGGCGGCGACAAGCGCGGCGATCTCCCGGCCGGCGTCGCCGATCAGGCCGTCGATCAGCCGCAGGTCCGCCCCGGCGGCGAGGCACTCCTGCCGGCAGATGGTCGGCGCGGCCAGCGGCATGGCGATCGTCGCGCCCATCCGGGCGCGAGCCGCGTAGGTGGCCCAGGCCGCGCCGGCGTTGCCGTTGGTGGGCATGGCGATCCGCTCGACGCCCAGCTCCCGGGCCCGGCTCACGCCGACCGTCGCGCCCCGCGCCTTGAACGACCCGGTAGGCGTCAGCCCCTCGTCCTTGACGATCAGCTCGTCCACCCCGATCTCGTGGCCGTACGCCCGGGCGTGCCACAGCGGCGTCCAGCCCTCGCCCAGCGTGGTCACGAACCGGGGATCGGCCACCGGCAGCAGCTCCCGGTAGCGCCACAGGTCGGCCGGGCGCAGCCCGAACTGCTCCGGGGTGACCGTGGCGGCCACCATGGCCAGGTCGTAGCGGGCCAGCAGCGGGGAACCGCACCCGCACAGGTTCTGCGGCTTGTCGGCCGGGTGGTCCAGGCCGCAGCGCGGGCACTCCAGGTGCGTCAGGTGCACGGTGTGGTCCTCAGCTCGCGTCGATGCTCAGCCAGTGCCGGCTGCGCCGGCCCGGTTCGTATTCCGAGTCGAGGCGCTTCGCCACCACTCCCGGGAGCCCCTGCTCACGGGCGGCCCGCAGGGCGTCCGCGCCGACTCCCGGGAACCAGGGCGGAGTCTGCCAGTGCGGACCGGCCAGCGCCAGACCGTCGAGCAGGTCGCGGCGTTGCGCGTACGGCACGTCGAGGCTGGACACGCCCTCCAGCCAGAGCAGGTCGACGGCGAGGAACTGGCCGTCGCGCCGGGTCGGCGGGTGCAGCCGTCCGGCCGGGTCGATCCGCACCAGCACGCCGTCCAGCACCGCCTCGGTGGGGGCCAGCGCCTCGGCCATCGCCCGCGACCAGGGGTACGCGCCGGTGACGTCCGCGTCGTCGCCGTCGAGCAGCCGCAGCCGGCCGCCGGAGACGTACGCCATCGCCCGCACACCCGCCCAGCGCGGCTCGTACCCCCAGGCGTCGGCGTCGCGCGGCAGCCGGCGTCCCTCGGTGGCGCGCATCGGGCGGACCAGCTCGGGCATCGCTGTCCAGCCGGGCGGCGCCGGGTCGGTGCGGCGGACCATCCAGTCCCGGCCCTGGCCGCCGGTGGCGAACAGGACGTACCGGCCCTTCGTGCGCTCGCCGTCCAGCACCACGATCACCTCGTCGTCGCGCCACTTCTCCGCGCGGTAGGTGCCGCTGTCGTGGACGGTCATCCGCCCGCCGCCGTACTCCCCGGCCGGGATCTCACCGGCGAACGTCAGGTATTCCATCGGGTGGTCCTCGGTGTGCACGGCGAGGTGGTTGCGGCCCGGGTCGCGGGGCAGGCCGCGCGGCACCGCCCACGAGGCCAGCACGCCGTCGTGCTCCAGCCGCAGGTCCCAGTGCAGGCTCCGGGCGTGGTGCTGCTGGATGACGAAGCGGGGCGCGCGCCCCGTCGGGCGCCCGCGGCGCGGCGACCGGTCGGGCACCGGTTCCGGGGTACGCGCCGCGTCCCGCTTGCGCCGGTAGTCCTCCAGCCGGTCCGCCACAGCCGTATTCTCCGCCACGCCCGGCCCGCGCGCCGGCATGGCGGCGGCGATCAGGGGTAGAACCGTCGGCATGGACCTCGACCAGCCCACCCTGCCGCTCACCGGCGACGTCCGGATCCCGCTGCTCGGCTTCGGCACGTGGCAGGCCACCGGTGAGGACGGCTACCAGGCCGTGCTCGCCGCGCTGGACGCCGGCTACCGCCACCTGGACACCGCCACGATGTACGGCAACGAGAAGGAGGTCGGGCGGGCGGTCGCCGAGAGCGGGCTGCGCCGGGAGGACATCTTCCTCACCACGAAGCTTCCGGCGGACCGGGTGGGCCGGGAGCGGGAGACCATCGAGGCCAGCCTGGAGGCGCTGGGCACCGACCACGTCGACCTCTGGCTGGTGCACTGGCCGCCGTCCGCGCCCGGGGACAGCATCCCGGTGTGGCGGGAGATGCTCGCCGCCCGGGACGAGAACCTGGCCCGCGCGGTGGGCGTGAGCAACTACTCGATCGCCCAACTCGACGAGCTGATCCAGGCCACCGAGGAGACGCCCGCGGTCAACCAGATCCGGTGGAGCCCGTCGCTGTACGACAGGCAGACGCACGTCGCGCACCGGGACCGGGGGGTGGCGCTGGAGGGCTACAGCCCGTTCAAGACCAGCGACCTGTCCGACCCGGTGCTGGTCCGCATCGCCCAGGCGCACGACGTCTCGCCCGCGCAGGTGGTGCTGCGCTGGCACATCGACCACGAGATCGTGGTCATCCCGAAGTCGGTCACGCCGGAGCGGATCCGGGCCAACGCCGACGTGTTCGGGTTCTCGCTGACCGCCGAGGAGATGCGCGACATCGACGCGCTCGGCGGCTGACCCCGCGTACCACGGCAGGGGGCGCGGTCCGGTGCGGACCGCGCCCCCTCGTGTCGTGGTGTCAGCCTCGGGTGCAGGTGGCGCCGTTGAGGGTGAAGCTGCTCGGCGCGGAGAAGCTGCCGTTCAGCGTGGCCTGGTAGCCGAAGTTGGTCGAGGCGCCCGGGGACAGGGTGCCGTTGTAGTCGACGTTGCGGGCGGTCACCGCCGAGCCGCTCTGCGACACGGTGGCGTTCCACGCGCTCGTCACGTTCTGCCCGGAGGGCAGGTTGTAGTTGAGCGTCCAGCCGTTGATCGTGCTGGAGCCGGTGTTCTTGATCGTCACCTCGGCGGTGAAGCCGTTGTTCCACACGTTCGTCGACCGGTAGGTCACGGTGCAGGCGGTGCTGCCCGAGGGCGGCGGCGTGGTGGTCGGCGGCGTGCTGGTGGGCGGCGGGTTGCTACCGGTGTTGACGCTCTGCGAGAACGAGTTCACCGCCAGCCCGACACCGCCCTGCCACGGCTCGAAACCGGCCTGGATGCTGGTCAGGTACCAGTCGTTGGTGATCGCGCCCCGGTTGCGGGTGTCGTTGATGAACGCCATCGCGTCGAAGCTGAAGCTGGGGATCGCGGACGGCGCCACGTAGGAGATGACGTTGTTGGAGCCGTTGCTGCCCCGCCAGACCTCCCAGGTCCGGCCGGCGATGCTGGCGTTGCCGACCGGGGAGCCGATGGGCTGGATCGAACCCTGCCGGTTGAGCCAGATCATGATCTCCATCTGGTTCACGCCGTCCTTCTTGGGCGACGGGTCGAGCCAGATGTCGTACGCGGCGTCGTAGATCGCGCCGCCGACGTAGTTGTAGCTGATGCTGGCCGGCGCGCTGCTGATGTTCTTCACCTGCACCGGCAGGTTGGTGCCGGGGGAGCAGTTGGTGTAGTGGCAGCCCACGAAGATGGACGGGTAGGAGACCGGCGCCCCGTTGGTCGGCGCGGAGCCGTCCGCCCGGGTGATGGAGAAGCCGGTCGAGGTGACGTTGATGCACTGCTGGGCGCTGGTGCCCCAGCGGTTGTTCTGCACCACGTACTTGCCGCCGATGGTGGTGGAGCCGTACTGGTCGCAGATCTGGGTGTCGGCCGAAGCGGTGCCGCCGAGCGCGACGGCGACGATGCTGCCGGCGGCCAGCAGGCCGGCCGCGGCGATGGCTCTGAGTGAACGCTTCATGATGCTCCTTGGTTCGACGCGGGGGCGCCGGATCTGACGGGGGATACGTGCGGGAGCGCTCCCAAGCTCACCCAACACATTTACATGTTTGAAACCGATGCGCAACTGAACCGGTTAAGAACCTTCCGTGGGGGCGGATCGGCACTTCCGCCGGTTGGTTGCGGCGAGTAGTGTCTTGCCTCCAACGCGTTCCGACCCCCCTCCGGAGGCGTACCCCACGATGGGTGGTTCTCCCCTGCGCATCCTCGTCGTCGGCGCGGGCATCGCCGGCCTGGCCGTGGCCCGGGCGCTGCGGCTGGCGGGATTCCGGCCCGACGTCACCGACCGGCTGCCACCCGGCGAACGCACCGACACCGGTCTCTACCTCCCCGGCAACGCGGCCCGCGCGATGCGCCGGCTCGACCTCGACGGACCGCTGCGACCGCTCGGCGAGGTGATCCACAGGCAACGCTTCCTGGACGCCGCCGGGGCCCCGCTGTGCGAGGTGGACCTCGACGCGCTCTGGGCCGGGGTGGGGGAGTGCCGGGCCCTGCCCCGCGCCGAACTGCACCGGGTGCTGCTCACCGGCGCCGGCGGCGCGGTCCGGCACGGCGCCGAGGTGAGTACCGTCGAACCGCTGCCCGGCGGCGTCGCGGTCGGCTTCACCGACGGCACCGGCGGCGAGTACGACCTGGTCGTCGGTGCCGACGGCCCCCGCTCCGCGGTACGCGCCCTGGCCGCGCTCGGCGGGCCGCCCCGCCCGGCCGGGCAGGTCGTCTACCGCGCCGTGGTGCGCGGCGGCCCCCGGGTCGCCGACTGGACCGCCCTGCTCGGCCAGCGGGCCGGCTTCCTGGTCGTGCCGCTGGGCGCCGGCCGGCTCTACTGCTATGCCGACGAGGCCGGGAGCGTCCTGCCGGCCGACCCGCTCGCCCGGCTCCGCGAGCTGTTCGGCGACTACGGCGGGCCGGTGCCCGAGGTGCTCGCCGCGCTGGAGACGGTGCACGTGGAACGCACCGAGGAGGTCGAGCTGGGACGCTGGTCCCACGGCCGGGTGCTGCTCGTCGGTGACGCCGCTCACGCCGTCGCGCCGACCCTCTCCCAGGGCGCCGCCATGGCGCTGGAGGACGCCGTGGTGCTCGCCGAGTCGCTGCACGACGCCGGCAGCGTCGACGCCGCGCTGATCGCGTACGAGAGTCGCCGCCGGCCGCGTACCCGCTGGGTGCGGGACCGGACCCGGGACCGCAACCGCACCCGCGACGTGCCGCCGGCGCTGCGCGACCCGGTGCTGCGCGGGCGTGGCGGGCGGATCTTCGGGGAGCACTACCGGCTCCTCACCGGACCGCCGTAGCGGGCCGAAGATCGTAGCCGCCCACCCCACGCGGCGGGGCCACCTACCGGGGACTATCCTCCTTGCGGATGACGGCTGCGCCGATGACCAGCGCGCCGAGCGGGACAACCCAGAACCGGAGGCCACTCGTGACCACCGTCGCACCCAAGCCGGTCGTGACCCGGCCCTGGCCGGTCCGCGAGCCGGTCAAGGGGTCGGCCATCGCGCGGCTGCTGCGCACCACGGACGCGAAGCAGATCGGGATCATGTACATGGTCACCGCGTTCGCGTTCTTCATGATCGGTGGCCTGATGGCCCTGATCATGCGCGCCGAGCTGGCGCGACCGGGGCTGCAGTTCCTGTCGCCCGAGCAGTACAACCAGCTCTTCACCATGCACGGCACGATCATGCTGCTGTTCTTCGCGACGCCTATCGTGTTCGCCTTCGCGAACTACGTGGTGCCGCTGCAGATCGGCGCGCCGGACGTGTCGTTCCCCCGGCTCAACGCGTTCGCGTACTGGCTCTACCTCTTCGGCGGCACGCTCGCCGTCGCCGGCTTCATCACCCCCGGCGGCGCGGCCGACTTCGGCTGGACGGCCTACACGCCGCTGAGCACCGTCGAGCACTCGCCGGGCGTCGGCGCCAACATGTGGGTGGTCGGCCTGGCCATCTCCGGTCTGGGCACCATCCTCGGCGCGGTCAACCTGATCACCACGATCCTGACCCTGCGCGCCCCCGGCATGACCATGTTCCGGATGCCGATCTTCACCTGGAACATGCTGGTCACCAGCCTGCTGGCGATCCTGGTCTTCCCGCTGCTGGCCGCCGCGCTGTTCGCGCTCGCCGCGGACCGCATCATCGGCGCCCACGTGTACGACCCGGCCACCGGCGGCCCGATGCTGTGGCAGCACCTGTTCTGGTTCTTCGGGCACCCCGAGGTCTATATCGTGGCGCTGCCGTTCTTCGGCATCATCACCGAGATCATCCCGGTCTTCTCCCGCAAGCCGATCTTCGGCTACAAGGGCCTGGTCGCCGCCACCGTCGCCATCGCCGCGCTGTCGATGAGCGTCTGGGCGCACCACATGTTCGCCACCGGCCAGGTGCTGCTGCCGTTCTTCAGCTTCCTGAGCTACCTGATCGCCGTGCCCACCGGTATGAAGTTCTTCAACTGGATCGGCACCATGTGGCGGGGGCAGGTCACCTTCGAGACGCCGATGCTCTGGGCGATCGGCTTCCTGGTGACGTTCCTCTTCGGTGGCCTGACCGGTGTGCTGCTCGCCAGCCCGCCGCTCGACTTTCACCTGCACGACTCGTACTTCGTGGTGGCGCACTTCCACTACGTGCTCTTCGGCACCATCGTGTTCGCCGTCTTCGCCGGCATCTACTTCTGGTTCCCGAAGATGACCGGCCGGATGCTCGACGAGCGGCTCGGCAAGGTCCACTTCTGGCTGACCATGATCGGCTTCCACACCACGTTCCTGGTGCAGCACTGGCTCGGCGCCGAGGGCATGCCCCGGCGGTACGCCGACTACCAGGCCGACGACGGCTTCACCGGCCTGAACATGTTCTCCACCATCGGCGCGTTCATCACCGGCATCTCGACCCTGCCGTTCATCTGGAACTGCTGGAAGTCGTACAAGACCGGTCCGGTGGTCGAGGTCGACGACCCGTGGGGTCACGGCAACTCGCTGGAGTGGGCCACCTCCTGCCCGCCGCCGCTGCGCAACTTCGACCGGATGCCGCGGATCCGCTCCGAGCGGCCCGCGTTCGACGCGAAGTTCCCCGAGCTGGCCGCCGGGCAGAGCGTGGCCGGTCCGCCCGAGGGCGGCGCCAAGCCGCTGACCAGCGAGGTCAACGGTGGCGCCAGCTACCAGGAGGACACCGCCGGCAACCTCGACCAGCGCTGACCCACTCCGCGCCGATCCACGGAACGGGCGCCGCACCCCCCCCGGGGGCGGCGCCCGTTCCGTGCCGCCGGCCTTGTTCCGGCCGACGGGTCCACCCGTTGAGGGCGGAGCACGGCGTGGTGCCGCAGTCCCCGGATCAGCTCGCGGCGTTCGGCGATCGCCCGCGCCGCGCCCGCGCCGCGCCCGCGCCGCGCCCGCGCCGCGCCCGCGCCGCGCCCGCGCCGCGCCCGCGCCGCGCCCGCGCCGCGCCCGCGCACGGAGCGTGACGTGACCGAAGAAGACATCACTTTTTCGCGGTATACCTCTCAGGCATAAATATGCCTGAGAGGTATACCGCTGAAGAGCTGACACTTCTCCAGCGCCGTCCCGTGCACGCCGGTCCGAGCCCGCCGGTCCGCGCACGCCGTCCCGTGCACGCCGGTCCGAGCCCGCCGGTCCGCGCACGCCGTCCCGTGCACGCCGGTCCGCGCACGCCGTCCCGTGCACGCAGGTCCGCGCACGCCCGTCCGCGCACACCGGCTCGCGCCAGCCGGACCGCGCACATCGGCTCGCGCACATCGGCTCGCGCACGACGCCGTGCACGCCGGTCTGCGCACGGCGGGCCCGCGCACGCCGGTCCGCGCGCGGCGGGCGGGCTCGGCGGGCACTCGGCCCCGCGCTCGCGCGATGCCGTCCCCCCTGGCGCAGGAGGAGGGCGGGGGAGGTGTCAGGGGGCGACGGGGGCCAGGTCCTGGTCGGGGACGGCGGGGACGGCGGGCGGTGGGGTGCGGCGGTGACGCAGTTCGACCGGGAGCACGGCCAGCGCCACCAGGAAGCCGATCGCGCCGGTGACCGCGAACCCCCAGGCCGGCGCGGACGCGTCGATCACCGCGCCGGCGAGCGGCGCGCCCAGGGCGATGCCGACGGTGACGGCGGAGCCGTGCAGGCCCATCGCCATGCCGCGTACCCCGGGCGGGGCGAGCCGGCTGACCGCGTCGGAGGTGGCCGCGATGGTGGGCGCGCAGAGCGCGCCGGCGGGGATCAGGGCGAGGCAGAGCAGCCACCAGTGCGCGCCGCCCAGCCCGACCGGGATGGTGGTGAGGCTGAGCGCCGCCACCAGGGCCAGCGGCGGGAGCGAGCGGCGTACCGCCCCGTAGGCGAAGCCGCCCACCAGCGAGGCGACCGCCCAGGCGGCCAGCACCGCGCCGGTCCAGCCGACCTCGCCGCCGGCCCGCAGCACCGCCACCACCGCCACGTCGGTGCCGCCCAGCACCAGCGTGGCGGCCAGGCTGACCGCCAGCACGGCGAGCAGGCGGGGGGTGAGCCACTCCCGGCGCGGCACCGGGCGCTGCGGCCCGGCCGGCTCGTCGGCGGCCCGGGTGGGCGGGTTCAGCAGCCAGAAGCAGATGCCGGAGGCGACGATGCCGGCGCCGACCGTCCAGAGCGTCAGCCGCGGCGTGACGGCGGTGGCCAGCGCCACCGCGAGGGCGGGGCCGACCATGAACGACAACTCCACCGACATCGAGTCCAGCGCGTACGCCGGGCGGCGCCGCTCGGCCGGCACCAGCGCGGCGATCGACTGGCGGACCACCGAGAAGACCGGCAGCGCGAGCAGTCCGGCCAGGAACGCGGTGGGCAGCAGCACCGGGTACGGCAGGGTCGGCGCGGCGGCCCAGAACAGCCCCTCGGCGACGGTGCAGAGCAGCAGCACCGGCCGCAGCCCCCGGCGGTCGACAAGCCGGCCGAGCAGCGGCGCGCCGAGCGCGGCCCCGATGGTGGACGCGGCGCCGACCAGGCCCGCGGCGCCGTAGCCGCGCCCGAGGTCGAGCACCACGTAGAAGGTGAGCGTCACCCCGGTCGCGGTCAGCGGCACGCGGGCCAGCACCGACACCAGCAGCAACGACCGCAGGCCGGGCAGGGCTAGCGCCTCCCGGTAGGGCTTCAGGTTCACGACGGTCGTACCTCCCGCGCCATCCTGGGCGCCGGGTATGACAACGGCAAGCGATTACCTGGTCAAGCGGTCCTGATCACAGGTTCGCCGACCATCGCCACGCCGGCGCCGTCCAGCGCCCGCAGCGCCACGTCGAGCGTCTCCGGCGCGACGGCGGCGGTCAGCTCCAGCAACACCGTGGTCCGGAACCCCTCCCGCGCGGCGTCCAGCGCGGTGGCGCGTACGCAGTGGTCGGTGGCGATGCCGACCACGTCGACCCGGTCGACGTCGTGGCGGCGCAGCCAGTCGGCCAGGCACTCGCCGTCGGGCGCGTGGCCCTCGAAACCGGAGTACGCGGCCGCGTGCTCGCCCTTGTGGAAGATCGCCTCGACCCGGCCGGTCGCCAGCTCGGGGTGGAACTCGGAGCCGGACGTGCCGACCACGCAGTGCCGGGGCCAGGAGTCGACGTAGTCCGGCGGGTCGCCGAAGTGCGCGCCCGGGTCGACGTGGTAGTCCTTGGTCGCGACCACGTGGTCCCAGCGGTCCGGCTCGGCGGCGAGCAGCCGGGAGATGCCGCCGGCCACCCCCGCCCCGCCGCCGACCGCGAGGGAGCCGCCCTCGCAGAAGTCGTTCTGCACGTCCACGATGATCAAGGCGTTCGCCATCTGGTCGGTCCCTCCTCAGGTCGCGGGTACGACGGTCACCGGCACGGCGGGGTCGCCGCCGGAGAGCTTGAGCCCCTCCCACGGGATGGAGATCAGGCACTGGCGCAGGTGCTCCCGCGACTCGTCCAGGGTGGGCAGCGTCACCGGCTCGCCGGACACCACGTACGAGTGCTGGAGCAGCCGGTCGTTGGGCTGCCGGTCCGGCACGCCCTGCGGCACGATGACCTCCTCGGTGGCGGTGCCGGTGGGCTTGTGCCGCCGGACGGCCACCTTCCGGCCGCCGATGGTGGCCTTGTGCTCGGAGCGCTTGACCACCGGCCGCCCCTCGACCTCGACCAGTTTGTAGACCAGGCCGGCGGTGGGCGCGCCGGAGCCGGTGACCACGGCGGTGCCGGCGCCGTACATGTCGACGGGTTCGGCGGCGAGCGAGGCGATCGCGTACTCGTCGAGGTCACCGGAGACGATGATCTTCGTCTCGGTGGCGCCGAGCGAGTCGAGCAGCTCGCGCGACTGCTGGGCGATCACCGCGAGGTCGCCGGAGTCGATCCGGACGGCCCGAAGCTCCGGCCCGGCCACCGCGATGGCGTTGCGGATGCCCTGCGCGATGTCGTACGTGTCGACCAGCAGCGTGGTGTCCTTGCCCAGCGTGGCGACCTGGGACGCGAACGCCGCGCGCTCGTCGTCGTGCAGCAGGGTGAACGCGTGCGCGGCGGTGCCCGCGGTCGGGATGCCGTAGCGCTGCCCGGCGGCCAGGTTGGAGGTGAACCGGAACCCGGCCAGGTAGGCGGACCGGGCGGCGGCCACCGCGGCCTCCTCGTGCGCCCGGCGGGAGCCCATCTCGATCAGCGCCCGGCCCCGGGCGGCGGTGACCATCCGGGCGGCGGCAGCGGCAACCGCGCAGTCGTGGTTGAGCACCGACAGCACGAGCGTCTCCAGCACCACGCACTCGGCGAACGTGCCCGAGACGGTGAGGATCGGTGAGCCGGGGAAGAACAGCTCCCCCTCGGCGTAGCCATCGACGTCGCCGGTGAAGCGGTAGTCGGCGAGCCACTGGGCGGCCTGGTCGTCGGCCACGCCGGTGCGGCGGAGGAAGTCGATCTCGGCCGGGTCGAACCGGAAGTCCCGGATCATCTCGATCAGCCGTCCGGTGCCGGCGACCACCCCGTAGCGGCGGCCGGCCGGCAGCCGCCGGCTGAACACCTCGAAGACGCAGCGTCGGTCCGCGGTGCCGTCCCGCAGCGCGGCGCTGACCATGGTCAGCTCGTATTGGTCGGTCAGCAGCGCGGGGCGAAGGGTGCTCACCACCCCAGCCTAGAGTTCAGTCCGGATCCGTGCCGTTGTGCCCCGGCATCGACCGCAGCGCGGCCGGCAACTCGCTACGCCGGGTGACGCCCAGCTTGCTGTAGACCCGCTGCAGGTGGTTCTCCACGGTGCGGGTGGACAGGTAGAGCCGTTCGGCGATGGCCCGGCTGGTCAGCCCGTCGGCGGCCAGCCGGGCGATCTCCCACTCGCGCTCGCTGAGCGCCGGGCGGAGCAGTCGCAGCGCGGGGGTGGAGATGTCGTCGCAGCGGCGCAGCAGGTCGGCGAGGCGTTCCCGGGCCGGCCCGGACGCGCCGGCCCGCGCGTCGCGCATCCGGCACAGCGCCATCGCGGTCGCCTCGGCGGCGTAGACGACCAACTCCCGGTCGGCGAAGCCGTCGGCCACCGCGAGCAGGTCGTCCGGTGAGTCGTCCAGCGCGGCCCGGCCGTAGCGGGCGAGCAGAGGCGGCAGCACGCCGTCGACCTGCTCGGAGAGTTCGGCCAGGCGTTGCGCCACGTTGCGCCGGCCTCCGTCGGTGCAGGTCGGCCCGACCGGCGCGGCGGCCTGGTCGAGCCGGACCAGGTCGAGCAGGACGAGCAGTTCGTGACCCGCGAGCCCGTCCTCGCGCAGCCGGTCGGCGAGCGCGCAGAGATGCTTCGTGGCGCCCGGCAGGTCGCCGGCCGCCGCCTGCGCCGCGCCCCGGGCCTGCTCCAGCCACGGGTAGAGCACGGCCATCCCGGGCGCGTGCGTGCGGTCCGCCTCGGCCATCGCCTCGGCGGCGTGGACCGCGTCCCCGCGCAGCGCGGCGGCCTGGGCGCGCTCGGCGTGGGCCAGGCCGGCGTAGACCCGGCTGGTGGCGAGCACCGCGCAGGCGCCCAGGCTGGTCTTGAGCGCGTCGTCGCCGCGCCCGCGCAGCCGCGCCGTGTACGCCTGGAGGATGGCCAGGTAGCCGGTGCCGAGCCGGAAGTCGCCGGCGCCGGCCAGGTCGGCGAACTCGTCGGCGACGATCTCGTCGATGCCGGTGAGGTCGCCGGAGAGCGCCAGCCGGGTGCCCCGGGCCAGTTCCATGGCGAGCTGGAGGTAGGGCATGTCGGCGCGCCAGCAGGCCGCCTCGGCCTGCACCCGGGCGATCGCGGTGGCGCTGCGCCGGTATTGCCCCTGGGCGGCCTGCAGGTGGGCCAGGGTGCACCGGGCCAGTTCCCGGGCGGCCATCGGCGCGGCCGGGCGGTCCAGCACCTCCTGGGCCAGCCGCACCGCGACGTCGACGTCGAGCCGGTGCAGCCGCATGATGGCCTCGAAGGCGCGTACCCGGGCCCGGTCGGCGGGGTCGGTCAGCTCGGCGCCGCGGGCGGCGATCTCCTCCACCGTGGACTCCCGGTTGAGCCCCCAGTAGCTGACCATGCCCCGGACGGTCAGCCAGCGGCTGCGTCGCCGGTCGTCGCGGATCTCCTCGGCGACCTGGTCCAGCACCCGGATCGCCTCCTCCGGCCGGTCGCCGAACATGAGGATGGTGGCGAGCAGCTCCGCGGCGTCCGTGCCACCGCCGGCCTCCAGCGCGGCCCGGGCCAGCCGGGTGGCCAACGGCACGTCGTACCGGCCGAACGCCTGCACGGCGGCGTCGAGCAGCAGCGCGACGTTCTGCGCCGTACCCGAGTCGAGCCGCCACACCGCGACCCGCAGCAGGTCGTCCCGGCGCCGCTTGCCGACCTGCTCCAGCAGCTCGGCGAGGGTGGCCTGGAGCCGCCGGGTGCGGCTGACCGGGCACTGCCGGCGCATCACCTCGCCGTAGAGCGGGTGGGCCAGGCGAACGTTGAGTCGCCGGTCGTCGCGGACCATGGCGATCAGCCCGCGTTCCTCGGCCACCTCGACGTCGGTCCGCTCGACCGCCTGCTCCAGCAGGTGCAGGCCCAGCGGCTCGCCGAAGGCGACCAGCTCCACCACCGCCCGGACCCCGGGGGTGAGCTGCCCGATCCGGGTGTCGATCAGGTCGGTCAGGGTGGGGGCCAGCTCCAGCCGGCCGGTCCACTTCCAGATCCCGTACGTGCGCCGCAGCTCGCCGTCGGCGGCCAGCACCAGCTCGCGCAGCAGCAGCGGGTTGCCGGCGGAGAGCCGGAACAGCCGCTCGGACGAGCCGGCGTCGACCGGGCCGCCGAGGATCGCGGCGAGCAGCCCGGTGGTCTCGTTGCGGCCGAGCGGCCCCAGCTCGACCAGGTCGACCAGGTCGTCGGTCCAGAGGGCGCGGATCGGCAGCGGGATCTGCTCGCCGTTGCGCAGCGTCCCGATCACGGTGGCGTTCTCCGAGCGGGCGATCAGGTGCACCAGCGCGGCCGACGGCGGGTCGAGCAGGTGTGCGTCGTCGACCGCGAGCACGATGGGCCGGCCGGCGGCCTGCTCCTGGAGGAGGTCGACCGCCCAGCGCAGGATCCCGGCGGGGGAGAGTCCCTGCGGCTGGGTGGCGGGGAGCACCTGGACCAGCCCGCCGAACGGCAGGGCGGCGGTGGTGGCGCTGGCCGCGACCGACCAGATCGCGTGTCGTTCCGGGGAGAGCGAGGCCACCCCCTCGCGCAGCAGTCGGCTCTTGCCGACGCCCGCGTCGCCGCTGAAGAACAGTCCGCGCCCGTCCGGGTCGCCGATCGCCGACAACAGACGGTTGAGTTCATCCGTTCGGCCGACGAACTCCCACCTGGTCATCGGTGCAGCATATCGATGGGATGCCGTCCGCGTGCGAGTCGTCACGCAGTGAAGTTGAGTAATCTGTCCATTACTCGTGAGTACCGGATGTGTTCGATGTCGGATGCCCGACAGCCGTAGGCTTCCGACATCCCCTTGACCAGGGGAGACAGCCGCGATCGGGCAGTTGTGCCGGTCGCCTGACCGGGAGGCCGCCTGATGAAGCCAGGTCCACTCCCCTCGGTCGACGTGCCTGATTCGGCCGGGCGCGCCGAGCCGCCGCGCTGCGCCCCGCTGCCGACCCGCCTCGGCCTGACCGAACCCGGTCCGGGCGAGCCGCTCGCCGTCGTGGTGGCCGGTCCGGCGGGCGCGAGCCGGCGTGAGCTGATCGCCGGCCTGATCGGGGCGGACCCCGGCACACTCGTCGTGCCCGCCGGCAGCTACCTGCTGGTCAACCACGCCAAGGTCGCCACCCGCGCCGCTTACGTCCCGGGCTACCGCCAGCCGCACTCCTACGGCGCGGACCCGCTGGCCGCCGGCCCCGCGCTGGCCCGCCCGCCGCGCCGGGTCGAGCTGAGCCTGCCCGACCCGCTGCTGCGGCACTTCG
Source organism: Micromonospora sp. NPDC051300 (assembly GCF_044455315.1). Classification (NCBI taxonomy): domain Bacteria; kingdom Bacillati; phylum Actinomycetota; class Actinomycetes; order Micromonosporales; family Micromonosporaceae; genus Micromonospora; species Micromonospora sp. NPDC051300. The sequence continues at coordinate 76,938 of NZ_JBITEP010000011.1, read as the reverse complement.
CGGTGCTCGACACGCCGGACACCGCCACCCTCGGCGTGGCCGGCGGGCTGGCGCTGCGCGACGCCGTGGGCCGGGCCGGCGCGCTGCTCTTCGTGATCTCCGCCGACCAGGCGTTCAGCGCGGCCGAGCTGCACCTGCTGGCCGAGGTGTCCCGGGCCCGGGTCACCGTCTTCTTCGCCGTCACCCCCGGCGTGACCGGCTGGGCGGCGCCGGCGGACGGCGCGACGGCGGAGGGCACGGGGGCGTCCGTGCCGTCGCCCGCCCGATCCGGCCCGCCCGGCCCCGCCGGCCGGCTCGACCCGGTGGCGGTCTCCATCGCGGCCCACCGCGCGGCACTGCTGGCCGCGGTGCCCGGGCTCGCCCCGGCCCGGTGGTTACCGGCCCGGCGGTCCGAGCTGCCCGACCTGCGCCGCGCGCTGGTCGGGTGGGCCGCCGACGAGGGGCTGGTCCGGGCCAGCGCCCGGCCGCCCGAGCCGCCCGGCGCGCACGGTCGGGTGCCGGTGCTGTCCGGGGTCGACCCGACCGACCTGGCCGACCGGATGGACCGCCAGGCCCGCTCCTGCGCCCAGCGGATCCGCCAGCACCTCGCGCTGGAGTTGGCCAACATCCACCTGCGGGTGGTGCAGGAGATCGTCTTCGGGGTCGGCTGCGCCGGCCTGCCGCAGTTGCTCGACCGCGAGCTGGAGGCGTTGTCGTTGCTCGCCACCGCGCAGTGCGACGAGGCGGTCCGCGGCATCGTCGACGACGCCGCCGCCCGGGTCTTCGGCGCGCCGCTCGCCGAGGGCGTGCGCCGGCGGATCACCCACGCCGTGCGCTGGGGCCTCGCCGACCACCCGGACGGGCGGGAGCTGGACCGGGTGCTCCTGGTCACCAGCACGGCCGGGGTCGCCGGGCTGACCGGCGCCGGCGCCCTGGACGCGCTCGCCGGGCTGCCCGGCGCGGAGCGGGACGAGGTGCTCCCGCCGGTCGGCGTGGCGCTCAACGGCGGGTGCTGGCAGCACTGGCGGGCGCCCGGCAACAACGATCCGAACGTGGCCCGGTCCTGGGCCCAGCGCGCGCTGCGCGAGGTCGAACTCGAACTGTCCCGCGAGGTGTCCCGCCGCTTCGAGGTGATCCGTCTCTCGCTGGGCGTGGTGCTCGCCGATGCTGTCGACCACGGCATCCTGCTGGCCTGAGACCGGGGCCGCCGCGCGGGGTCCAGGGCCCGCGTACGCGGCCCGGGCGGGCGAACCCGACCGGCACGCCGTTCCGGTTCATCGGTTCGGCGGATCCGGTGGCACGATGGGGGGCATGGCGGCTCCACAGGTTGCGCCGGTCGAGACGCCGGACACTGAAGAGGTGCCGGTCTCCGACCGGCCGTGGGTGACCATCGTCTGGGACGATCCGGTCAACCTGATGACGTACGTGACCTGGGTTTTCCAGAAGCTGTTCGGATACAGCCGGGAGAAGGCGGAGCGGCTCATGCTGGACGTGCACCACAAGGGCAAGGCGGTGGTCTCCAGCGGCGCCCGGGAGCGGATGGAGCACGACGCGGCGCAGTTGCACGCGTACGGGCTGTGGGCGACCGTGGAACGCTCATGAGCATGTTCCGTCGCCGCGGCGACCGCTACGTGGCCAGTTTCGCCGTCGACGAGGTGCGGGTGCTGCGCAAGGTCGCCTCCGAGGTGGTCGGCCTGCTGACCGACGGCTTCGACCACGGCGACCCGGTGGTCGGCCGGCTCTTCCCGGAGGTCTACCCGGACGACGACGCCGGCACCGCCGAGTTCCGGCGCTACACCGAGGGCGACCTGAAGACCGCCAAGATCGACCAGGCCGGGGCGATCCTCGCCGCGCTGCCCGACGGCGACGCCGGCGGCGAGGTGCGGCTGGACGCGGAGGCGGCCGAGGCGTGGCTCCGGGCGCTCAACGACGCCCGGCTGGCGATGGGCGTCCGGCTGGAGATCAAGGACGGCACCGACCTGGGCGAGGAGTTGGACGACGCGGTGGCCGCCGACCCGGCGTCGTCGCGGGTGTTCCAACTGTCGGTCTACGCCTATCTCGGTTATCTGCAGGAGTCCCTGCTCAACGCGTTGATCGACTGAGTGGTGACGGTCGCCACCTCGCCGCCCGCCGACGCCAGGCGCTAGGCTGGTCGGCGTGCTGAGCATCGACCGGTCGATCGTCGACGCGATCGTCGCCCACGCGCGTCGGGACCACCCCGACGAGGCGTGCGGCGTGGTCGCGGGTCCCGCCGGCAGCGACACCCCGACCCGGCACATCCCGATGGACAACGCCGCCCGCTCGATGACGTTCTACGAGTTCGACTCGATGGAGCAGTTGCGGGTGTGGCGTGAGATGGACGACCGCGACGAGGAACCGGTCGTCATCTACCACTCGCACACCGCGACGGAGGCCTACCCGTCCCGCACGGACGTCTCCTTCGCCGGCGAGCCGGGCGCGCACTACCTGCTCGTCTCGACCCGCGAGCCCGACACCGAGGAGATCCGGTCCTTCCGGATCGTCGACGGCGTGGTGGCCGAGGAGCCGGTCGAGATCGTGGACGCCGCCGTGGACCCGAACGCCGTCCAGTCCTACATGTTCGGGCAGAGCCCGGCGACGGTCGACTACGAGTGTTCCGACCGCTGACCCCCAGCGCACCGGCACACCTTCTCCTTCCCGTCACCCGGCACGACCCTGAACGAGGAGCACGAGACACCATGGCCATCGAGGTTCGCATCCCCACCATCCTGCGCAGCTACACCGGCGGCGCGAAGGTCGTCGAGGGCAGCGGCGACACGCTCGCCGACCTGCTCACCGACCTGGACTCCCGGCACGCCGGGCTGCGCGGCCGGCTGGTCACCGAGGCCGGCGCGCTGCACCGGTTCGTCAATGTCTACGTCAACGACGAGGACGTCCGCTTCCTGGGCGCGCTCGACGCGAAGCTCAACGACGGCGACAGCGTGACGATCCTGCCGGCGGTGGCCGGCGGCGCGTTCGGCTTCGCCGCCGCCGCGGCGATCGCCTCGCACGCCGTCTCCGCACGCACCGCCGCCGTCCGCTAGGGGGCCGGCATGGCGCGGTACGACAGCCTGCTCGACGCCAGCGGCGGCACGCCGCTGGTCGGCCTGCCCCGGCTCTCCCCGACGGTGCCCGAGGGCGCGCCGCCGGTTCGGCTCTGGGCGAAGCTGGAGGACCGGAACCCGACCGGCAGCATCAAGGACCGCGCGGCGCTGTTCATGGTGCGGGCGGCCGAGGAGGCCGGCCGGCTGCGCCCGGGCGACACCATCCTGGAGCCGACCAGCGGAAACACCGGCATCTCGCTGGCCATGGTGGCGAAGCTGCGGGGCTACCGGCTGGTCTGCGTGATGCCGGAGAACGTCTCCACCGAGCGGGTGCAACTGCTCCGGATGTACGGCGCGGAGATCATCTTCTCGCCGGCCGCCGGCGGCTCGAACCAGGCCGTGGCCACCGCGAAGCAGATCGCCGCCGAGCACCCGGACTGGGTGATGCTCTACCAGTACGGCAACGAGGCGAACGCCCGGGCGCACTACGAGACGACAGGTCCGGAGCTGCTGCACGACCTGCCGAGCGTCACGCACTTCGTGGCCGGGCTGGGCACCACCGGCACGCTGATGGGCACCGGGCGTTACCTGCGCGAGAAGGTCGACGGCATCCAGATCGTGGCGGCCGAGCCGAGGTACGGCGAGCTGGTCTACGGCCTGCGCAACATCGACGAGGGCTACGTGCCCGAGTTGTACGACGCCGGGGTGCTGTCCCGGCGGTTCTCGGTGGGCACCCGCGACGCGGTGCTGCGTACCCGGCAGCTCGTCGAGGTGGAGGGGATCTTCGCCGGGTTCTCCACCGGCGCGATCCTGCACGCCGCGTTGGCCGTGGCGCACGAGGCGGTCCGTGCCGGCCGTCGTGCCGACGTGGCGTTCGTGGTCTGCGACGGCGGCTGGAAATACCTGTCCACCGGCGCGTACGGCGGCACGCTCGCGGACGCCGAGGACGCGCTCGACGGTCAACTCTGGGCCTGACGCCCGACGGGGGTGGTCCGGCCGGCGGCTCCCGCCGGGCGGACCACCCCCATTCCGCGCATCCGGACGTGTATGGGTGTCACGTTGATGACAACTTCCGGTAGATGATTCTTGCCCGACCGGGCTGCCGCGTAGGCTGCGCAGCGTGGCGAGCGCGTCGGTGAAGATCAACGGCGGGGCGGCTGCCGACGCGCCGACTACCCAGTGTGAGATCGAGGCAACCGGATGCGACTGACCGTCCTCGGCTGCGCGGGCAGCTTCCCGGGTCCTGAGTCCCCCTGCTCCGCCTACCTGCTCGAGGCGGACGGCTTCCGCCTTCTGATCGACTTCGGTCCGGGGTCGCTGTCCACGCTCCAGCGCTACGTCGGGCTGCACTCGCCGGACGCCGTGCTCCTCACCCACCTGCACTGCGACCACATGCTCGACGCGGTCTCCTACGTCGTGGTGCGCCGGTACGCCCCGGACGGCCCTTACCCGCCGCTGCCGATGTACGCGCCCTCCGGCGCGCCGGACCGGCTGGCCGCCGCGTACGGGCAGGAGGACAGCACGGTCGAGGACGTCTACCAGTTCTACGGCCTGCAGCCGGGCACGTTCCCGATCGGCCCGTTCACCGCGACTGTCGACCGGATGAACCACCCGATCGAGACGTACGGGGTGCGGCTGGAGCACGGTGGCCGGGTGTTCTGCTACTCGTCCGACACCGCGCCCTGCGAGGCGTTGCTGCGCCTGGCCCAGGGCGCCGACGCGTTCCTCTGCGAGGCCAGCTACCTGGACGGCGTGGACAACCCACCCGACCTGCATCTGACCGGTCGGGAGGCGGGCGAGGCGGCCACCAAGGCGGGCGTGGGCCGGCTGCTCCTCACCCACCTCGTCGCGGCCTGGGGCAGCGAGTCGCACACCGTGGAGTCGGCCGCCGGGGCGTACGCCGGGCCTATCGAGGTGGTCCGCGCGGGCGCCGGCTACGACGTCTGACCTCGACCGGCGGCGCGCGTTGCCGCAGAGTTCGCCGGCCGGTCAGCGCGCGGTCGCCTGCCGCATCCGTGCGGCCCGCACCCTCGGGCCATGCGGATCGCCATCGTCACCGAGTCCTTCCCGCCGGACGTCAACGGCGTGGCGAACTCCGTCGTCCGAGCCGCCGAGCATCTGGTCGCCCGGGGACACGAGCCGCTGGTCGTCGCGCCGGCCCCGGCCGGCCGGCGGCGCGACCACGCCGACCGCCACCCCTATCCGGTGGTACGCGTGCCCAGCCTGCCGTTGCCCCGCTACCAGGGTTTCCGGCTGGGGGTGCCGAGCGCCGGGCTCACCACGGCGGTGCTCGGGCACCGGCCGGACGTGGTGCACCTGGCCAGCCCGTTCGTGCTGGGCGCGGCGGGAGCGGCGGTGGCCGCCCGCCACGGCCTGCCCGCCGTCGCGGTCTACCAGACGGACGTGGCCGCGTACGCGCGGGCGTACCGGGTGGGGTGGGGGGAGGCCGCCGCGTGGCGCCGGCTCCGCGAGATCCACAACTCGGCTCAGCGCACCCTCGCGCCGTCCACCCGGGCCGCCGCGGACCTGATCGCGCACGGCGTGCACCGCATCTGGCTGTGGCGGCGCGGCGTGGACGCCGTCCGTTTCCACCCGGACCGTCGGGACGACGCGCTCCGTGCGCGCCTCGCGCCGCACGGCGAGCTGCTGGTCGGCTACGTCGGGCGGCTGGCCCCGGAGAAGCGGGTGGAGCTGCTGGCCGCGACCGCGGCGTTGCCCGGCGTACGGGTGGTGGTGGCCGGTGACGGTCCGGCCCGCCGGCAACTCGAACGGGCCCTGCCGGCGGTGCGGTTCCTCGGCGTGCGGCACGGCGACGACCTCGCCGCGCTCTACGCCAGCCTCGACGTGTTCGTCCACACCGGACCGCTCGAGACGTTCGGGCAGACGCTTCAGGAGGCCGCGGCGAGTGGCGTGCCGGTGGTGGCGCCGGCCAGTGGCGGCCCGCTGGATCTGGTCGACCCCGGGGTGACCGGGCTGCTGGTGCCACCGGGGGACGGGACGGCGCTGGCCGCCGCCGTGGCCGAGCTGGCCGCCGACGGGTCGCGGCGGGCCCGGTACGGCCTGGCCGCCCGTGCGGCGGTGGCGCGGCGGAGCTGGGACGCGGTCGGCGACGAGCTGGTCGGGCACTACCGGGCGGTGCGGTCCGGCAGCCCGGCCGCCGGCCGGCTCGCCTCGGCGTGAGCGCGCCCGGCGCCCGGCCGGTACGCATCGTCCGGCTGGCCAACTTCGTGACCGGGCGGTCCGGCGGGCTGCGGACCGCGCTGCGCCAGTTGGGCGCCGGCTACCGGGCCGCCGGCCACGAACCGGTGCTGGTGATCCCCGGCGACCGTCGGCGGGACGTCGACCGCCCGTGGGGGCGGGAGATCACCCTGCCCGGCCCGGAACTGCCCGGCACCGGCGGCTACCGGGTGCTCGCCGACCGCCGGCCGGTGGCCCGCCTCCTGGCCGAGCTGGCGCCGGACCGGCTCGAGGTCTCCGACCGGAGCACGCTGCGCTGGACCGGCCGCTGGGCGCAGGAGCAAGGGGTGCGCTCGGTGATGGTCTCGCACGAGAGCCTGACCGGCCTGCTCGGGCAGTGGGGTATGCCGGCCGGGCTGGCCCGCCGGTCCGCCGACCGGCTCAACCGGGAGTCGGCGCGCCGGCACGACCGGATCGTCTGCACCACCCGGTGGGCGGCCGAGGAGTTCGGCCGGTTGGCCGGGCCGCCGGTGGAGCTGGTGCCGCTCGGCGTCGACCTGGCGACGTTCCACCCCGGCCGGGCCGATCCGGCGCTCCGCGAGCGCTACGTCGACCACACCGAGGTGCTGCTGGTGCACTGCGCCCGCCTGTCCGTGGAAAAGCGCCCCGAGCTGGCGGTGGCGGCGCTGGCCCGGCTGCGTCGTGCCGGCGTACCGGCGGTCCTGGTGCTGGTCGGCGACGGGCCGTTGCGGCCGGCGCTGGCCCGGCGGGCGGCGGGCCTGCCGGTGCACTTCACCGGTTTCCTGCCGGACCGGGTGGCGTTGGCCGCGCTGCTCGCCACCGCGGACGTGGTGCTGGCGCCCGGGCCGGTGGAAACCTTCGGCCTGGCCGGGCTGGAGGCGCTCGCCTGCGGCACCCCTGTGGTGGCGAACGCGTCGAGCGCGCTGCCGGAGGTGATCGGGGCGGGCGGCCTGGCCGCCTACGGCACCGCGGCGTCGTTCGCGGACGCGGTCCGCCGGTTGCTGGAGCGGCCAGAGCCGGATCGCCGGGCGGCGGCCCGGGCCCGCGCCGAGGAGTTCGGCTGGCCCGCCGCGGTCGCCGGCTTCCTGCGCGCCCACGGCGTCGACCCCGGGCCGGTGCCGCCGGCCCGCTGAGCTGCCGGCACCCCCGGCGCGCCGGCCGGCCGGCACCGGCAGGCGAGGTGATCGACGCACCGCATAGGGTGCAGGCATGGCACGACCTGACGGGCGGCGGCCCGACCAACTCCGACCGGTGACCCTGACCCGGGGCTGGAGCACCCATCCGGAGGGTTCGGTGCTCGTCGAGTTCGGCGCGACCCGGGTGCTCTGCACGGCGAGCGTCACCGAGGGGGTGCCCCGCTGGCGCAAGGGCTCCGGGCTGGGCTGGGTGACCGCGGAGTACGCGATGCTGCCCCGGGCCACCAACACCCGCTCCGACCGGGAGAGCGTCCGGGGGAAGATCGGCGGCCGGACGCACGAGATCTCCCGGCTGATCGGCCGCAGCCTGCGCGCCTGCGTCGACCTGAAGGCGCTCGGCGAGAACTCGGTCGTGCTCGACTGCGACGTGCTCCAGGCCGACGGCGGCACCCGCACGGCGGCGATCACCGGCGCGTACGTCGCCCTCTACGACGCGGTCACCTGGCTGGCCGAGCGCAAGTCGCTCACCGGCAAGGTGGAGAAGGTGATGCACCGGTCGGTCGCCGCGGTCAGCGTCGGCGTGATCGGCGGGGAGCCGATGCTCGACCTCTGCTACGCCGAGGACGTGACCGCCGAGGTGGACATGAACGTGGTCTGCACCGGCACCGGCGACTTCGTCGAGGTGCAGGGCACGGGTGAGGCGGGCGTCTTCGCCCGCGACCAGCTCGACGCGCTGCTCGACCTGGGCGTGGCGGGCTGCCTGGAACTGGCCGACGCGCAGCGGAAGGCGCTGAACCTGTGACCGACAACAAGGTGCTCCTGGCCACCCGCAACCGCAAGAAGCTCGTGGAGTTGCAGCGGATCCTGGACGGCGCGCTCGGCGCCCACCGGATCGCCCTGCTCGGCCTGGACGACGTCGAGGAATATCCGGAGCTTCCGGAGACCGGCCTGACGTTCGGCGAGAACGCGTTGATCAAGGCGCGGGAGGGCTGCCGGCGCACCGGCCTGCCGACCATCGCCGACGACTCCGGCATCGCGGTGGACGCGCTCAACGGCATGCCCGGCGTGTTCAGCGCCCGCTGGTCCGGCCGGCACGGCGACGACCGGGCCAACCTCCAGCTCCTGCTGGACCAGGTGGGCGACGTGCCGGACGAGCACCGCGGCGCGGCGTTCGTCTGCACGGTGGCGCTGGTGCTGCCCGGCGGCAAGGAGCACCTGGTCGACGGCCGGCAGTCCGGCCGCCTGCTGCGCGCGCCGCGCGGCGAGGGCGGCTTCGGCTACGACCCGATCTTCCTGGGCGACGGGCAGGAGCGGACCAACGCCGAGCTGACGCCCGACGAGAAGGACGCGGTCAGCCACCGCGGCAAGGCGTTGCGGGAGCTGGCCAAGCTGGTCGCCAAGGTGCTCCCGCCCGCCGCCTGAGATCAGCCCAGCGGGCCGATCTTCCGCTCGACGGCGGCCCGCAGCTCGGGGCCGCCAACGACGGCGCGCGCCGCGTCCATCAGCGGGGCGAGGAACACGTCCGGCCCCGGCTCGCCGATCGTCGGGCCGAGCGCGTCGAGTGCCGCCCGGCCCGCCGGGGACGGCTCCAGCGGCGCGCGGAGCTGAAGTCCGCGTACGGCGGCCAGCAGTTCCACCGCGAGCAGGCTGGTCAGGTTGTCCAGCACGGTGCGCAGCTTCTTGGTGGCCGCCCAGCCCATCGAGACGTGGTCCTCCTGCATGCCGCTGGTGGGCAGCGAGTCGACCGAGGCGGGCGCGGCCAGCCGGCGGTTCTCCGCGACGATGCCGGCGGCGGTGTACTGGGCGATCATCAGCCCGGAGTTGACGCCGGCGTCGGGGGAGAGGAAGGCCGGCAGGTCCCGGTTGCGGGTGACGTCGAGCAGCCGGTCCACCCGGCGTTCCGCGATCGCGCCCACCTCGGACGCGGCGATGGCCAGGTAGTCGGCGGCGAAGCCGAGCGGCGCGCCGTGGAAGTTGCCCGTCGACTCGACCCGGCCGTCCGGCAGCACCACCGGATTGTCCACCACGGACAGCAGTTCCCGGCCGGCCACCACCTCGACGAAGTCGAGCGTGTCCCGGGCCGCGCCGGCCACCTGCGGCGCGCAGCGCATCGAGTACGCGTCCTGCACGGCGTGCGCCAGGTCGTCGCGGTGCGAGTCCATCACGGCCGAGCCCTGGAGCAGCCGGTGGATGTTCGCGGCCGAGGTGGCCTGCCCGGGGTGCGGGCGGATGGCGTGCAGTTCGGGCAGGAACGGCCGCTCCGAGCCGAGCATCGCCTCGATGGCCAGCGCGGCGGTCACGTCGGCCATGGCGAACAGGTGCCGGGCGTCGGCCACCGCGAGCAGCAGCATGCCGAGCATGCCGTCGGTGCCGTTGATCAGCGCCAGCCCTTCCTTGGCGGCCAGCTCGACCGGGCTGAGCCCGACCCGGCGCAGCGCGTCGGCGGCGGGGATCCGGTCGCCGGCCGGGCCGAGCACCCAGCCCTCGCCGAGCAGCACCAGCGCGCAGTGCGCCAGCGGCGCCAGGTCGCCGGACGCGCCGAGTGAGCCGTGTTCCGGCACCCAGGGGGTGATCTCGTGGTTGAGCAGGTCGACGAGCGCCTCGGCGACCAGCGGGCGGACGCCGGAGCGGCCGAGCGCGAGCGAGCGCACCCGCAGCAGCATCATGGCGCGTACCACCTCGCGGGGCATCGGGGCGCCCACCCCGGCCGCGTGCGAGCGGATCAGCGCGTGCTGCAACTCGGCCCGGCGCTCCGGGGCGACGAACGTGTTGGCGAGCGCCCCGAAGCCGGTGGAGACGCCGTAGACCGGGCGGCCGGCGGCCTCGATGCCGTCCACGATGGACCGGCTGGTCGCCATCGCCTCGGTGGCGGCCGGGTCGAGCACGACCTTGGCGGTGCCGCGGGCGACCGCGAGCACGTCGGCGGGGGTGACCCCGGTGGACAGGATGGTGACGGTGGTCATCGCGGCACTCCGTTGTGCAGAACCTGGCGGATCAGCGGGACACCCGGCCGGTAGGCCAGGTGCAGGTGGGTCGGCGCGTCGAGGACGACCAGGTCGGCCCGGGACCCGGGGGTCAGCCGGCCGACGTCGGCGCGGCGCAGCGCCGCCGCCCCACCGGCGGTCGCGGCCCACACCGCCTCCGCCGGGGTCATCCGCATCTCGCGTACGGCGAGCGCGACGCAGAACGGCATCGACGTGGTGTACGACGAGCCGGGGTTGCAGTCGGTGGCCAGCGCCACGGTGACGCCCGCGTCGAGCAGCCGGCGGGCGTCCGGGTAGGGCGACCGGGTGGAGAACTCGGCCCCGGGCAGCAGCGTGGCCACGGTCTCCGAGCCGGCGAGCGCGTCCACGTCGGCGTCGGACAGGTGGGTGCAGTGGTCGACGCTTGCCGCGCCGAGTTCCACCGCAAGCCGGACGCCCGGCCCGGGGCCGAGCTGGTTGGCGTGCAGCCGCACGCCCAGCCCGACCGCCTGCCCGCAGGCGAGGATGGCCCGCGCGTGGTCCACGTCGAACGCGCCGCGTTCGCAGAACACGTCGATCCAGCGGGCGTAGGGCGCGGCGGCGGCCAGCATCGGGCCGCAGACCAGGCCCACGTAGTCGTCCGGGCGGTCGGCGTACTCGGCGGGGACCACGTGCGCGCCGAGGAACGTGGTGTCCTCGGTGAACTCGGCGGCGATCCGCAGCGAGCGGGCCTCGTCGGCGACGGTGAGGCCGTACCCGCTCTTGATCTCGACGGTGGTGGTGCCCTGCCGCAGCATCTCCGCGCGCAGCCGGCCCACGGTGGCGCGCAGCTCGTCGTCGGAGGCGGCGCGGGTGGCGCCCACCGTGGTGCGGATGCCGCCGCCGGTGTAGGGCTCGCCGGCCATCCGGGCGGCGAACTCGGCGGCCCGGTCGCCGGCGAAGACCAGGTGGGCGTGGCTGTCCACGAAGCCGGGCAGCACCGCCGCGCCGCCGACGTCGATCCGCCGGTCGGCGGCCGGCGCGTAGCGGGCCGGCCCCACCCAGGCCACCTGCCCGTCCTCGACCAGCACGGCGGCGTCGCGTCGCAGGCCCAGCGGGTCGCCGCCCCGGCCGTCGTTGGTGACCAGCTCACCGATGTTGTCGACGAGCAGGCTGCCGATCACGAGGTGACCGCCGCGATCGAGTCCCGCAACTCCGTCGGGACGTCCACCGTGAGGTGCCGACCGTCGGCCACCACGGTCCGGCCGTCCACCACCACCCGCGTCACGTCGGCGGCGGTGGCCGCGAAGAACGCGCCGACCGGTGGGACACCCGCGGTGCGGGCGCTGTCCAGTCGTACCGTCACCAGGTCGGCCCGCTCGCCGACGGCGAGCCGGCCGGCGTCGCCCCAGCCCAGCGCGGCGTGCCCGGTGACTGTCGCGGCGGCGAACAGCTCGGCGGCGTCGAAGTGCCCCCGCCTGCGGGTCCGCAGCCGCTCGTCCAGCTCCACCGCGCGGGCCTCCTCGAACAGGTCCACCACCGCGTGGCTGTCGCTGCCCAGGCTGAGCGGGCTGCCCGCCTCGGCGAGCCGCCGGGCCGGGCCGATCCCGTCGGCCAGGTCCCGTTCCGTGGTGGGGCAGAGGCAGACGCCGGTACGGCTGTCGCCGAGCAGCGCCACGTCGGCGGCGGTCGGGTGGGTGGCGTGCACGGCTGTGGTGTGCCGGCCGAGCACGCCGTGGTCGGCCAGCAGCCGGGTCGGGGTGCGGCCGTGCACGGCCCGGCAGGCGTCGTTCTCGGCCGGCTGCTCGGAGACGTGCACGTGCAGCGGCAGCCCGTTCCGGTCGGCCCAGCCGGCCACGGTGGCGAGCTGCCCGGCCGGCACCGCGCGCACCGAGTGGATCGCCGCGCCGAGCCGCACGTGCGGGTCGGCCGGGCGGAACGCGTCCACCCGCTGCGCCCAGCGCAGCGCGTCGCCGTCGCCGAAGCGGCGCTGCGGGCCGGTCAGCTCCGCGCCGTCGACGCCTGCGGTCAGGTAGGCGGCGTCCAGCAGGGTGAGCCGGATCCCGGCGTGCGCGGCGGCCTCCACCAGCGCGGCGGACATCACGTTCGGGTCGTCGTAGCCGGTGCCGCCGGGACCGTGGTGCAGGTAGTGGAACTCGCCCACGACGGTGATCCCGGCGAGCGCCATCTCCGCGTACGCGGCGCGGGCGAGCGCCAGGTAGGAGTCGGGGTCGAGGCGGGCGGCCACCGCGTACATCGGGTCCCGCCAGGACCAGAAGTCACCCCGCCCGGCGTGGGTGCGCCCGCGCAGTGCCCGGTGGAACGCGTGCGAATGGGCGTTGGCCAGGCCGGGCAGCGTCAGGCCGGGCAGCCGGACGGCGTCCACTGTCACCCCGGCGGCCGGCGGACCGCCGCCGGTCAGCGGCGTGACCGCGGTGAACCGCCCATCCGTCGCCTCGATCAGCACGTCCGGGGTCGGTTCGGCGTGCTCGGGCAGCCAGGCGTACTCGGCCAGCCAGCGGGTCACCTGCATGCCAGTTCCTCCAGCACCCGGGCCAGGGCGGTCACCCCGGCCGCGCAGTCGGCGTCGGTGGCGGACTCGGCAGGCGAGTGCGACACCCCGGTCGGGTTGCGCACGAACAGCATCGCGGTGGGCAGGTGCGCGGCCAGCACCCCGGCGTCGTGCCCGGCGCCGGTCGGCAGCACCGGCGCGTCGAGCAGCGCGGCCAGCCGTTCGGCCAGCCCGCCGTCGAACGCGACGAGCGGCGTCGCGGACTCCTGCGTGCAGGTCAGCCCGGTGCCGTCGCGGCCGGCGCGGTCGGTGGCCTTGGCGCGTACCGCCTCGACCAGGCCGTGCAGCGTGTCCGCCTCGGCCGCCCGCGCGTCCAGCCAGCCGGTGACCCGGGACGGGATCGCGTTCGTGGCGTTCGGCTCGACCGACACCCGGCCCACCGTGGCGTGCGCGTCGCGCAGCCGGGCCTCCTTGTTCGCCGCGAGCACGGTGAACGCGTAGGTGAGCATCGGGTCGCGCCGGTCGGCCATCCGTGTCGTACCGGCGTGGTTGCCCTCGCCGGTGAAGTCGAACCGCCACCGGCCGTGCGGCCAGATGGCGGACGCCACCGCGACCGGCGCGTCGCCGTCGGCGAGCACCCGCCCCTGCTCGACGTGCAGCTCCACGAAGGCCGCGAAGCGGCCGAGCAGCGTCGGGTCGGCGCCCGCCGGCCGCCCGCCGAGCGCCTCGGCGAAGGTCGTCCCGGCCTGGTCGCGCAGCCCGGCCGCGCGGTCGACGTCGATCTCGCCGGTGAGCAGCCGCGACCCCAGGCAGGGTACGCCGAACCGCGCGCCCTCCTCCTCGACGAACGCGGCCACCACCACCGGCCGGGCCGGGGTGACGCCGGTGGCCCGTAGCTCGTCCACGGCGAGCAACGCGCTGACGATGCCGAGCGGCCCGTCGTAGGCGCCGCCGTGCGGCACGGAGTCGAAGTGGCTGCCGGTGAGCACCGCCTCGCCGGCCGCCGGGTCGCCCCACCAGGCGAACAGGTTGCCGTTGCCGTCCTCGGACACGGGCATGCCGCGGGCGTCGGCCTGGCCGCGGAACCACTCCCGCAGCCGCAGCTCGGGCTCGGTCAGCGCGTACCGGAGGTAGCCGCCGCTGCCGGCGTCCCGCCCGACGTCGGCGATCTCCGCCCACAGCTCCCGGAACCGGTTAGGAAGGGGCCCTTCCTCTACCGAATGCGTTAACAAGGGGCCCCTCCTTACTCTGCCATCGGGACGCGGACGCCGGTGCGCTCCGCGACCTCGCGGGCGTCGTCGTAGCCGGCGTCGACGTGCCGGATCACGCCCATCGCCGGGTCGTTGGTGAGCACCCGCTCGATCTTCTGCCCGGCGAGCGCGGTGCCGTCGGCGACGCAGACCTGGCCGGCGTGGATGGACCGGCCGATGCCGACCCCACCGCCGTGGTGGATGGACACCCAGGACGCGCCGCTGGCGGTGTTGACGAGCGCGTTGAGCAGCGGCCAGTCGGCGATCGCGTCGGAGCCGTCGGCCATCGCCTCGGTCTCCCGGTAGGGGCTGGCCACGCTGCCGCAGTCCAGGTGGTCGCGGCCGATCACCACCGGCGCGCTCAGCTCGCCGGATGCCACCATCTCGTTGAACCGGACGCCCGCCCGGTCGCGCTCGCCGTAGCCGAGCCAGCAGATCCGCGCCGGCAGGCCCTGGAACGCGACCCGCTCGCCGGCCATCCGGATCCACCGGGCCAGCGACTCGTTCTCCGGGAACAGGTCGAGGATCGCCCGGTCGGTGGCGGCGATGTCCTTCGGGTCGCCGGAGAGCGCCGCCCACCGGAACGGGCCCCTGCCCTCGCAGAACAGCGGCCGGATGTACGCCGGCACGAAGCCGGGGAAGTCGAACGCCCGCTCGTACCCGCCGAGCTTCGCCTCGCCCCGGATCGAGTTGCCGTAGTCGAAGACCTCCGCGCCCGCGTCGAGGAAGCCGACCATCGCCTCGACGTGCTTCGCCATCGACGCCCGCGCCCGGTCGGTGAACTCGGCCGGCTTGGCCGCCGCGTAGTCCCGGGCGTCGGCCGGCTCCACCCCCTCGGGCAGGTAGGACAGCGGGTCGTGCGCGCTCGTCTGGTCGGTCACGACGTCGATCTCGACGCCGCGCGCCAGCAGCTCGGGGAAGACGGTGGCGGCGTTGCCGACCACGCCGACACTGAGCGCCCGGCGGTCCCGCTTCGCGGCCAGCGCCCGCTCGATCGCGTCGTCCAGCGAGTCGGCGATCTCGTCCAGGTAGCGGTCGTGCGCCCGCCGCTCCAGCCGGGCCCGGTCCACGTCCACGATCAGGCAGGCGCCGCCGTTCATGGTGACCGCCAGCGGCTGCGCCCCGCCCATCCCGCCGCAGCCGGCGGTGAGGGTGAGGGTCCCGGCCAGCGTGCCGCCGAACCGCTTCTCGGCCACCGCCGCGAACGTCTCGTAGGTGCCCTGGAGGATGCCCTGGGTGCCGATGTAGATCCAGGAGCCGGCGGTCATCTGCCCGTACATGGTCAGGCCCAGCGACTCCAGCCGGCGGAACTCCGGCCAGGTGGCCCAGTCGCCGACCAGGTTGGAGTTGGCCAGCAGCACCCGGGGCGCCCACTCGTGGGTGCGCATCACGCCGACCGGCCGGCCGGACTGCACCAGCATGGTCTCGTCGTCGCGCAGCTCGGTGAGCGTGCGCACCAGCGCGTGGTAGGACGGCCAGTCCCGGGCCGCCCTCCCGGTGCCGCCGTACACCACCAGGTCCTCGGGACGCTCGGCCACCTCCGGGTCGAGATTGTTCATCAGCATCCGCAGCGCGGCCTCCTGCGGCCACCCCTTCGCGGTGCGTACGGTGCCGCGGGCGGCGCGGACGGGCTGGTGCATCTCGTACTCCTCTCAGCCGAGGAACAACTGGCGGCGGGCGGCGGACGACTCGAACGCCTCGAGCCGGGTCTGGGTCTCGGCCGGGGCGGCGTCGCAGATCGCCTGCAGCACCACCATGGCCAGCGTCATCGGTGCGGTGTGCAGGTCGAAGACCAGGTCGGTGCCGACGGCGGCGGGGAGCACCACCTCGGCGTGCTCGGTGGCCGGGCTCACCGGCGAGTCGGTGATCGCCACGACGGTCAGCCCGGCGTCGCGGGCCTCGCGCAGCGCGTCGAGCGTCTCGCGCGGGTAGCGCGGCAGCACGAACGCGAGCAGCGCGGTGGCGCCGGCCGCGACCGACTGGTCGAGGCGGTCGGCGAGCATGCTGCCGCCGTGGTCGAGGACGCGCACGTCGGGGTGCACCTTCGCGGCGAAGTACGCGAAGTAGGCGGCCAGCGGCGCCGCGGCGCGCAACCCGAGCACCGGCAGTGGGCGGGTGGCGGCGAGCAGCCGGCCGACAGCGGCGATCCGGTCGGCGTCGGCGAGCTGCCCGGCGAGCCGGTCCAGGTTGTCCATCTCGGTGCGCACGGCCCGTTGCAGCGCGTTCCCGGTCGGTTCGGTGGCCGGGGCGGTGGTGAGTTCCCGCAGCCGGCGGCGCAGCGCCGGGTAGCCGTCGTGCCCGAGCGCCATGGCGAAGCGGGTCACCGACGGCTGGCTCACGCCGGCCAGCTCGGCCACCTCGGCGGCGGACAGATAGGCGACCGCGCCGCTGTGCCGGACCAGGCAGTGCGCGATCCGGCGTTGGGTGGGGGTGAGCCGGACGCCGTGCAGCAGGTCGAGCAGGCGATCGGCGCCGGCCGCGCTGCCTTCATTCATGGCGAAACTCTATGCATAGAAAATTTCATCGCGCAAGCGCTCTGTACTATCCGCACGGCGGGTGAGCAGAGGAGTGGGACGATGCAACCGGTTGGTCCGTACAGGTTCACCGAGGTGATCGGCGTCTGCCAGGTGGGCAAGGTGTGGTGGGCCATCGACGGGCAGGACCGGTTGGTCACGGTGGCCGTGCTGGCGGGCGCCGCGGCGGCCGACCCACCGTGGCGGGAGGCCTTCGCCAACGCCGCCAACGCGATGGCGCTGACCCCGGGCGGCCAGCGCTACGTCAACGCCGACCTCGCCGCCGCGACACCGTGGGCCGCCTACCCCGCCGAGGAGGGGATGGGCGGCCAGCGCCTGTTCCAGAACCTCGGCATGGACCTGCACCCCGCCGAGGCGGAGGCGGACATCCTGATCCCCGAGGCCGGCCCGGTCGCCGACCTGCCCGAGTCGGTCTCGGCGATGCCGGTCTCCGGCACCACCCCGACCTCCGGCGCGCCCCTGCCGTGGGCGATGCACGCCCCGGTCGGGCCGCAGCCGGTCTCCGCGCCGCCGCAGCCGGTCTCGCCCGCGCCGGAGCAGACGTCGGGGGTGCCGCACCAGGTGTCGTCCCCGCCGGTGAGCGCGCCCCCGGTCGACCCGTTCAGCGCGCCGCAGCGCCGCATCGCGCCCTCCGAGCCGCGCCCGCGCCGCGGCGGCCCGCTCCGGGCGATGGTGGCGCTGGCCGTGGTGCTCCTCGTCGCCGCCGGCGGCGTGGTCGCCCTCGCCGGCAGCGCCGACACCGACCCGCCGCCGCCCCCGTACACACTTGAGGAACGGGCCACCGCCATCGCCTCGCCCGCCGTCGTCTACGTGGAGGTGGTGTTCACCGGCTACCTGCGCGACAAGGTGACCAAGGCGCCGCTGCGGGCCGGGCCGATCACCTTCAACCGCCGGTGCAGCGGCTTCGTGGTCAGCTCCGCCGGCCACGTGCTGACCAACAACCTCTGCGTCCGGCCGGCCGCCGACACCGCCCGGCAGAACGCCCTCTACGCGCTGGGCCAGACGCTCATCGCGGAGAAGAAGCTCGAACCCGGCAAGCTCGACGCGTACGTGGCGACGAACCTGCGCACGACGGTGCTCACCGGCGTCGACTCCCAGCCGGAGCCGCAGGTCCGGCTCTTCGGGCAGCTCAACGTCAGCCGCGGCGGCCGCACCGAGGCCCCGGCGATCCCCGGCGAGATCGTCAGGACGTGGGACGCCGCCGCCGGCAACGTCGCGCTGGTCAAGCTCGCCGACGAACACCTGCCCGTCGCGGAGCTGAACACCACGGCCGAGATCCAGCCGGGTGCGTCGCTGCTGTCGATCGGCTACGCCACGAGCGAGAAGGACCCCCGCACCGCCACCTACACCGTCGCCGCCAAGCAGGTGACCGTGACCGCCTGGGGCAGCCAGGGACCGGTGTCGGTGTTCCGGGTCGGCGACGACGTCGGCAGCCACTCCCGGGGCGGGCCGGTTGTCGACACGAGCGGCCGGGTCGTCGGCATGCTCGACAACGACGAGTCGTCGGCCACCAAGGCGAACCGGGTGGTCGTGCCGGTGACCACGCTCGGCGCCCTGCTCGCCGAGGCCGGCGTCACCCCCGGGCTGGGCCCCGTCGACAAGCGCTACCGCAGCGGGCTGGACGCCTACTTCGCCGGCCAGTACCCGGCCGCGATCAAGCAGTTGGGCGCCACGGTGACCGACTCGCCCACCAACCACGTGGCCGAGACCTACCGCGGCAACGCCGGCGACCGGCAGGCCATCGCGGACCGCGCGCAGACGTTCCCGAACTGGGCCGTGTTCGTGCTCGTCGGGCTCGGCGTGGCGCTGCTGGTGACGCTCGTCGCCCTGGCGGTGGCGGCCCGCTCCCGCGCCCGGGGCTGAGCCCGGCCTCAGCCGTCGGCGCGCAGGAGCGACAGCGGCTTCGGCAGGTAGCCGCCCAGGTAACGGGACGGCTCGGCGTGCAGCACGGTCGCCAGCAGCGCGCCGAAGACGTCGCGGAAGTCCGTGGTCGCCTTGAGATCGCCGGCGTCGAGGTCGGTCAGGCTCGGCTGCTCGCCGTGGAACCCGCCCGCGACCCGGGGACCCAGCACGAACACCGGACCGGCCGTGCCGTGGTCGGTGCCGTCGGACGCGTTGGCCCGGACCCGGCGGCCGAACTCGCTGTAGACGACAACCGTCACCCGCCGGCCGGCGGCCGTGCGGCCCAGCCGGTCGACGAACGACGACAACGCCTCGTCGAGCCGGCCGAGCAGCGCCTCCTGCCCGACCCGCTCCTGGGCGTGGGTGTCGAACCCGCCCAGGCTCACCGAGAAGACCCGGGTGGGCACCCCCGCCTCCACGCACCGGGCCACCAGCGCGAGCTGCGCGGCCAGCGAGACCGCGCCGCCGGTCGCGGTGGCGACCGGACGGTCGGCCGGGTCCGTGGTCGCCTCACGGTGGTCCGCCTGCCGGACCAGCGAGTCCACGTCCAGCAGATCCCGGTACGCCTGCGCGGCACGCACCTGCAACTCGGACTCGCCGTCCTGCACCTCGCCCAACGCGGCCACCATGCCGGTGTCGACGCCGGGCGGCAACCGCAGGCCACCGATGGCCACGCAGGCGCCGGAGCGCCGCTCGCCGACCAGCAGCGGCGGCAGCACCGGCTCGAAGCTCACAGCCGCTTCGGCCGAAGCGCCGGTGCCGTCCAGCCAGCGGCCCACCCAACCGGTCGCGACCGGCTGCGCGGGCGACGCGGTCTGCCAGATGTCCATCGACCGGAAGTGGCTGCGGTCCGGCCGGGGATAGCCGACGCCCAGCACGATGCCCACCTGCTCGCGGTCCCAGAGGCGCTTCAGTCCGGTGAGGACCGGGTTGAGACCGAGCGCGTCGTCCAGCCTCAGCACCCGCTCCGGTTCGTACGCCAGCTCCGGCCGGGCCGAGTGGTACGCCGCGTCCGCGTACGGCACGACGGTGTTGAGCCCGTCGTTGCCGCCGTAGAGGGTGACCACCACCAGGCGGCCGGTGCGGTCGTCCGGTGCGGACCCCCGCTCCCGCGCGGTGGACAGGAGTTCGGCCAGCCCGATCCCGCCCGCCGCGACCGCGGCGGCCCCGCCGGCCGCGGTGGAGGCGAGCAGGAACCTGCGCCGGGTCAGGGGATCCATCTCAGTTCACCAGGTATTCCGGGCTCACCAGGCCGAGAGTGAGGAGCTGGCGGGGGCTGCCGGCCCGCTTCAGGGCCAGGTAGGTGCGATTGGTCCAGGTGTCCACGGCGAGCACCTCGGCCAGCCGCTCCGGGTTCATGCGGTCCACGTCGTCGCCGCGCTCGGCGTACGCGAGCCCGGCGAGCAGGTCGGCCAGGCCCAGCCGGATCTGTGCCGCCGCCGAGCTGAGCCAGGCCGTGCCGGCCGGCCAGCCGCCCACGCTCTGCGGCGCGAACGGCACCTGCCCGAGCCCGCCCAGGCCGGTGGTGAGCTGGTGCAGCGTCTCCCCGGAGAGCCGCGCCGGCCGCAGGCCGAGCTGTCGCAGCGCGCCGACCAGCCACTCGACAGGCTGTTTCACCAGCCGGTGCCGGCCCGAGCGGAACTCGTCGTCGGAGAGCAGGGCCCGCAGCATCCGGGCGCCCACCGGGAAGGCGGCCACCATCCGCTGCTCGGTCGACCGGGCGAGCGGCTCGGTCGACGAGCCGTAGCGGAACCACAGCCGGGCGGCGATGAACCGGGCGCACGCCGGCCGGTTGACCAGATGCCCGACCAGGGTGAAGGCGTCGAAGGCGGCGGTGGCGCCGAGGATCGTCTTGGGCCGGGCGTCGTGGTCCTCCGGGAAGAAGATCGCCGTGGCCGGTACGCCGAGGTCGGTCCGCCAGCCGGTCAGCGCCCGCCCCGCCTCCTTGACGTCGCGCTCGGTGTAGTTGCCGATGCCCAGCAGGAAGAGTTCCATCAGCTCGCGCGCCAGGTTCTCGTTCGGCGCGTCCTTGGTGTTGAGCTGCCCGTCCAGCCAGTAGACGAGCGCCGGATCGCAGACGAGGGCACGGGCCATCGCCCGGACGTCCGGCGCGACGCGCATCTTCTGGTGCTGCGCCAGCATGAACTGCGGGCTGCCCACCTTGCGGATCGAGGTGGCCCAGTGCCCGTGCCAGAAGAACAACAGCTTCTCGGTGGCCTGGTGGTCGGCGACGGTGAGCCGGTCGAGCCACCACCTGATGATGGTGTCGGTGTGGTGCCGGCGGGTCGCCTCGGCGGCGGCGCGCTGCTCGACTGTCGGGTCGGGCAGGTCGTCGAACGGGTCCCGGCCGAGGTCCGGGACCGGCGCGGCGGCGGCGCCCCGGTCCGGCCCCACCGGCGAGGTCAACCGTGCGACGGTGGCCGCGTATCCGGCCCGCCGGGCCGCCGCCACTTCGGACGCCGTCGGGCCGAAGGTCGCCCGCCGCAACAGCATCGCGACGTCATCCCTCATTCGGACCAGCCTAGGTGGCGGCCGGCGGCGGCGGGAACCCGTTGCCGGCTACCCGGACCGGCCCACCGTGACCAGGCCGAGCAGGCGCGCCGGCACCTGCCGCAGCACCCGCGCCGCGGTCGCCAGCGAGTCCGCGTCCGTCGACCCGGGGACGGCGGCGACCACCGTGGCGTCGGTGGCCTCGACCAGGCGCAGCGTGTCCGCGTCCGACAGCAGCGGCGGGCCCACGACGACCACCAGGGTCCGGTCGCGGCGCAGCTCCGCGACCAGGTCGGCGAGCCGGTCCGGCGGGATCGGCCCGGACCCGCCCGGCCCGGCGGGAAGGACGTGCAGCGGCAGGTCCGGCGTCCACCGCACCGGCGCGTCACGCGCCGGGGACCCACCGTCGAGGACCGTCGTCACGCCGGTGTCGTTGCCGATGCCGAACAGCTCGTGCGCCGACGGGCGGCCGGGGTCGGCGTCGACGACCACCACCGGGTCGCCGGCCTGGGCGAACGCGACCGCCAGGTAGGCCGCGGCGACCGTCGCCCCGACGCCGGCCGTGGGCTCGACCACGGCGATCGCGGTAAGCGGTCCACCGGCCGCCTGGAGCCGGACGTCCGTCCGCACCCGCCGCAGCTCGTCCGCCCGCTCGGCCACCCGGTCGGGGGTGAGCGGGGTGGGGCCCACCGGCCCGGCGTCGGCCAGCAGGACGAGGTCCGCCACCTCGGCGGCGTGCCGGGGGTCCCGGACGGCCGGGTCGCGCGCGTACCGCCCGAGCGCGGTCACCGCCGCCACCACCAGCCCACCCACCAGGCCCAGGCCGACGTCGGTGAGCGGCCGGGGGGAGTCCGGCGACTCGGGGGCCACCGCCGGGCGGACGACGGTGACCTTGACCGGCGACCTGTCGACGCCGGCCGGCCGTTCGATCCGCGCGATGTACGCCGGGATCTCCTCGGCGACGGCGTTCGCGACGTCCCGGGCCCGCTCCGGGTCGACGTCGTCGACCTCGACGGTCAGCACGGCGGTGCTGGCCCGGCTGGTCACGCTGACCCGCGACAACAGCTCCTCCGGCGAGTCGGACAGGCCGAGTCGCGCGGTCACCGCCGCGGCCACCTCGGTGCTGTCGGCCACCTCGGTGTACGACCGGACCCGCTGCAGGATGTAGTTCCCGCCCACGTCGAGCCGCCCGACGTCGTTTGTCGGGAAGTTCGGCGAGCACAGCAGCCGCGCCTGGGCCCGGTAGACCGGGGTCTGCGACGCGGCGGCCAGCCCGCCGCCGACGCCGCCGAGCAGCACCAGGACCAGCACCGTCCACCGGTACCGGCGTACCGCCCGCGCCACCTGCGCCGGGGTCAGCTCGGTCCACCGGCGGGCGACGAGCCGGGACCGGTCGACGGCCGGTACGCCGCCGGCGGCGCGCGCCGCCGAGCCCGGCGAGCCGGCGACCGGCCGGGATGCACCGATGAGCCTCACGTGTGGTCCTTCCCTGCTGCGGCGGGCGACCCGGCGCCCACCCCGGCCGGCGGGGCCGGGGGGCGGTCCGCGTCGACGCCCTGGTCGACGACGGCCAGGCCGGCGGCCAGGATCAACACGGCCGCGGCACACGGCCACAGATAGAAGTCGAAGAAGAAGATCTGCGCCGTCATCCCCACCACGAGCAGCCGGGCGGCCAGCGACCGGGCCCGCACGACGAGCGCCACCAGCAGGGCGACGAACGGCAGCAGCGTCAGCAGCCCCAGGTCGTACCAGAGGGTGAGGAAGCTGTTGTCGAACGTCTGCGCCAGGTGGTCACCGATGCCCACCTGCTGGAAGAAGCGGACGTGCGCCTCCGGCCCGAGCCCGAACAGCAGCCGGTCGACGCCGTCGGTGAGCGCGTCCCACGCCACCTCGTACCGGCCGTAGCGGGCCGTCGCGGAGCTGGACCCGCCGACGTCGGTCAGCCGGGCGCGGACCATGTCGACGGTGTCCCGCACCGGGGCCGGCCCGGCCAGCGCCAGCGCGGCCGCGGCGGCGGCGGTGGCCGCGGCGACCGCGACGCCCCGGCGGGTCAGCCTCGGGCGGCGGGCGAGATACCAGACCACCGCCGCGCATCCCACCCCGATCCAGGCGCTGCGCGAGCCGGAGAGCAGCAGCCCGACCACGCCGGCGGCGAACGGCACCGGCCAGGCCCGGCCGCGCAGGGTGAGCGCCACGCACACCGACATCAGGCAGTAGGCGCCGTAGACGATCGGATGGCCGGTCGTGGCGACGGACCGGCCGGCGCCCGCCGACGAGGTGAAGGCGTTGCTGACCGCCAACTCGTCGAGGACCGGCCATGCCCCGGTGGCCCGCTGGTAGATCGCGAGGAGCGCCAGCGGCACGCCCAGCCAGGCGAGGAACCGGGCCAGCCGGACGAACGCCGCCGGGTCCCGCCGGGCCTCCGCCACCACGTGCCAGGTGATCAGGGCGTAGCAGACGAACGGGGCGAGCGCGAACAGCAGGTCCTTCGGCCCGCTCCAGTGCGCCAGCGCGGCGAGCACCCCGGCGGCGGGCAGCACGAACGCGGCCGTACCGGCGGACGCCAGCGGCTCGTCCGGCCGCAGGCGCTGGAGCCGGCCGATCAGGGCGAGGGTCGTCGCGGTGAGCAGCACGATCCACACCGGCTTGCCCGACCCGCCGAGCCGGACCGTGACCGGCACCAGGAACAGCACCGCGAAGAGCGCGTGGTTCAGCCGGTCCGGGGTCCGCAGCGCCCAGCCGGCCACCGCGACCAGGCCCACCGCGCCGGCCAGCAGGGGCCGCCAACCGGCGAGCACGCCGACCGCCAGCGCCGACGTGGCCGGCCACCAGATCGACTCCCGCGACCGCATCACTCGACGTCCACCCGTGGATCCTCCAGGTAGGACAGGAAGCGCGACGCCGGCGAGGGGGCGGCGGCCAGCGCGCCGGCCCGCCGGGCGGCGGCGGACCGGAGACGGCCCACGGCGTCCGGGTCCGCGGCCAGGCCCAGCAGGGTGCGCGCCAGCTCCCCGGCATCCGGGGCCACGAGCACGCCGCCGCCGTCGGCGAGGAGTTCGGTGGTGGCGCCGGCCCGGTAGCCGATCACCGGCGTGCCCGCCGTCAGCGACTCCACCGTCACCCGGCCGAAGGCCTCGTTGCGGGACAGCATCAGGGTCGCGTCCGCCGCCGCGTAGAGCGGGTACGGGTCGTCCACCCACTCCCGCACGTCGACGAGGTCACCGACGCCGTGCCGCTCGGCGAGGTCCCGGACGGCCCGCTGGGCGGCCGGGTCACCGACGCCGGCCAGCGTCAGCCGCAGCGGGCGTCCGGCCCGCAGGCAGCGTCCGAGCGCCTCGACGGCGTCCGCCTGCCCCTTCTCCGGCGTGAACCGCCCGAGCAGCACCAGCCGTGCCAACCCCGCCGTGCCCGGCTCGTGCCCGCCGGACCGGGGACGCGCCGCGCGCGGCTCCACCGGGGGCGCGACGATCCGCAGCTTCGGCCCGGCGTCGGGCGCCGCAGCCAGCACCTGATCGGCGACGTAGCGCGAGATGGCGACGACGCCGTCCGAGCGGGCGGCGATGATCCGGGCGATCGTCCGGCGGGGCAGCGCGGAGCGCAGGCTCGGGTTGGTCAGCAGGCTCTCCCGGACCGTCCACACGTGCCGGACGCCGGCCAGCCGGGCGGCGAACGCGCCGGCCGGCACCACTGCCGAGTTGGTGACCACCACGTCGGGCCGTGCCCGCCGCAGGAACCGCCGGTAGCGGGGCACCGAGGCCAGCGCCTGCACCGACCGCACCACGCCGACCGGTCCCCGGTGCCGTCGGCCCATCCAGAGCCGGGTCGGCAGGACCGTCACGGCGGCGCCCGCCTCGGTCAGCGCGGACTCCAGCGGACCGGACGCCGGCAGCGTGACGGTCACCCGGTGACCGCGCACCCGGGCCGCCTCGCGCACCAGCGCGACGAGCGACCGTTCCGCGCCCATCAGCTCCGCCGAGTGGCTCACGAACAGCAGGTGCACCCTCAGAACCTCTCGGTGGCGCCGTGGACGCCCCGCAGGCCGTCCCAGTAGCCGACGAGGACCGCGCGCGAGTCGAGCCGGCGCTCCCGCCCGCCGGTCAGCCGCAGCAGCGCGGTCGCCACCCGCCGGTAGTGGATCGGCTCGCCGAGCAGCAGCCGCCGCAGCGGGCGGCGGTAGTGCTTGCGCACGTACAGGATCTCGTTGCGGTGGTAGTAGTAGCGCGCCCGCGGGCTGGACCCGGCGAGGCTGCCGCCCCGCCTGTGCCAGACCTCGGAGTCGCAGACCAGGGCGATCCGCCCACCCGCGTCGGCGATCCGGCGGACCAGGTCGAATTCCTCCTTGTAGTGGAAGAAGCGTTCGTCGAAGAACCCGACCCGCACCACGTCGGCCACCCGCAGCAGCAGCGCCGCGCCGGTGACCACGTCCACCTCGTGCATGCCCTCGGCGCATCCCGCGCAGCCGAACGGGCGGACCCGGCCGCCCGGCAGCGTGGCGGCGACCACGTACGGCTCCGGGTCCGGGTCGTCCGGACGCGCCGAGGTGGTCTGCACCGACGTCGCCACGGTGAACCGCTGCCGGTGCGCCAGCAGCGCGGCCAGCGCGCCCGGCCGGGGCACCGCGTCGGCGTTCAGCAGCCAGACCCAGTCGGCGCCGCGTTCCCGGGCGGCCCGGATGCCGGCGTTCATCCCGCCCGCGTAGCCGAGGTTGTCGTCGAGCGGCAGCAAGGTGGCCGACCCGTCGAGGTGGGCCAGCCTCGCGACGGAGTCGTCGGTGGAGCCGTTGTCCACGACCACGACCTCGGGCACGAGGCTGCCGGCGAGCACGGCCCGCAGGCAGCGCAGCGTGTCGTCCGCGCAGTTCCAGTTGAGGATCACCGCGACGACCGTGTCAGGCACTGCTGCCAACCTCACTGTTGCGGGCCGCGGGCGCGGGTTCCGGCGCGTCCTGCCGCGCGGGCCAGCTCCGCAGCGTGACGGCGGTGACCGTGCTGTGCGCCGCGAAGAGCGCCACCGACACGGCGGCGACGCCCACGGCGCCGAACACGGGAGCGGTGAGAGAGTAGCCGACGATCGCGGCCACGGCGGTACCCACCGCGATCACCGCGGTCGCCCGCTCGCCGCCGAGGTTGACCAGCCGGGCGCTGAGCACCTTGCCGATGGTCACCGCGATGCTGCGCGGCACCAGGATCAGCCCGATCAGCAGGGCGGCGGTGTAGCCGTCGGCGAACACCCCGATCGCGGCGAGCCCGGCCAGGACCAGCACCCCCATCCCGGCGGACAGCCAGACCGCCCGGCGCAGCAGCCCGGCGAGCCGCCGGTCGGAGCCGTCCTCGTGGTCGCCGAGCGTGCGTTGCGCGGCGACCACGGCGCCGGCCTGGGTGAACTCGATCGCCGCGACCGCAAGGGAATAGACCGCCAGCACGTCCGGCCCCTGGTGGCGGGCCAGCGCCAACTGGTCGAAGCGGTAGGTGAAGACCTGGGCCACCGCGCCGGTGTGGGTGAGCCCCAACCGGGTGATCCGCTCCCGGGGCGGGGCGGCCCGCCGCAGCAGCCGGACCAGCGGCCGGCCGTGCCGCGCCCAGAACGCCGCCGCCATCAGCGTCTGGCAGCCGAGCCACACCACCAGCCAGCGGTCCGCGTCGTCCACCCCGGTGAGGATGAGCGCGGCGTACAGCGCCGGCGCGACGGCGGCGAACACGGCCCGGTAGCGGTAGACGCTGAGGAAGCCGCCGAGGGTGAGCCCGGCGGCGGCCGGCACGTTGCTCGCCGCGAGGCACGCCGCGCCGAGGACCGCCAGACCCGGCCTCGCCTCCTCGGAGTAGTGCGCGAACACCCAGGCCAGCGCGGCGGTCAACGGCACGGTGGCGAGGTAGACGAGCAGGCTGCGGCGCCCGGCCAGCTCGTCGAGCCAGCGCCGCCCCTGCGCCAGCAGGAACGTCTCCAGCGACAGCCCGCCGACCGCCACGGCGATCGTGGCGCTCGCCGTGGTGGCCACCAGCAGACCCCGCTCGGCGGGCGGGAGCGCGATGCTGAGCAGAATGGCCACGCCCGACATGGCCAGCGCGACGACGTACATCAGGGTGGCGCTGGCGACCGCCCGCCGGATCGCCGCGATCACGACCGCAACCCCGCCGCCGTGCCGCGCAGCACCGCGCCCGCCGCCGCCGGGCCGGCCGCCAGCAGGGCCCGGCCGGCGTAGAGCGCCCGGGCCGCCACCGCCACCGGCAGGCGGCGGCGGTAGTGCCGCCGGAAGAAGACCACGCAACTGCGACTGGCGTGGAACCAGGTCAGCAGCGACTTGGCCCGCAGGTCGGTGGTCGCGCCGGTCGCGCCGCCGCCGGCGTGCGTCACCAGCAGGTCCGCGACGACCCGCACCGGTACGCCGAGCCGGGCACACCGGACCGCCAGGTCGGCCTCCTCGTAGAACAGGAAGAACTCCTCGCAGAACCCGCCCAGGCGGTCGAACGCCGCCCGGGTGAGCAGCACGGAGTGCCCGGCCACGTAGGTCAGCGCACGCGGCCTCGGCGACCGTCCGCTGCGGCCGGTCCACAGGTCGACCGCGCCCAGGTCGGGCCGGACCGTCCCGCCGGCGTCCCGGTACGCGGTCGCGCCGACCACGCACTCGTCGCCCGCGCCGAGACGTGCCGCCGAGGCGAGCGACCCGCCGGTGATCCGGGCGTCCGGGTTGAGCACCCAGATCAGGTCGGCCCCGGCGTCGCGCAGCCACCGCGCGGCGAGGTTGTTGCCGGCGGCGTACCCGACGTTGCCGTGCCCGTGCAGCACCCGCGCCAGCAGGCCGTGCCGGCGGGCGAGGTCGGCGACCTCCTCCAGCGGGGCGCGTCGGTCGCCGTTGTCGACGAGCGCGACGGCCACCCGCAGGTCGGGGTCGTGGTGGTGGGCCACGATCGAGCGGACCAGGCCGGCGGAGTCGGCCGCGCTGCGGTAGTCGACGACGGCGATGCCGAGGGTGGTCATCGGCCCGCCGCCCGGTGCGGGCTAGGCAACGGCTGCCGTCACCCAGGCGGCGAAGGCGGCGGCGAACGACGCCTCGGAGAAGGTGGCCGCGTGGGCCCGGACGCGTTCCGGCCGCAGCTCGTCGAGGCGTCGGGTGAGCGCCGCGTGGTCACGCGGGTCGGTGGAGTCGACGAGCAGCCCGGTCTCCCCGTCGATCACGGTCTCCCGCAGCCCGCCGCGGCGCAGCCCGATCACCGGGGTGCCGCACGCCTGCGCCTCCACCGGCACGATGCCGAAGTCCTCGTGCACCGGGAAGAGCAGCGCCCGCGCCCCCCAGTAGAGCCGCCGCAGCCGCTCCTGACTCGGCGCGACCTCGAACGTGACGGGCACGGCGGCCCGCTCGGCGAGCCGGCGGAGGTGGGCCTCCTCGGGGCCGGAGCCGGCGACGACGAGCGGCAGCCCGGCGGCCTCCGCGGTGGCCACGATTAGGTCGAACCGCTTGTACGGGATCCAGCGCCCGACGCCGAGCAGGTAGTCGCGCGGCTGGGCCCGGTCGGCGGCCGGCGCGCCCGCGAACCAGTCCACCCGCACCGGCGGGTTGATCACCACGGCGTCCCGTCCCCAGTGGCGCCGGATCCGGTCGCGCACCTCACGCGAGTTCGCCGCGTACGCGTGCACGTGCCGGCTCAGCCGCACGTCGACGCCGCGCAGCGCGCGCCGGGGCAGGGCGAGCAGCGGGCTCGCGCCGCGCCCGTCGGTCGCCGGGTTCCACAGGTAGCGCGCCGGGGCGTGCACGTAGCTCAGGTGCCGGGTGGTCTCCGGCGGGCCCAGCCGGACCGTGTGCGCGAAGGCGTGGCTGGACGAGATGACCACGTCGAAGCGTTCCCGGGTCAGCGTCCGCCACACCACCGGCATCAGCGGCAGCGCCATCGCCTTGCGGCGCCGCATCGGGGTGCGGGCCAGCCACGACTCGCGCAGGCCCGGCTCGTCCACCCCGTCGTCCTTCCACAGGGCGAACCGCTGCGCCCGGGGGAACAGCTCGGCGATGCTGCGGAACACCTGCTCGGAGCCGCCGGTGACGCCGAACCACTCGTGCACCAGCGCCACGGACGCGTCGCCGAGGGCGGGCACCGGGGCCGCCGTCGCCGGGGTGGACGCGGCGGGCGGCGGACCGGACATCGTGCTTTCCTCCCCGTGGCAGCTTCCGGCGGGCGGGCCGAGAGCGAAGGCAGGATATGGGGTCGGTCGCGGTGGCCGCCAACCCGCCGGACAAATGCCGCCGGCGGTCAGAGGGCGAGCCGCAGGCCGTCCACGTAGGACCGGCAGGTGTCGTGGTCGGGCAGCAGGCCCGCGGCCCGCGCCTCGGCCAGGCTCGGCGCCGCCGCGTCCCGGGCGGAGAGCAGCGGCGTGCCGGTCGGCCAGTCGATGGCGAGGTCCGCGTCGAGCGGGTGCACGGTGTGCTCGGCCGCCGGCCGGTACGTGGTGGAGCAGAGGTAGCTCAACGTCGCGTCGTCGGTCAGCGCGCAGAAGCCGTGCCCCAGCCCCTCGGCCAGGTAGACGGCGCGCCTGTCGACGTCGTCCAGGCGTACCGCCTCCCACCTGCCGAACGTCGGCGAGCCGGTCCGCACGTCCACCACCACGTCCAGCACCGCCCCCCGCACGCAGGTCAGGTACTTCGCCTGGCCGGGCGGCACGTCGGCGAAGTGGATGCCGCGGACCACGTCGCGCGCGGAGACCGAGAGGTTCCCCTGGGCCAGCCGCAGCGGGTGCCCGACCGCCTCGGCGAGCCGGTCGAACCGGTACCACTCCAGGAACAGCCCGCGCGGGTCGCCGTGCGGCACCGGGGTGATCTCCCACGCCCCCTCGATGCCCAGCGGCCGGACCTTCACGACCAGCCCCCGGCGGCCGACCGGTCCGCCAGCAGGCCGAGCAGGTAGCTGCCGTAGCCGCTGCGGACCAGCGGCTCGGCCAGGGCGCGCAGCCGGTCGTCGTCGATCAGCCCGGACCGCCAGACCACCTCCTCGACGCAGCCGATCTTCATGCCCTGCCGCTCCTCGATCACCCGGACGAACTCGGCGGCCTGCATCATCGAGGCGAACGTGCCGGTGTCCAGCCACGCGGTGCCCCGGTCCAGCACGGTCACCGACAGCTCGCCCCACTCGCGGTACGTCTCGTTGACCGCGGTGATCTCCAGCTCGCCACGCGCGCTGGGCGTGAGCTTGCGGGCGATGTCGACCACCCGGTTGTCGTAGAAGTAGAGACCGGGAACCGCGTACCGGGACCGGGGCCGGGCCGGCTTCTCCTCGATCGACATCACCTGACCGGCCGCGTCGAACTCGACCACGCCGTAGTCGCCCGGGTTGGCGACCGGATAGGCGAACACCCGGCCGCCGGTCGGGTCGCCGTGCTGCGCCAACTGCCGGCCGAGACCGACGCCGTGGAAGATGTTGTCGCCGAGGACCAGCGCCACCGAGTCGTCGCCGACGAAGTCCGCACCGAGCACGAACGCCTGCGCGATGCCCTCCGGGCGGGCCTGCTCGGCGTACGCCAGCCGCAGCCCCCACTGGCCGCCGTCGCCGAGCAGCCGCTCGAACTGCGGGCGGTCGTCCGGCGTGGTGACCACCAGGATCTCGTGCACCCCGGCCATCACCAGCGTGGAGAGCGGGTAGTAGACCATCGGCTTGTCGAACACCGGCATGAGCTGCTTGGAGACCGCCCGGGTGATCGGCCAGAGCCGGGTCCCGGTCCCGCCGGCGAGAAGGATTCCACGCACCCGCGGAGACTACCGTCGCGTAAACTCCACCACCCGTGAGGATCCTCGTCACCGGCGGCGCCGGCTTCATCGGGTCGGAGTACGTGCGGACGCTGCTCGGCCGGCCCGGCGGCGACCCGGCCCGGGCGCCGCGGACCGCGCCCACCGCGGTCACCGTGCTGGACAAGCTCACCTACTCCGGCAACCCGGCCAACCTCGACCCGGTGCGCCACGACCCCCGGCTGCGGTTCGTGCACGGCGACATCGGCGACCCGGCGCTTGTCGACCAGGTGGTGCCCGGCCACGACGTGATCGTCCACTTCGCCGCCGAGTCGCACGTCGACCGCTCCATCACCGGGGCGGCGCCGTTCGTCGTCACGAACGTGCTGGGCACCCAGACGCTCCTCGACGCCGCGCTGCGCCACCGCACCGGCCGGTTCGTGCACGTCTCCACCGACGAGGTGTACGGCTCGATCGACTCCGGCTCCTGGACGGAGAGCTGGCCGCTGGCGCCGAACTCCCCGTACTCGGCCTCGAAGGCCGGCTCCGACCTGCTGGCGCTCGCCTACCACCGCACCCACGGCCTGGACGTGGTGGTGACCCGCTGCTCCAACAACTACGGGCCGTACCAGTTCCCGGAGAAGGTCGTCCCGCTCTTCGTCACCAACCTGCTCGACGGCGGCACCGTCCCGCTCTACGGCGACGGCGGCAACGTCCGGGACTGGCTGCACGTGCACGACCACTGCCGGGGCATCGCGCTGGTGCAGGAGAAGGGCCGCGCCGGCGAGGTCTACCACATCGGCGGCGGCACCGAACTGACCAACCGGGAGCTGACCGGGAAGCTGCTGGCGGCCTGCGGCGCCGACTGGGACCGGGTCGTGCCGGTCGCCGACCGCAAGGGCCACGACCGCCGCTACTCGCTGGACATCACCAAGATCGAAACCGAGCTGGGGTACGCCCCGAGCATCGACCTCGACCACGGCCTGGCCGAGACCGTGCGCTGGTACCGGGAGAACCGGCCCTGGTGGGAGCCGCTGAAGGCGGCGCACGGATGAGCCGGGTGCTGGTCACCGGCGCCGGCGGCATGCTCGGGCGGGACCTGCTGGCGGTGCTGCGCGACAGGCCGGACACCGCCGTCACCGCCGCCGCCCGCGCCGACCTCGACGTCACCGACCCGCACGCGGTCCGCGACGCGGTCGCCGGGCACGACGTGGTGCTCAACGCGGCGGCGTGGACCGACGTGGACGCGGCGGAGAGCCGGGAGCCCGACGCCACCGCGGTCAACGGCGACGCGGTCGCGCACCTGGCCCGCGCCTGCGCGGCCACCGGCGCCCGACTGGTGCACGTCTCCACCGACTACGTGTTCCCCGGCGACGCCACCGAGCCGTACCCGGAGGACGCGCCGACCGGGCCGGTCAACGCGTACGGGCGCGGCAAGCTCGCGGGGGAACGGGCCGTGGCGCGGCTGCTGCCGGAGAGCGGCTACGTGGTGCGGACCGCCTGGCTCTACGGCGCCCACGGGCACAACTTCGTCACCACCGTGCTGCGGCTGGCCGCCGAACGCGACCGGCTCGACGTGGTGGACGACCAGCACGGCCAACCGACCTGGTCGTACCGGCTCGCCGGGCGGCTCGTCGCGCTCGCCGACGCGGCGCTGGCCGGCGACGCCGCCCCGGGCGTCTACCACGGCACCGCGTCCGGCGAGACCACCTGGTACGGCCTCGCCCGCGCGGTCCTCGCGCTGCGCGGCCTCGACCCGGACCGGGTCCGGCCGACCACCGGCGACCGGTTCCCCCGCCCGGCGCCCCGCCCCCGCTACGGCGTCCTGGCGCACGGCCGGTGGGCCGCGGCGAAGCTGCCGCCGCCGGCGCACTGGCACGCCGACCTGACCGCCTTCATCGACCGGCTCCCCGGAACACCTCCGTCACCGTCCGCAGCACGATCTTGATGTCGAGCCAGAGCGACCAGTTCTCCACGTAGTAGTTGTCGAACCGGGCCCGGTCCGAGATCGGCGTGTCCCCGCGCAGGCCGCTGACCTGCGCCAGACCGGTCAACCCGACAGGCACCCGGTGACGCATCGCGTAGGTGGGGTACGCCACGGAGAACTTCTCCACGAAGTGCGGCCGCTCCGGTCGCGGCCCCACCACGCTCATCTCGCCGCGCAGGATGTTCCACAACTGCGGCAGCTCGTCCAGCGAGGTGCGCCGCATGAACCGCCCGATCGGCCCGACCCGCCGGTCGTGCGCTATCGACCAGGTGGTCTGCGACTCGTGCTCGTCGGCCGGGCGCATCGAGCGGAACTTGACCACCTGGAACGGCCGGCCGTAGCGGCCGATCCGCTCCTGCCGGAAGAAGACCCCGCGACCGCCGTCGAGGAACGTGGCGGCCGCGCACAGCAGCAGCACCGGGCTCAGCACGACGAGCGCGACCACGGCGAAGAGCACGTCCGAGGCGCGCTTGACCCGCCACCGGGGACCGGTCAACGTGGTGTCGCCGATCTTCACGATCGGGAACGCTCCGATGTGGTCCTGGTGGGCGCCCAACGACCGGGAGCCCCACAGGCGCGGCACCGCCCACAGGTCGCACCGCGAGCTGGCCGGCCGCAGCAGCGCCTCCATCAGCTCGGCCTCGGCGCAGTCCGGGTCCGCGATCACCAGGACCTCGCACTCCAGCATCGTGACGAGCTGCTCCACGTCGTCGAGCGTGCCGATGAGCGGCAGCGATCCGAGCCGCTGCCGCGACGGCACGTCCACCGCGCCCACGAACCGCAGCCCGTACTGCGGGTAGCGGCGCAGCAGCCGGGCCAGCTCGCCGCCGATCGGCCCGCCGCCCACCACTATCGCGTTGTGCTCCACCCAGCGACGCCGGCGGGCCAGCAGCACGATCCGGGTGTTGACCGCCCGGCCCACCACCACCAGGCCGGCGGAGAACGCCACCCCGCGCATGAAGCCGCTGACGTAGAGCACCGAGTCGTGCCGCAGCGCCGCGATGATCGCCACCACCGCGCCGGAGGCCAGCAGCCGGCCGCCGAGGCCGGGCAGCTCGTCCAGGATGCTGATGTGCCGGCGGGGCCGGTAGAGCCCGCCCGCCGCGAAGAAGCTCACCGCGAGCGCCGCGTTGAACAGCGTCCCGCGCCAGTAGGTCTGGGTCAGCAGCAGCGGCGCCAGCAGCGCCGCCACGTCGATCGGCGCGGTCACCATCCAGGCCCGCAACCGCCGGGTACGCGTCGACGCCCGGGAGCCGGCGTACGGCAGCACCGTCGTCGTGTCCATGCTGCCGGTCATCGACGCGGCTCCGCCCGGCTGCGCGGCCGGATGCTCGAACGCCGGTAGGCGTGCCATGGCGCTCCCTCCCCCGTGACGCCCCCTACTTCGGGCCGGCCGCGAGGATGTCGGGGACCGAGTCGCGGCGGACCGCCTGGAAGAGCGTCCGAGCGCGCGCCGGGTCCGCGAACACCACGCTCTCGCTGCCGACCCGGCCGGTGCCCTTGGTCGGGCAGGTGAAGAACGTCAGGTTGCCGCCCCGCAGGCCCCGCAACTCCATCGCGAAGTCCACGAGCGACAGTGACTTGTCGACCGCGACCGAGCTGGACGTGGCCCGCACGAACGAGTTCAGCTTGGCCGGGTTGGTCAGCACGCCGCCGGAGGCCGCCTTGTCCAGGATCGCCTTGATCACCTGCTGCTGGTGCCGGATCCGGGCGAAGTCGCCGTCCGGGAAGGCGTGCCGCTCCCGCGCGTAGTCCAGCGCGGCGGCCCCGTCCATGGTCTGCCGGCCCTGGGCGAACGTCCGGGTGCCGATCAGCGAGTAGCGCGTGGTGAAGCCCTTCTCCACATCGATGTCGACGCCGCCCAACGCGTCGACGATCTCCTTGAAGCCGGCGAAGTCGACCATCGCCACGTTGTCCACCCGGACGCCGCTGAACTTCTCCACGGTCCGCACCATCAGCGGCACGCCACCCCAGGCGTACGCGGCGTTGATCTTCGCGTCCCGCCCGCCCCGACCCTCCTTCGACCGGGGCACGGCCGTCCAGGTGTCCCGCGGGATCGAGATGAGCTGGGCGCTCGACCGGTCCTTCGGCAGGTGGGCCAGGATGATCGTGTCGCTGCGCGAACCGCCGGTGTTCTCCGGGTCGCGGGAGTCGCTGCCCAGAATCATGATGTTCATCGCGCCCTTGGCCTCGACCGCCGGCCGATCCGCCTCGGGCACGTCGGTGAACGCGTCCACCCGGTCGATCGACCGGTCCACCGACCGGTAGTAGAGGCCGCCGGCCAGCGCGCCGCCGCCGGCGAGCAGCACCACCACGAGCAGCACCACGAGCGCGATCCGCCGGCCACGCCGGCGCCGCGGCGCCGGCTGCTCCGCCGCCCCGTCCGGCTCCACATCGGAGACCGGCGGCTGGGTGTCGGAGTCGGTGAGCGGGTGGCGATCGGACATGCCGAGGATGCTACTGATTCACGTTCCGGCGCGTGGACCCTCGTCCGGACGGTCGGTCCGGGTCGGCCGGTCGGCCTGTCCCGCCCGCCCCGGGCCTTGCCGTGCCGCGGTCATGGATCGATGATGGACGAGACGACCAGGTCGACCGAGGAGTCGAGATGCAGGTGACGCACCAGCCGCGGGTCGCGTGGGACACCGCTCGGATGATCGGTGGCGCGTTCCACGACGAGACGCTGTTCGATTGGCTCCGCGGCGAGTTCGACGGCCTGCTCGGCCCCGCCGCCGGGGCGGCCCTCGCCGAGAGCCGCGACCGCGTCCGCCGGGCCGGCGACGCCCGGCTGCCGGTCGAGACCGGTCTCTGGCGGGTCCGCATCGAGGACGCGCTGCGGCAGCGCCCGGAACTCGGCGGAGAACTCGCCGGGCTCGCGTCGGTCGCCCGCACCCGCCGTCCTTAGCATTCGCTTAGCCGCCTTGTCCGGCGGCACACCGGTCCGGCAGCATCGACCGGCGTGACCGACGGCAGCGCGCCCCACCCACCGACCACCACCGGCGGCGGACGTCCGCCCGCCCCGGCCGGCCCGCGCCGGACGCGCCGCCGGCTCGCCGCCGCCGGCCTCGCCGGTATCGCCGTGGTGGTCGCGGTGACCCTCGCGGTACGCGGCGGCGCGGCCCCCGCCTGCGCCGCCCCGCCGGTCGGCGCCGCCGTCCACACCGGCAAGGCCACCTTCTACGACTCCGCGGGCGCCGGCGGCAACTGCTCCCGCCCCGCCGCCCCCGCCAACCGGCTCTACGTCGCGCTCGGCCCGAGCGAGTACGCCGCCGGCGCGGCCTGCGGCGGCTTCCTCGACGTCACCGGCCCGCGCGGCGCCGTCCGGGTGCTCGTCATGGACCAGTGCCCGGAGTGCGCGCCCGGCCACCTCGACCTCTCCGCCGAGGCGTTCGCGCGGATCGCGGACCCGGTGCAGGGCGTGGTCAAGGTCAGCTACCGCGCGGTGGTGAACCCGTCGCTGCCCGGCCCGCTCACCTTCCGGATGAAGGAGGGCGCGTCCCAGTGGTGGTTCGCCGTCCTGGTCGGCGACCACGGCAACCCGCTGCGCTCGGTGGAGGTCCGGCAGAACGGCGCGTGGCGGTCGGCGGACCGCGAGGACTACAACTACTGGCTCGTCCCCTCCGGCGCCGGCCCCGGCCCGTACGCGATCCGGGTCACCGACGTGTACGGCCATCGCGTGACCGCCACCGGCATCCGGATGCTCCCCGGCCAGGTGCAGCGCAGCACCACCCGGATGTACGGCACCGGCGCGGCGACCACCACCACCCGCTCGGCGAAGCCCACCCGCCCCCCGTCGGCCCGCCCGACGCCCACGGTGTCCGTCTCCCCGTCACCGACCCGCCCCACTCCGACCGGGACCCCGCTCCTGCTCGACGCAGCCCTCCCGGCCACCTCGCCCACAGTGCCCACCGCGTGCGGGTGACGACCGGTTGGCGGCTACGACGTGTTGTCGGTCTAGGCGCGGTACGCGTCACGCCGGTGGCGAATCGAGTGGATCTCGACGACTCGCTTGGCTTCGTTGATCCGGTAGATGATCCGGTACGTGCCGCGGCGAGCGGAGTGGAAGCCGTCAAACGGTTCGTCGAGAGGCTTACCGACTCGATAGGGGTTGACCGCGATCGCGTGCTCGATGGTCTCCGTCGCGGCGAGCGCCACCTCCAACGGCAGGTCCTCGTGAAGATTGCGACGAGCCTGTCGGGAAAACATCACCGTGTACGGGCCGGGCGGTTCGCTGGGGACGCCGTCCACCCGCTTGCCTGCCGGGGGCATCAGGCCGCTGTGTTCCGACGCCGCTCCAACTCGGCACGCACCTCGTCCATCGAGAACGTGTCACCGGCCGCGAAGTCCTCCCGCGACTGGCGTAGGTCAGCCAAGGCTTCACTGTCCGACAGCAGGTCGAGAGTCTCCCGCATCGACTCGTACTCGGCGACCGAGATCAGCATGACGTCGGCCCGACCGTTACGAGTGATCGTGAAATGGTCGTGCTCCCGCGCAACCCGGTCGGCAAGCTCGGCGATCCGGGCCTTGGCTTCGGTGATCGGGATGGTCTCCATGGTTGACCATCATAGCGACCGGTCAGAATTAGGGTCAGCCATCGTCGCTCACGGCGACAGGTCAAGCCACATGAGGACCTCGTCGCGGGAGTCGGCGGGGGAGAGGCGCAGCGCGGCGGGGAGGCGACCGACCTCGCGGTAGCCGAGGCGCCGGTAGAAGTGGTCAAGGCCGAGGCCGTCGCGGATCGTCACGTGCAGCGCCTCCACACCCGAGCCCCGGGCCACCCGCTCGGCCTCGCGCATCAACGCCGCGCCGTGGCCCCGCCCCTGGGTGTCGGGGTGCACCATCACGCGCTTGAGCACCCGCCAGTGCGTCTTCAGGTGGAACCGGTTGTCGGCGATGACCAGGACGGCGACGAGCCGGTCGCCCTCATAGCCGGCGAGCAGCCGGTCCGGCCCGCCGGCCACCTCCGCGAGCGTCGACTCGGCGACCGGTCGGACCTCGGCCGCGGTCACCGGGGCGACGAAGCCCACCGCGCCGCCGGCGTTCGTCACGTCCACCCAGAGATCGATGAGCTGTTCGCGCAGCTCGGGGGTGAGGTCGGGGTCGAGTACGAAGCGCAGGTCCACGCCCGCCATCCTGCGACCGGCGACCCGCCGACACCCCACGTTCGTGATGCGGTCGACACCGCTTGTGGTGCGGGAGGGGGGTTTCGAACCCCCACGTCCTTCCGGACACAGGCTCCTAAGGCCTGCGCGTCTGCCGTTCCGCCACTCCCGCCGGCCCGCTGAGTCTAAGGCGTCGGGCCGGAGCCGTGTGCGAGCCGGGCCACCGTGGGTCCAGCCTGACCGCCGCCCTTGTTCCGGCCCGCGAAGGTGTCGGTCTGGCTGTGGCAGTTCGGGCAGAGGATCCGCAGGTTGGGTGGCCGGTTGTCGAGGAAGTCGCCGTTGACGTGATCGACGTGCAGGGTCAGCGGGCGGCCGAACCAGATCGGACCACAGCGGCATCCCTCGCACTCCTCCGGCACGCCGATGTCACCCAGCGCCCACTTCAGCCGGGTGCCGGGGGTGCGCCGCGAGCCGGCGGGAAGTCGCAGGAGCAGTTGTGACGACAGGGTGCGTCGCGGGCTCGGCTGCCCCCTGTTGTGCGCCTGCCCGGTGAAGTGCGATGTGTCGATGCCGACGCGCTTGAGCTGTCGGCTGATGTGCGCGTGCGAACCGCCGCTGACCCGCACCCCGAGCAGTCGCATGACCTCGGTCACGCTGCGCGCCCGCGCAGCGGTCGCGGCCAGCAGTTCGGGTGAGTACTTGTAACGCACCACGAGCCGACGGTAACCGCGCCCTCCGACAGGTTCAGTCGAGGCCGAGGTCGCGGCGCAGCTTGGCGACATGTCCGGTGGCCTTGACGTTGTAGAGCGCCCGCTCGATCTTGCCGTCGGGGTCGATGACGAACGTCGAGCGGATCACCCCGGTGACGGTACGGCCGTACGACTGCTTCTCGCCGTACGCGCCGTACGCGGTCAGCACCGCCTTGTCCTCGTCGGCGACGAGCGGGAACGTGATGGCGTCCCGGTCGCGGAACTTGGCCAGCTTCGCGGGCTTGTCCGGGGAGATGCCGACCACCTCGTAGCCGGCGGCCCGGAGCGAGGCGAGCGAGTCGCGGAAGTCGCACGCCTGCTTCGTGCAGCCGGGCGTCATGGCGGCCGGGTACGCGTACAGGATGACCGTGCGGCCGCGCAGGTCGGCCAGGGACAGCGTGCCGCCGTCGTCGGTGGGGAGGGTGAAGTCGGGAGCGGCGTCGCCGGGGCTGAGGCGGTCGGTCATGGCCGGAACGATACCGCCGCTCCCGGGCCGGTGGTCGACGGCGACGCGCGGCCGACGGTGATCAACACCATCCCTTGTTGCAAGGGATTGGCAACAACGCCACGGTGGAAATAGGCTCCCGGTGTGGAAACCCTGGCGATGCACATCTCCAACGGGATCATCGACGGTCCCGTCGCCGCGATCTTCGCGGCCTTCGCGCTCGCCGCGCTCACGTTCTGCGTGCTGCGCGGCCGCGCCGACCTCGACGACCGGCTGGCGCCGATGGCCGGGCTGGTGGCCGCGTTCATCTTCGCCGTGCAGATGCTGAACTTCCCGATCTTCTCCGCCGGGGTGAGCGGCCACCTGCTCGGCGGCGCGCTCGCCGCGCTGCTGGTGGGCCCCTGGGTGGGCGCGCTCTGCGTGGCGGTGGTGCTCGTCGTGCAGGCGCTGGTCTTCGGTGACGGCGGCGTGGCCATGCTCGGCCTGAACATCACCAACATGGCGATCCTCGGCACCGCCGCCGCCTACCTGCTGATCGCGCTGCTGCTGCGGGTGCTGCCCCGGACCTCGGCCGGGCTGGCGGTCACCGCCTTCGTGTCCGCGCTGGTCAGCGTCGTGGTCGCGTCCCAGGGCTTCGTGCTCGAATACTGGCTGGGCGGCACCACCGACCTCGGCGGCAACCTCGGCGGACTGGCCGGCACGATGGCCTTCGCCCACCTGCTGATCGGCATCGGCGAGGGCCTGATCACCGCGACCACCGTGGTCACCGTCGCCAAGGTCCGCCCCGACCTGGTGTACGCGCTGCGCGCCCTGAAACCGGCCGCGCCGGTTCCCGCCGTCCCGGTCGCCGGAGGTGTCCGATGAGCAGGCGTTCCTGGCCGTTCCTCCTCGGTGGCCTGCTGGTCGCCCTGCTGCTGGCCGGCGTGGTCAGCAACTACGCCTCGTCGCACCCGGACGGGCTGGACTCGTCGCTGCTCAAGGGCTGCACGGTGAACGCCGACGACGAGATCACCGGCGGCAGTTGCCCGGCCCAGCAGGCCAAGAACCACGAGCTGGCGGACAGCCCGCTCGCCGACTACGGCGTGCGCGGCGTCGGCAACGACTTCCTCTCCACCGGCCTGTCCGGGGTGCTCGGCGTGCTGCTCACGTTCGCGGTCGGCGGTGGCCTGTTCTGGCTGGCCCGCCGCCGCACGCCGGCCCGCGCCGGCTCGACCGGCGGCGTCGCCTCCACCGGCCCGGCGGGTGTCGGCCCGACCGGTCCGGAAACCGGCGCCGAGGCCGGCCCGGCGAGCGCTG
This sequence comes from Micromonospora sp. NPDC051300, assembly GCF_044455315.1. NCBI lineage: Bacteria > Bacillati > Actinomycetota > Actinomycetes > Micromonosporales > Micromonosporaceae > Micromonospora > Micromonospora sp. NPDC051300. The sequence continues at coordinate 36,651 of NZ_JBITEP010000011.1, read as the reverse complement.
CCTCGACCGGCGGGCCGGGCGCGTCCCGGTCCACCGGCGACCGCTGAGCCGGGGAGGGCCGACGGATGGGCGCCGGGCACGCGCACGTGCTCTACCGCGAGTCCGGCTCGCCGGTGCACCGCCTGCCGCCGGAGGTGAAGATCGCCGCGATGGTGCTGTTCACCGTGGCGGTGGTCGCCACCCCCCGCGAGGCGTACTGGGCGTTCGGCGGCTACGCGCTGCTGGTCGCCGTGGTCGCGGCGCTGGCCCGGGTGGGTCCGCGCTGGCTGCTCGCCCGGGCGCTGATCGAGCTGCCGTTCGTGCTGTTCGCGTTCGCGCTGCCGTTCCTCGGCGCGGGGGAGCGGGTCGACGTGGCCGGGCTGAGCCTCTCCGTCGACGGGTTGCACGGGGCCTGGAACATCCTGGCCAAGGGCACGCTCGGCGTACTCGCGTCGCTTCTGCTGGCGGCGACCACGACGACGCGTGACCTGATCCTCGGCCTGGACCGGCTGCGGTGCCCGCAGGTGCTCACCCAGATCGCCACGTTCATGCTGCGCTACCTGGACGTGCTGGTCGGCGAGGCCCGGCGGATGCGGGTGGCCCGGGTGTCCCGGGGCGACGACCCGCGTTTCCTCTGGCAGTTGCGCGGCTTCGCGGCCGGCGTCGGCGCGCTCTTCCTGCGCGCGTTCGAGCGCGGCGAGCGGGTCTACCTGGCGATGGTCTCGCGGGGCTACACCGGTCGGATGCCGGCGGTGTGGCAGGGGTCCGGCGCGGCCACCGCCGGGCAGTGGGCGGTCGCCGCGACGGTCCCGGTGATCGCGGCCTCCATCGCCGCCGCCGCGCTCGTCCTGCAATGATCGGGTACGTGCAGCAGCCGCCCTCCCTGGACGTCCGTGGCGTCCGGTACGCCTACCCGGACGGTCACGTCGCCCTGCACGGGGTGGACCTGACCGTGCCGCGCGGGGAGCGGGTGGCGCTGCTCGGGCCGAACGGCGCCGGCAAGACCACGCTGGTGCTGCACCTCAACGGCATCCTCACCCCGACCGGGGGGACGGTCGAGGTGGGCGGGCTGGCCGTGACCCGCGACCGGGACACGCTCGCCGAGGTGCGCCGCCGGGTCGGCATCGTCTTCCAGGATCCGGACGACCAGCTCTTCCTGCCCACGGTGGCGGAGGACGTCGCGTTCGGCCCGGCCAACCTGGGGTTGCGCGGGGCGGAGTTGGCCGCCCGGGTGGACGAGGCGCTCGCCGCCGTCGGGATGGCCGAGCACCGGGACCGCGCGCCGCACCACCTGTCGTTCGGGCAGCGGCGGCGGGTGGCGGTGGCCACGGTGCTGGCCATGCGCCCGGAGATCCTGGTGCTGGACGAGCCGTCGTCGAACCTGGACCCGGCCGCCCGGCGGGAGCTGGCGGAGATCCTGCGCGCACTGCCGGTGACAGTGCTCATGGTCACCCACGACCTGCCGTACGCGGCCGAGCTGTGCCCCCGCGCGGTGATCCTGGACGGTGGCCGGATCGTCGCCGACGCCCCCACCCCCGCCCTGCTCGCCGACGCCGACCTCCTGGCGCGCCACCGCCTCGAACTCCCCTACGGCTTCGCCCCACCCGTCCCTCGCCCCTGACCCGCCCCGCCCCCCGCCCCCCGCCCCCGCACCCCGCCCCCGCGCCCCGCGCCCGCACCCCGCGCCCGCACCCCGCGCCCGCGATCTTGCACTTTCGGCCCCGGCGAAGCGGGCATAAGGCGCACTTCGTGGGCCGCAACTGCAAGATCGCGGACGCGGAGGCGCGGAGGCGCGGAGGCGTGGAGGCGTGGAGGCGCGGGGGCGCGGAGGCGCGGGGGTCAGGGGGTTCGGGTGAGGTGCGGGTGCGGGTTCGGGTGGGGGCGGGGGGTGGTGCGGGCGGCGGTGCGGAGGCGGAGCAGGCCGGCGGCCACCGCGCCGGCGCCGGTGGCCAGCGCCACGGTGACCAGGACGCGGATCAGCGTGGGTGGGCCGGCCGCGGGCGGGATCGAGCGGGACAGCACGGCGAGGTTGGACACGCCGGCGAACAGGGCCAGGCAGGCGCCGGCCAGCGCCAGCGTGAAGTCGGCGGCGGGGCGGCGGGCCAGCGCGTACCAGCCGGCGGCGAGCGCCCCCAGGCCGGTCAGCAGCGTCCACACCTGACCGGTGACCAGCTCCGCCAGCAGCCCGCCGGCGCCGGGGGCGCCGGTGTCGAGCGCCCGGCCGACGGTGAGCGCCACTGTCGCCGCACCGCCCAGGGCGAGCAGGGCGCCCACCGCGCGCAGCGCGCGCACCCCGGCCGCGGTGCCGCCGGGCAGCAGCCCGGCCGCGCCGACCACCAGGAAACCGAGCGTGCCGGCGACCCACCAGGGGTACGGGTCGGGCGGCGGTACCCAGTCCAGCGTGCCGCGTACCTCGGTGGCGGTGTCACCGGCGCGCAGCGGCACCACCCAGTCGCGGACCCGCTGCTCGCGGCCGGGGTCGGCGGCCACGGCGGCGGGCGGCGCGTCCGCGCGCCAGAGCGTGCGCTGGTCGTGCCAGCGGTAGGTGGGCCCGTCGGCGATCCGCCGCCAGGCCGGCGCGGCGGCCGGGTCGGCCTCGGCCGGGAGCCGGGTCTCGCCGGCGATCGTGCGGTTGAGCCAGGTGGCGGGGGAGCGGCTGTTCTCGTAGACGCCGCCGGGGCCGATCCGCAGGTACGGCTCGCCGGAGTAGCCGAGCACGGTGACGTCGACGCTGCCGCGGTTGGTCAGCTCCAGCCGCGCGCCGGCCTCCACCATCCGGGCGGTCACCCCGGACCGGTCCGGGGCGACCCCGGTGACGGTGGCCCGGTAGTCGGTGCCGTCGGGCGCGTCCGCGCCGTGCGCGGCGGCCGGCGCGGCGAGCGCCAGCAGGGCGGTGGTCGCGGCCGCGACCACGAGCGCGGCCCGGCGCAGCGGTACGGGGATCACTTGCCGGCCGCCGCCACGGCCGCCTTGATCCCGTCCGGGCTCTTGTCCTGCACCTCGGTGCCGTTGACCTTGATGGTGGGCGTGCCGGTCACGCCCGACTTGCTCGCCTCGTCGGTCACGTGCTCGGTCCACGACGTGTAGGTGCCGTCGTTCACGCAGGAGGCGAAGTCGTCCCGGTTCAGCCCGACGCCCGCGCCGATGTCGATCAGCTCGTCGTTGCTGAGCCCGGCGCTGCCCTCGGCCGGCTGCCGGGCGAAGAGCTGGTCGGTGAACTCGCGGAACTTGCCGCCCTTGGCCGCGCAGCCGGAGGCGGCCGAGGCACGGGTGGAGTATTCCGTGGTGGAGAAGCGGTTGAGGAATGCGACCGGGTGGAAGACCAGCTTCGCCTTGCCCTCGCCGACGAGCTGGTTCAGGGTGGCGCCGTTGGTCTGCTGGAACTGCTTGCAGATCGGGCAGAGGTAGTCCTCGTAGAGGTCGACGGTGACCGGGCCGCTGCCCTCGACGATGCCGGTGCCGGCGTCGTTGGCGCCGGGCGGGGCGGTGAAGTCGTCCGACTTCTGCGAGGAGTAGACGGCCCAGCCGATGCCGCCGGCGATGACCAGCACGAGCACGGCGGCGATCGTGGTCCAGAGGGTGCGCTTGCGTCGCTTCTCCCGGGCGATCTGCTCGCGTACCACTCGCGCGGCGTCCCGGCGCCCCTTACGACTGCTCATCGTCGTCCTCCACGGTGTCGCCCGCCAGCCAGCCGTCCACCGAGAACGGGGTGCGGGGCCAGATCAGCAGGAACCCGGCCAGCGCCAGGAACCCCAGGTCCCGGAGGATCTCCGGGAGGTAGCTCGGGGCCTCGCCGGCGCCGAGCTGGCCGCCGCTGCCGAAGCACCCGCAGTCGATGGCCAGGCCGCGTGCCCAGGCCGAGGCGATGCCGGCGACGAAGACCACCAGCAGCGCGGCGGAGACGCCGGCGCTGACCCGGGTGGCCAGCCCGACGAGCAGGAGCAGGCCCAGGGCCAGCTCCACGAACGGCAGCGCCGCGCCGATCACGGTGGCCAGGTCGTACGGCATCACCTGGTAGGCGTTGACGGCTCGGCCGGACGCGGCCAGGTCACCGACCTTGGCGCCGCCGGCGATCAGCCACACGGCGGCGAGCCCGAGGCGGGCCGCGACGCCGAGCCAGGGCCGCAGGGCCGGCCAGCGCCCGGCCGGGCTGGTGGAGGGGGTCACAGTCATTCGTCGTCCGGCACTCACGAATGGTTCCCGTTCATCCGGCCAGCGTGTCGCCGACGGCGTCGACGAGTTCGTCGCGGGCCCGGGCGACCCGGGAGCGGATGGTGCCCACCGGCACCCCCTCCACGTCGGCGGCCTCGGCGTAGGACAGGCCGAGCAGTTGGGTGAGCACGAACGCGGACCGCCGTTCGGCGGGCAGCCGCCGGACCAGGTCGACGGCGCCGAGCTGGCCGGCCGGGTCGGGGTGGGACCGGTCGGTGGCGGCCTGGGCGGCGAGCCGCTCGTCGAGCCGTCGGCGGCGCACCACCGTGCGCAGGTGGTCGGCGCAGGTCCGCCGGGCGATGCCGAGCAGCCAGGTGCGGGCCGAGGAGCGGCCCTCGAACCCGGGCAGCGCCCGCAGCGCCCGCAGGTAGGTCTCCTGGGTCAGGTCGTCCGCGCTGTCCGGGCCGACCAGCGCGGCGACGAAGCGCCAGACCTCGGCCTGGGTGGCCCGGACGAAGGCGGCCTGCGCCTCCGGGTCGCCGTGCCGGGCGGCCAGCGCCCAGCCGGTGGCGGCCTCCCGCGCAGCCTCGGGACCCGCCCGGAGGCGGTCGGCGGCGGTGTCGCGCGGGGCGGGGATCACGTCAGACGAGGTTACGCGGCGTACCTGTGCGGGACAGGGTCCTTCGGCCCATTCCGTGGTCCCGCACACGCCGGGAACTTTTCCGGCCCGCTGACCGACTACCCCCGCATGACCGCCGACCAGGTTCCGGTGGCGCGCGCCGCCGCGCCGGCCCGGCGTCTCCGCACGTCCGCCGGAGGTCGGCTCGCCGGGCGCCACGCGGTTCGGGAACCATGGCGGTCATGACTGCTGCCGTACGCCGCCCGCCCGGGGCCCTCGCCGCCCGCTCCGGGACCGTCGCCGGGCTGCTGCTCCTCCTGGTCTCCCTGCTGCTCGCCCCGGCGACCCCGGCCAGCGCCCACGCCGTGCTGGTGAGCAGCAGCCCCGCCGCGTCCGCCGTGGTGCCCGAGGCCCCCGCCCAGGTGGTGATCACCTTCAGCGAGGGTGTCCGCAAGGTGCCCGGCAAGGTGCGGGTGATCGCCCCCGACGGCTCCCGGGCCGACCGGGGCGAGCCGACGTTCCGGGGCGGGGAGGTCACCATTCCGGTCGACCCGTCCGCCGGGCGCGGCACCTACCTGGTGAGCTACCGGGTCATCTCGGCCGACAGCCACCCGGTCTCCGGGGCGTTCACCTACTCGGTGGGCGCGCCGTCCGAGCCGCCGAGCGACTCCGGCTCGGACAACCGGGCCAACCCGGTGACCGAGAACGCGGTGAAGGTGACGAAGTACGCCGGCTACGTCGGGTTGCTGCTGATGGTCGGCCCGGCCCTGGTGCTGGCCGCGCTCTGGCCGCGCCGGTTGTCCCGCCGGGGCCCGGGGCGGCTGGTCTGGGCGGGGCTCGGCGTGCTGGTGATCGCCACGCTCGCCGAGCTGTGGCTCCAGGTGCCCTACACCAACGGCGGCGGCCTGTTCGACGTCACCTCCGCCGGGCTGGGCGACGTGCTGGGCAGCGCCTACGGCACCACCCACCTGGTCCGGCTGGGCCTGATCGCGGCGTCGGCGTTCCTGCTCCGCCCGCTGCTCGCCGGCCCGATCGGCCGCACCGACGCGATCATCCTGGCGGCCCTCGGCGGGGCGACGCTGTTCACCTGGCCGCTCGCCGGCCACCCGGCCGCGTCCCCGGCCCCGGCGGTCTCCGTGGTGGTGGACGCCGTCCACCTCGGCGGCATGGCGGTGTGGCTGGGCGGCCTGGTGATGCTGGCGGCGTTCCTGCTGCCCCGGGCGGACGAGCGGGAGCTGGACGCGATCCTGCCGATCTGGTCCCGCTGGGCCGCGCTGGCGGTGGCCGCGCTGCTGCTCGCCGGCACCGTGCAGGGCCTGATCGAGGTGGCCAGCCCGAAGGCGCTCGTCGACACCACGTACGGGCGGCTGCTGCTCGCCAAGATCGTGCTGTTCGCGTTGGTGATCGGCGTGGCCGCGTACTCCCGGGCGCTGGTGCGGCGGCGGGTCGCCGCCGGCCGGCCGGGCGCGATGCGGCGGGCCGTGGTGGCCGAGCTGGCGATCACCGCGGTGGTGCTGGGCCTGTCCGCGACGCTGGTGCAGACCACCCCGGCGCGCACCGCCGCCGCCGACGTGGCCGGCGCGCCGACCGGCTACTTCTCCACCACGCTGAGCAGCCCGATCTACTCGCTCCAGGTGGAGCTGGACCCGGCCGAGAGCGGCAACAACTCACTGCACCTCTACGCCTACACCGCTGACAACCGGCCGCAGGCGGTGCAGGAGTGGAAGGTCACCGCCGCGCTGCCGTCGGCCGGGATCGAACCGATCACGGTGCCGCTGCTGCCGCTGAGCGACAACCACGCCACCGGCGAGGTCAGCCTGCCCGCCCGGGGCGACTGGCAGCTCCGCTTCACCGTCCGCACGTCCGACATCGACCAGGCCACGGTGACCGCCACCGTGCCGATCAAGTAATGGAAGGTCCCATCTGATGATCCGTCTCCGGCGTCCCGCGACCGCCGCGGCGCTGACTCTCGCCGCCGTCGCCGCGACCGTGCTCGGCCTGGCCGGTTCGGCCTCGGCGCACGTCACGATCAACCCGCAGGAGGGTACGCAGGGCGGCTACGGCCGGTTCGCGTTCCGGGTGCCGAACGAGAGCGACACGGCGTCGACAGTCAAGGTCGAGGTGAACCTGCCGGAGAACGCGCCGGTCGGCTCGGTCTCCACGATGCCGGTGCCGGGTTGGACGGTGGCGGTGGAGAAGCGCAAGGTCGACCCGCCGATCGAGGTGCACGGCAGCCAGCTCACCGAGGCGGTCTCCAAGCTCACCTTCACCGCCGCCCCGAACGGCGGGGTGAAGCCGGGCGAGTTCCAGGAGTTCCCGGTTTCCATGGGCCCCCTGCCGCAGGTCGACACCATGGTGTTCAAGGTGCTGCAGACCTACTCCGACGGCAATGTCTCCCGCTGGATCGAGGAGCCCGCGGCGGGCGCGGAGGAGCCGGAGAACCCGGCGCCGGTGCTGAAGCTGGCCGCGAAGGCCGCGTCGCCGGGCGCCAGCGCGCCGGCCGCTGCCGCGGTGGCCGACGACGACGATGACGACGACTCCGGCTCCGGAACCGCGTTCGGGGTGGCCGGTCTGGTCGCCGGCCTGGCCGGCCTGGCGCTCGGCGGGCTGGCGTTCGCGCGTACCCGGCGGGAGCCCGCCGCGAAGTCCTGAGCGCACGCGTGAACACCGGCCCGGCGGACGATGCGCCGGGCCGGTGTTCGTTCCGGGCTCGTGCCGTGGATATCCGGTGACGGGCCGACCGGCGTCGGTAAGGTCGGCCGGGTAGTCGGCTACCGAGAGGGACGACCCGAATGCGTTTCGTACGCGCGATCACCGGCATGCTGCTGTTGGCCGTGGGCGCTCCGGCGCTGCTGGTGGGCGCCGGTCTCTGGTTCGCCGCCCGGCATGCCGCGCCGGCCGGCGGGTTCGTCGGCCGCGCGGGCGGGCTCGACCTGACGCTGCGCGGCGAGCTGCGGGCCGGCTGGTTCCCCGGCGCGGCGTGGGCGTTGCTGGCCGGCGGGGCGCTGCTGGTGATCCTCGCCGTCGTGCTGCTGGTGCGCCCGCACCGGCCGCGCGAGGTGGTCTTCGTGGTCGAGCCGGACCAGGTTCCGGTGCTGGCCGGGCGGCTGGGGATCAGTTCGCTGAGCGGGCTTGGGCGGCAGCCCGGTCCGGCGTCGCGGCCGGGGCGGCAGCTCGTCGCGGTCGGCTCGGCACCGGCCGGGCGTACCCGTGCCGCCCTCTCCCCGGCCCCGAGCGACCGGCGACGCTGACGGCCCTCCGCGCTGCCGACGCGGAGGGCCGTCATCACCGGGGTTAGCGGCGCTACCTGGGAGAAAACTGAGGTAGTTGAGGCTAGTTTACCGCCGAACACTATCTTTCGCGAGATCTGTCCGTTTAACGAACGCGGCGGACCGGCTGCGGACCGGCAACACCGCCAGCAACAGCAGGCTGAGCAGCACATACGCGTTGCGGACCACGAAGTCGACCGGATCGTCGGTGTGCACCGTCCCGGTGCCCCAGTCCTGGAACGTCACCACCCCGTACACGATCACCACGCCCGTGACCACGGCCAGCGCGAGCAGCCCACGGCGCCGTCGGACGCCGGCCGCGGTCGCCCGGTCGGCGTCCAGCGCCGCGTCCACCAGCACCACCACCGCCGGGATGAACCAGTAGAGGTGGTGCGTCCAGGTGATCGGCGAGACCAGGCCGCCCACCAGGCCGGTCAGCGTGAGACCGACGAGCGCGTCTCCGGCCCGTGCCGCGCGCGCCGCCCGCCACAACCCGAACCCGGCGATCAGCACCGCCAGCAGCAGCCACGCCCACCGGCCCGGTTCCGCCGGCGCGGTCATCCGGCTGAGCAGCCCGAACAACGACTGGTTGCCGGTGTAGTCGGTGCGACCGACCCGGTCGGTCGCCCACAGCTCGTGGGTCCAGAACCGCCACGAGTCGTCCGGCGCGACGGCCGCCGCCAGCAGCGTGGCCGCCGCCGCGGTCGCCGCCGCCACCGCCGCCGCCCGCCACCGCCGGGCGGCCAGCAGGTAGAGCACGAAGATGCCGGGGAACAGCTTGAGCGCCGCCGCCAGTCCCACGCCCACGCCGGCCCAGCGTCTCCCCTGGGGTACGGCGAACAGCAGGTCGGCCAGGATCAGCACCACCAGCAGCATGTTGATCTGACCGAGCGTGATCGTCTCGCGGGTGCTCTCCACCGCCAGCACCAGCAGCACGGCGACGGTCAGCCCGAACGCCCCGGGCAGGTGGTGTCGCCGCAGCACCGGCAGCACCAGCCAGCGGGTCGTCACCACCACGCCGACGAGCGTCAGCACCACGAAGGCGGCGATCGCGACCCCGAGCGGCAGCAGCGCGAACGGCCGCAGCAGCAGCGCCGCGAACGGGGGATAGGTGAAGTAGAGCGCGCCCTGCACCCGGTCCGGCTGGACGTAGTCGTAGAGCGGGTGACCGGCCGCCCACCAGTCCATCGCCCGCATGTAGATCTTCAGGTCGTAGTAGTCGTGCCGCAGCGCGGGCAGGTAGAGCGCGGGCAGCAGCGCGGCCAGCGCCAGCACCGTGACCACCCGCCGAGCCGTACGCCCGCCCGTGTCGTCCGGGGCGACGGTGGGTGGGGCGACGGGTTCGGCTGGCACGGGGAAACCCTAGCGGTCCACCTGGCCGACCGTGCCGAGGCGCGGGCGCGTCGCCGGCGCGTAGTCTGTTCCGGTGGCTGATCTTCTCGTCTGGATCGATTGTGAGATGACCGGGCTCGACCTGCGTCGGGACGCCCTGATCGAGGTCGCCGCGCTCGTCACCGACCCCGACCTGAACGTGCTCGGGGACGGCGTGGACGTGGTGATCCACGCCGACGACGCGGCGCTGGACGGCATGCCGGAGATCGTGCGCACCATGCACGCCAAGTCCGGCCTGACCGAGGAGGTGCGCCGCTCCACGGTCAGCCTGGCCGAGGCCGAGGACATGGTGCTCGACTACGTCACCAGCCACGTGAAGGATCCGCGCACCGCGCCGCTGTGCGGCAACTCGATCGCCACCGACCGGGGCTTCCTGGCCCGCGACATGACCCGGCTCGACGCCCACCTGCACTACCGGATGATCGACGTCTCCTCGATCAAGGAGTTGTGCCGGCGCTGGTACCCGCGGGTGTACTTCGGCCAGCCGCAGAAGGGCCTGGCCCACCGGGCGCTTGCCGACATCCGGGAGAGCATCCGGGAGTTGGAGTACTACCGGCGGACCCTGTTCGTGCCGTTGCCCGGCCCGGACGTGGAGACCGCGAAGGGGATCGCCGCGCAGCTCTGAGGCGCGGGCCGGAACCCGGTGGACGGGGCCGGGCGGGGTGTGGCTATTATTGGTCCGCGCACCGCCCGGGTCGACCGGAGCGGCGAGCATGGTGGCTGTAGCTCAGTTGGCAGAGCACCGGGTTGTGGTCCCGGTTGTCGTGGGTTCAATTCCCATCAGTCACCCCAACGACCGAAGCCCCCTCCTCCGGGAGGGGGCTTCGTCGCGTCCGGGGATCAGGCGGTCGGCTCCGGGCTGGGCGTCACGTCGCCCGTCGCGCCCGCCGGCTCGTACGGCAGGGCGCTGCCCTTGACGTACTCGTCCCAGCTCATGTTCCAGTCGGTCCAGCCGTTGCCGTTCTGGAGCTTCCGCTCGGTGCCCTTGACCGTGATCGGGTCACCCATGCGGGTGTTGGCGAACAGCCAGTTGCCGTCCTTCATCGAGACGTTGACGCAGCCGTGCGAGACGTTCGTCCTGCCCTGCACGCCCTCGGACCAGGGCGCCGCGTGGATGAACTCGCCGCCCCAGGTGAGCCGCTGGGCGTAGTCGATCTCGGTGCGGTAGCCCTCCTCCGGGCCCAGCTCCTCCATGGTGTCGAAGACGGTGTGCCGGAGCTTCTCGATCACCACCATGGTGCCGCTGGAGGACGGCGTGCTCTTCTTGCCGAGGCTCACCAGGATCGTCTTGATCGCCTTGCCGTCCTTGGTGACGGTCATCCGCTTGGTGCGGTTGTCCACGGTCATCACGAACGACGGGCCGATCTTGACGTCGACGGTCAGGTCGGAACGGCCGTACCAACCGTCGCCGAGCGGCAGCCCGGCCGCCCGCACCTGGTAGGAGACGGTGCTGTTGGCCTTCCAGAACGTCTTCGGCCGGTAGTGCACCTCGGTCGGGCTGATCCAGCGCCAGATGCCCTCCTGCGCCGGCGTCGCGGTCACCGTCATCCGGCGCTGCATGTCGTCGCGGTAGTCCGGCGGGATGGCCCGGCCGAACTTCACGATCAGCGGCATCGCCACGCCGACGACCTGGTTGTCGCCGAGGAAGCTGGTCACCCGCACCTGGTTGGCCGGCTTCGCCATGGTGGTGAACGAGCTGGTGGCGGTGGCCGGTTTGCCGTCGTCGCCGGTGGCGGTCACGGTCGCCGTGTAGGTCTCGGCGTAGGCCAGGGCGTCGGCCGGCTGCCAGCTCTTGCCGTCGGCGGCGAGCGTGCCGTCGACGACCTTGCCGGCGGAGTCCTTCAACTCGACGGCGGTCTGCTGCGCCTCGGTGGTGGTGAACGTGATGGCGGTGGTCGCCGGCACGTCCTTGGCGTCGGCGGCCGGCTCGCTGATGGTGGCCGCCGCCTTCGGGGCCTTCTCGCCGCCGTCTCCGCCGCCCTGCCAACTCGACGGCTTGTCGCCGCCGCCGGTGCAGGCGGACGTCAGAGCCATGGCGGCGGCGAGCACCGCGGCGGCGAGAGCGCGACGCCCGCCGCGGCGGGACCTCCCGCCCCGGATCAGTACGTCCTGGCCAGCTCGCATGATTACCTCACAAGTGTGGTGCCCGGTTCCGTCGTTCTCTGGTGAGACGCACCGGACCGGCGACCAGTTGCCCGGAGTGAACCGGAACACCCCGGTGATGATGTAACGATTCAGTTGTCGCGCGGCGCTTCGTGGGGGGACGAGTCCCGGCGGCTGCCGGGACAAGCGTGTCCGACAACGTTACGCCGGTCAGAACGGCGAGCCCTGCCCGCCCTTCGGCACCGGCAGGGCGCTGCCGGCGACGAACTGCGACCAGCTCATGCTCCACGCCGTCCAGCCGTTGCCCGGGGCCAGCCGCCGCTCCGTGCCCTTCACCGTGATCGGGTCTCCGACCAGCGTCCTGCCGAACAGCCAGCGGCCCTCGGCCATCGAGACGTTGACGCAGCCGTGCGAGACGTTGCGGCGGCCCTGCACGCCCTCGGACCAGGGCGCCGCGTGGATGTACTCGCCGCCCCAGGTGATCCGCTGGGCGAAGTCGATCTTCGTCACGTACTGGTTGTTCGGGTCCGGCTCGTCGCGGGTGTCGAAGACCGTGGACTCCTTCTTCTCCATCACGACCATGGTGCCGCTGGAGGAGGGGGTGCTCTTCTTGCCCAGGCTGACCGGCAGGGTGCGGATCACCGAGCCGTTCTCGGTGACCGTCATCCGCTTGGTCGCGTTGTCCACAGTCATCTCGAACGCCCGGCCGATCGTCGCGGTGGCGCTCCGGTCGAGGTTGCCGTAGCGGCCGTTGCTCAGCGGGATCCCGGCCAGCGCCAGCCGGACCGTGATCGTGGTGCCGGTCTTCCAGTATTCCGGGGCGCGGTAGTACGCCTGCGTGCCGTTGCCGAGCCAGTGCCACGCGCCGGGCTGCGGCGGGTCCGTCTGCACGAACATCCGCTTCTGCACCGCGGCCCGGTCCTTCTGCGGGATCCCCGGCGAGAACTCGGCCACCACCGGCATGGCCACGCCGTAGGTCTTGCCGCTGAACAGGTAGAGCCCCGACCCGACCATCGACTTCGGCTTGGCCATCGTGGTGAACGTGCTGGTGCCCTGGTGGGTCGCGCCGTCCTTGCCGGTCCCGGTGACCGTGGCGGTGTACTTCGTGCCGTACTTCAGCGGGGCCGACGGCACCCAACTGGTGCCGTCGCGTCGCATCCGCCCGCTGACCGCGGCGCCGGCGGCGGTGGTCAGCACCACCTTCGACACCGTGCCGCCGCCCGGGATCCGGGCGCTGATCTCGGTGCTCGCCGGGCGGCCGGTCGCGCCGTCGGCCGGGGTCACCGCCAGCGGCGGCGCGGCGGAGGCGGCGTCGCCCGGCGCGGCGCTCGGATCCGGCGCGGTGGACGAGACCCCACCGACCTCCTGCTGCTGGCCGGGCACGAAGGCCGGCTTCTCCTCGTCGCCGCCGCACCCGGTCAGTGCCAGCGACGCCGTGAGGACCAGGACGCCCACCATCGCCCCGGCCCGCGCGAACCTGCCCATGCCCACCCCTGTCGTAACGTGCCTGGCGGACATCGTGCCCCATCGACGCCACGCAGCCCTGCCCCGGAGCGGCATGGCCGGGGCTTTTAGGTGCTTTTGCCGGTTAAGCTCGTCCGAAGGGTGGACCCGGTATCGGATTGGAACGGCCCACGGTGGGCATGCTAAGGTTCTTCCCGTTGTCAGCGAGCGCCGCTAGCTCAACTGGCAGAGCAGCGGACTCTTAATCCGCGGGTTCGGGGTTCGAGTCCCTGGCGGCGCACCAACGAGCAAGGCCCTGATCCGGCACCTCCGTGCCGATCGGGGCCTTTTTCGCGTACGCGGGGCGGTGATCAAAAGCTCGCCGGTAATCGTCGGGCCTCTCGCGACACAAGCCAGGGTGAGAGTCGCCGAGGCAGTGGGGGTTCGGGTGGGTCCACCGAAAAACAGGGACGCGGGCTGGTTCACCGGTCTCTACGCCGCCGAGTACGCGAACGTCGTGCGGTACGGCCTGCGCCGGCTCGGAGACTCCGACGCGTCGGCTGAACTCGCCCAGGAGGTCTTCGTCGTCGCCTGGCGCCGTCGCGACGAGGTGCCGGACCGCAGCCTGCCCTGGCTCTACGGGGTGGCCCGGCGGATCCTGGCGAACCACTGGCGGTCACGGCGCGGTGCGCCCGACGTCCTGCCCATCGCCGGCGCCGATCTGACCCAGGTCGCCGGCTCGTCGGGTGCCGACACCACGGTAGGGATCGCCGACGTCCGGGCCGCGCTCGCCGCCCTCAGCGAACTCGATCAGGAAATTCTCCGGCTGATCGGCTGGGAGGAGTTGACAGTGTCCGAAGCGGCTCAGGTTCTCGCCTGCACTCCGGCGACCGCCGCGGTGCGCCTGCATCGCGCCCGCCGCCGCCTCGCCGCTGCGATGTCAGACCGCACCGCGCAGTCCCGGCGTCCCGTGTTGGCGACCGCGCGAGAGGAACTGTGATGTTCGGAGTAGAACGCACCCGTGGTCTCCTCGGTACGGCCGACCCGGCCCGGGCGGTCGCCGTAGCGCCGCCGCCGGTCTCGGCAGACGAACTGATCAACCGCGCCGACACCGCCGAGAGGGTCACCCTGCGTCGTCACGTACGCCCGACTCGCCGGCTGGTGCTGACGGCGGGGACACTGGCGGTCGCAGTCGGTGCCGTGGGAGTCCTCCAGCCGTTCGAGAGGTTCTCCCCGAGCGGCCCGGGCGGGTCCGGGAGCGCAGCGGGAACGGTGCTCGTGCCGGTCTCCTATCAGTTCGACGCGAACCCGCCGGAGGCCGGCCCGCAACTGCGCGCGCTGGCCGACACGATCAAGGACACGAAGTACGACCACCTCGGCGGACGCTTCATGTACCACCACACGAAGGTGTGGGGCGATCCGGTGATGACCTCCGCCGACGGCCGTCACCACGTGGCCTTCGCCGGCGAGACGAAGGTCTGGCAGGCCGCGGACGGGACCGGTAGCCAGCTCAACAGGCAGTTGGAGCCGGAGTACCCCGACCAGGGGTCCCGCGACTACTGGCAGCGCAAGCTGGACACGCGTCCGGCGATCGACGCCTCGGCGGTTCCGGCCATGATTGCGCTGCCGCCCATGGAACTCACGCCGCCGTCGGCCGACCCGTCGCGGCTGCGCGAACTGCTCAAGGCCGAGTACGGGCCGGGCGCCGCGAGCAAGGAGGTCAGCGGTGTCTACGCACAGTTCGTCGTACCGCGCGCGGTGCGCGCGGAGATCCTGCGGGTCCTCGCCGACGTGCCAGGCTTCCGCTGGCGGGGGCAGGTGACGGATCGGGCTGGTCGGAGCGGGGTCGCCGTCACCTTCGACGACCGTGAGAACGACACGCAATCTCTCCTGATCTTCGACCCGACGACGGGCGAGCTGCTCGCCGACGAGCGACTCACGCTGTCGCCCGTGCGGATCAGCGCGTACCAGGTGATCCTCGACGCTGCCTGGACCGATCGAGTGGGCTGAACGCCGTGCATCCGGGCCGCTCCCTCCCGGGAGCGGCCCGGCGGCCTTGGGTCTCGGAGCCGTGGCCGGACGGGCCGAGCGCGTTGATCAGCGCAGGGCCGGGATGTCGTGGAGCTGATCGGGGCGGAGTCTCTCCCGCATGATGCCCGGTGGCCGCTCCCGGCCGGACCGGCACGTGACGACCTCCTCAGGCGTGATCGCGAGATCGACGCTGAAGTCATGAGCGGCGTAGGGCAGCGCCTCGTCCAGGAGTTGGCTGCGGTGGACGGTGGTGGCGACGGCGGTGTCCCCGGTCACGAGCCCCGCCTCGGTCAGGAGTGCGATCTCCAGGTCGGAGTAACCGGCTCCCTTGCCGATTCGCACGCCGTCCCGGCGGCTGATCGCGACGCTCCCACAGACGATCAGGTCCACCGGTCGCATGTCCTCTGCACCGACAGTCGGGGCGACTTCGGAGGCGCCGGTGCTGGTGGCGGCGGTCTCGAACGGAACGGTCAGCATCGCCGGGTCGAGAAGGTAGAAGGGTTTCGGTGTGGCGAGCCGAGGGACCGCCATGTAGAGCAGCTTGCCCTCGCGCAGGGCGCGTACCCGGACGGGTAGCTGGGCCCGGTCGGGATTGCACTTGACGACGCGTGCCCGCTGCCAGGCCGCCTGATCCGCGAGCCGCGCGGCAGCCTCCTCCTTTCCGGTGAAGTCCGGTATGTGACCGTGCACCCCCGGCGGCGCCGCACCCTCGCGCTCGAGGACGTCCCAGACGCGTTGCCGAACGGACTGCTTGGCCTGGTCGATGCTCGTCACGCTGTCGCTCCTACGGGGTCATGAGGGAGTGAAGTCGATCCTTCGCGTCCTGGACCGCAGATCGGTCCCGCCATGGACGCAGTTGGCGGGCGGCGGCGAAGGCGAGATTGAGGCCACCTCCGGCCCGGGTTCGCTCGATGACGTCGACGGTCTGATGGAGGTAGGAGATGGCCATGTCGAGGTCGCGATGACGGATGCAGGCGATGGCGAGATTGCCGAGGACGACGGCCGTCGACTTGCGGCGCTCGGAGATGAGCTGGTGGGCGGTCCTCAACGACGTGATCGCGTCGGCCGGCCTGTCCAGCGACAGCCAGCAGGAGCCCGCGAGCCGCGCGTGGTGGCTGGGGCAGTAGAGAGCGGAGGCCGGATCCTGCGCACCCATGGTGGCGAACTGCTTCTCGGCGCTGGCCAGAGCCTCGGAACAGTTTCGTGCCTGGCCGAGCATCGCATGTGCCTCGGCGCGGTGCAGAAGGGCGAGGCCGGTGAGCACGTGGCTGTCGCTTACCGCAGCGGCTTGCGCGATCAACACGATGGCAGCGGTTGGTCGCTTCACCCCGTAGAGCGCGAGGTAGCTCTTGCGGAGCAGGGCATTGGCCTGAGCGACCGGGTCGCCGGCTTCCTTTGCGGCGTCGATCGCCTGGTCGAAGTACGCGGCGCTGGCGGTGTGGTCGTGCCGCTGGGTGGCGTCCCAGACGAGTTGGCCCAGGAGCGTGGCCGACTCGGCGAGCGCCGCAGCCAGGTCGCGCCGGACCGAACCGGTGGCGTGTTGGCGAAGAACGCTCACCTGGCCGTGTACCTGCGCGGCCTCGGCGAGGAGGAGGGCGGAAGGCGTCCGGTCGTACCGCTCATCGAGCTGCCGGACCCGCTCCCGCAGGTGGCCGACGGTGATCAGGTCCACGTGGCCCGGCCGGCGAAGCGCGTGGTCGAGACGCTCGTCGGGCAGCGGGGGCGGCTGGGCGGCATCGGCCAACAGATCCGCCAGTTCCTCGACGGACACCCTGAGCGCAGTGGCCAGATGGGGACGGTGCCAGGGCTGGGGATCGGTCTCGGCCCGCTCCCACCGGACGACGGTCGAGCGATCCACGCCGAGGATCTCGGCCAGATGCTCCTGACTGAGGCCGACCGCCTTGCGGCGCTGCGCCAATCGATACCGGCGCCGACCGGTCCCGCGCCGGCTGCCTCCGCCGTGGTGCGTCACCACCTCATTCATCCAGCTTCCGTGACTCAGCGCAATGGCGATGCATCAGTTCTGCGTCATCGTCGCGTGGCCGGACCGGCGGTGCCGCCGACATGTTCGACCGATTCCTCGGCGGGCCCGCCCGCCACGTCCACGCCTCTCGCCGACCACCCGACCGCACTCGCGGTCGGGCATCGAGCTGGTTGCCTGAGCGGCCCGTGACCACCGGCCACGGCAGCGGAGATCGAACCCGTGGTGGTCTCCGAGGTTGAAGTGCCAAGATCGGAGGATGCCCAAGGACCCGCCCTGGTTCATCGGTAGCTGGCTGGACGTGGTCGAGCAGCCTGAGATCGTCGATGAGGCGCTCGACCGGGAAGACCGATACGCCGGGGTCGCCCTGCTCGCCCTGGTGCTCAACCACGAGGATCCGGCTGTCGTCCTGCCGCGCGTCAAGCGGGCGATGACCTCGCGGGACCCGCAGACCCGTGCGAACGCCCTGCAGTCGCTGGGCCACCACGGCCGCCTGCACGGGTCGATCGATGCCGAGGCGATCGGTCGCCTGCGTCGGGCCCTGCACGACCGGACCGCGCTGGGGGGTTTCGAGATTCGGGGGTACGCGGCAACGGCTGCCGGCGATGTCGGGATGTTCGTCGAGCGGCATGCGTTGCCACGCTGGTTCCGTCGCCGGTTCGCGGGCCCTCGGCGTTCGGCGCGAGTGTGACTCCGACGGCCAGGATCGAGGCATGACCGCTCTCGCGTACCTCGTCCTGCTGGCCGCCGCCGTCCGGGCCGGCCTGGGTCTCCTCGCCGGATCGGGCCCGGAGGGTCGGCGGCGTGTCCCCGTCGCTACCGTGACGGCGCTCGTCGTCGTCGGTGTGCCGACGCTGCTCCAGCTCACCGTCGCGCCGGCGCTGCTCGGGCAGCTCGGGCGCGATCGGGCGGCGATCGGCGACGGCCAGGTCTGGCGGCTGGTGACGTCGCTCGTCGTGCAGGACGGCGGCGTGCCCGGCTCGGTCTTCAACCTGGCCGCCCTCGCGGTGGTGGGGGTGGTCGCCGAGCGGTTCTGGGGCGCGCGGCGGTGGGTGGTGATCGCGCTCGCCTCGGGCGTGCTCGCGCAACTGTGGGGCCTCGTGGTGCAGCCTGTCGGCGCCGGGAACTCCGTCGCCGTGTTCGGCCTGGCCGCGTCGGCCGCCGCCGCGGCGGTCCGGTCCGGTGACCGCGCGGGTCGTGCCTTCGGGGCGGTGAGCCTGCTCGTCGCGGCGGCGTTGCTGGTGGCGGGCGACATCCACGGTGGCGCGGCGGTGGTCGGCGCCACGGTCGGAACCGTCCTGACGGCGGCGGACCGGCGGCGCCGCCGGTGACGGCGCCGCCGGCGCGGTGAGCGCTACGAGCCGACGCAGGTGATCCCGCTCGGGGCCGGTGAGCTGCTGCCGTTGGCGAGGAAGCCGAAGGTCGTCGACCCGCCGGCGTTGAGGGTGCCGTTGTAGGCGGCGTTGCGGACGCTTACCGTGCCGGTGCTGCCGGTGGCCACGCCGTTCCACACGTTGTTGACGCTCTGCCCGCCGGCCAGGGTCATCCGGACCGTCCAGCCGCTGACGGCCCGCGTGCTGCTCACCGTCACCTCACCCTGGAAACCGCCGGTCCAACTACTGACCAGCCGGTAGGTGGCGGTGCAGGCGCCCGAGGGATCCGTCGGCGGCGGGGTGCTGGGCGGCGGCGTGGTGGGCGGGGGACTGCTGGGCGGGGGAGTGCTCGGAGGCGGCGTGGTGGGCGGGGGAGTGGTGCCGTCCGGGGCGACCGCCCGGCCGGTGGCCGGGGAGATCATGCCGGCGCAGAGACCACGGCTCGACAGGTTGCTGACGATCCGGGGGATTGCCGCGATGGTGTTCGCCGGCCAGTCGTGCATCAGGATGGACTGGCCGGCCTGGAGGCGGCTCGCGTTCTGGACGATCTGGTCGGTGCTGGCGTTGTTCCAGTCCTGGGAGTCCACGTCGGCGTTGATCTCGGTCAGCCCGAACTGGGCCTCCACCGCCCGCAGCGTCGCGTTGGACTCCAGGTAGGGCGGTCGGAACAGCTTGGGCGCCTCGCCGGTGGCCTGCTGGATCGCCTGCTGGGTCTGGGAGATCTCCGAGGTCATCTGCGCCTGGCTGAGCTGGGTCATGTGCGGGTGCGTCCAACTGTGGTTGCCGACCCACATGCCGGCGTCCCGTTGTGACCGGGCCAGCGCCGGGTTGGCCTGCACGTTCTGGCCGACGTTGAAGAACGTCGCCCGTACGCCGGCCGCCCTGAGGGTGTTGATCAGCGTGGTGGTGTTGCCGGGGGTGGGCCCGTCGTCGAAGGTCAGCGCCACGTAGCCGGTGCAGGCGGCGGCCATCGAGGGCGCGGCCGTGACGGCCAGTCCGGAGGTCACCGCGGTCAGCAGCGCGGCTGCCGCCGCCACCACCATCGGGCGGCGTGAGGGTCGGGTCGGGGTAGCCGTCGGTTCGGCTGGGAAGGGTGTCATCGAGGTTCTCCCGCTGGCGTTCGAGATGCTGCTCGTCGCCTGCGGATCACGTCGCTCGGAGTCGGTCCGCATCGCCTCGGCGTGGCGCTGGCAGCGATGTCCTGTCGGTGGCCACGGTTCGATCCGAGGCCAGCCCGGCTCCGCTGCGATTATGCCGTTCGAGTTTGACGATCGTCAATTGATGCGGGGAACGGCTCGCGCAGCGTGAACGCCTCCGGCGACGGTCCGGTGCGGCGCAACACCTCCAGCCGTGCGGCTGCCTCCTCGATGGACGGCAGCGTGCCGGCCGGGATCCACCACAGCACCAGGTGCTCGGCGTCGAGCGGGGCGAACCACTCCCGACGCCGGCGCATCGGCTCCAGGTGCGCGGTCCGGTAGACGAAGGCGCGCAGCGACTCGACCGACTCCCAGACGGTGAGGTTCACGATGACGTCCGGCTCGAACGGCCGGAACGCGGTGGCGTCGCCGGAGTCGTCCTGCAACCGCCAGACGTAGCCGGGGGAGCGCTCGGCCAGGTCGTGGATCTCGGGCAGGCGGGCGACGAAGTCGGCGAGGTCGGGGCTGTCGATCGGGGCCCGCAGTCGGGCGATGTTCAGTTGCGCGAGGTGACTGTCGCTCATGGAGCCAGACTACCGTCTATGTCAACGCTGATTGTTTTTAGAACGGATCGCCACGCAGCAGCCGGTCGGACCCGGGTCCAGCCGCACCACGTGGCCGTCGTCGCCCACCACGGCCGCCAGCATCGCCAGGTTCAACCCGCAGACCAGCCCCGGGTGCGAGTGCGCGAGCGCGTCGAACGGGCAGTTGCGCAGCCGGACCGTCCGGTCGCCGTCCTGGTACGGCTCGTAGCCCAACGCCGCCAGCCGCGCCAGCGCGTCCCCGCCGGCCAGCTTCGCGCCCTGCGCGGCGGCGGCCGCGTACGCCGCCGGCTCCGCGCCGGCCCGCTCCACCGCGCTCGCCAGCACCCCGGCCAGCAGCCGGTAGTCGCGCGGCGGCACCGACACGGTGTGCTCCTCCGCCGACCTGCGGTACAGCTTCGCCGGCCGCCCCGCCCCCGGCCCGCCGGCGCGCGGCGCGGTGGCCGCCTCCAGCAGCCCCGCGTCGGCCAACTTGTCCAGGTGGAACGCGGCCAGGGTGCGGCCGATGCCGACCGCCTCGGCCACCTCGTTACGGCTCACCGGCTCGGCCCGCGTGGCGACGTACTCGTAGACCGTCCGGCGCACCGGCTCCCGCAACGCGGCGATGGCCTCCAGCGACATGCCCCCGACGCTACCCGCCGGCCCGCCCGACCGACCGGTCCCCGACAGTGCGCGGGAATCCCGGCCCCGCGCCCCTACAGTCCCCACCATGACGTGGACGCTGCGCGCGGTGACCGGGCTCGCCGTACTGGTGACGGCCCTGGCGGCGTCGTCGGCGAGCGCCGCCGCGGCGCCCGCCGCCGACGGCCTCGACCTGGCGCTGCGGGCCGGGCGGGCGGACTACCGCGCCGGCGAGCAGGTCCGCCTGGACCTCACGGTCACGAACTCCACCGGGTCGGCCTGCGCGCTGGCCACCAGCGCCGTCGGCACCGCCCAGATCACCGGGGTACGCCGGGACGGGCGCGACCTCACGCCGGTGCTCGCCCGCAGCTTCCACGACGACGGGATCACCGCGGCGGCCGGCGCCGGCCTGACCACGGTCGAACCCGGCGCGACCGCGACCGTGGCGCTGACCGGCATCCGGCTGCACGACGGCGACGGCCCCGGCGACCTGGTGCTCCGCTCGGTGGCCGCCACACCGGACGGCGGCGGCCTGGACACGCTCTGGCCGGTCGGCGCCCCCGGCCGGTACGAGGTCACCGTCGGCTACGTGACGCTGCCGGTCACCGGCGCGGCGAACCTCTGCCCGGGCGCGACGGCGCTGCGGACCACCACGTTCACCGTCGGCGACGGCGGCACGCCGACCCGCCGCTGGCTCTGGGCGGCCGCCGGGGCGCTGCTGCTGGTGCTGCTCCTGGCCGCGCTGGTGGTCCTGCTGCGGGTCCGCCGCCGGCCGACCGCCGCCGCGGCGGCCCTGCTGCTGGTGGTCGCCGGCACGCTGGTCGGCGGCGGCCGGCCGGCCCGCGCGGACTACTCGGTCGACCCGACCGGTGGCGTGCCGGTCAGCGGCGTCGACTTCCAGGCCGCGGTCGACGGCTGCCTCAAGGGGTTCGCCGAGCCCGGCGGCGACCCGGCCGGCCTGCTGCCCCGGCTGAAGGACAAGAAGTCGCCGAAGGTGCGGATCGTCCCCACCCCCGGCGGCTCGGGCGCGTTCGAGACGCCGGAGAGCGCCGACGGCAAGGGCTCGTCCACCGTCACCTGGAACCCCACCTCCACCGACGCGTACGAGGACGGGGTGGGCCGGGACCCGTGCGCCGCGCTCTACCACGAGCTGAACCACGCCGACGACATCTCCCGCGACAAGGTCCCGCCGGGACAGTGCGGGAGCACCGGCATCCCCACCGCCGAGGTCAAGGCGACGCTCGCCGAGAACCGCTACCGGGCCGCGAAGGGCCTCCCGCCGCGCACCCAGTACAAGGGAAACCCGCTGCCGAAGAGCCTCGACGAGTGCAAGAAGCCGGCGAAGAAGACGCCCCCGCCGAAGGGGCCGGTGAAACTCTGCGAGAACGGCGCCGACTGCGGCGGCAGCAACGGCGACCCGCATCTGGTCACGTTCGACCGGGTGGCCTACGACTTCCAGGCCGTCGGCGAGTTCACGCTCGTCGCCGCGACCGGCGGCGACCCGCTCGAGGTGCAGGTCCGGCAGACCCCGATGGCCGGCACCCGCACCGCGTCGGTCAACTCGGCCGTCGCGTTCCGGATCGGCGCCCACCGGGTCGCGCTCACCCTCGCCGGCGGCGCCACCCGGGTGCACGTCGACGGCGCGCCGCTCGCCGCGCCGCCGGAACGCACCGACCTGGCCGGCGGCGGCACCCTCGCCCGCCGCCCCTCCGACACCGGCGCGACCGACGGGTACGACGTGACGTGGCCGGACGGCTCCGCGGCGGCCGTCGACCAGATCGGCCGCTACGGCTACCGCGTGCTCGTCCGGCTCGCCGACGCCCGCGCCGGCAAGGTGCGCGGCCTGCTCGGTGACTTCGACGGCGACCCGGGCGACGACATCGCGCCCCCCACCGGCCCCGCCCTGACCCAGCCGGTGCCCTTCGCGACGCTCTACCCGGCGTACGCGGACAGTTGGCGGATCGCCGCGGACCGGTCGCTGCTGCACTACGACGACGGGGAGGACACCGGCACATTCACCGACCGGAGCTTCCCCGAGCGGGAGGTGACCGCCGCCGACCTCGACCCGGCCCGGCGCGCCGCCGCCGAGCAGATCTGCCGGTGGGCCGGCGTCACCGCCCCCGGTCCGCTCGCCGAGTGCGTCTTCGACGTCGCCGTCAGCGGCCGACCCGAGTTCGCCGTCGCCGGGGCCACCACCGAAGGGATCGCCCCGACCGGCGGCGCGCCGATCACCGCCGTGCCGGTCGCCACCGCCAGCCTCACCCCGGGCGGCGAGCCGCTGACCTTCCCCGGCCGGGCCGGTGACGCCGTCTTCGTCGACGTCACCGCGCCCGGCATCGCCGACCGCTGCTCGCCCTACCAGCTCGCCGACCCGGACGGACGGGAGATCGCCTCCGGCTGCAACATCAGGGGCAACGGCTACGTCGACCGCGTCGACCTGCCCGCCACCGGCACGTACGCCCTGCGCGTCACCGCCGCCCCCGGCGACACCGGCCGTGCCGCCGTGCGGGTGTACGCCGCCCGGGACAGCGGCGGCACGCTGGAGCCGAACGGCGCGACAGTGACCGCGTCGATCGCGCAGCCCGGCGCCCGGGCGCGCTACCGGTTCACCGGCCGGGCGGGGGAACGGGTCTACGTCGACGTGCCGGAGAGCACGCTCACCGACCAGTGCTCGCCGCTGGAGCTGCGCGACGCCGGGGGGCAGGTGCTGGGCAGCGGCTGCGTGGTCAACGGCGTCGGCGAGATCGACGGCACGGTCCTGCCCGCCGACGGGACGTACACCGTCGTGGTCGACCCGGTGGAACGCGGCACCGGCACGGCCACGCTGCGCCTTGTCACCAGCCGAGACCGGGACGCGACGATCACGCCGGGCGGTCCGGCGGTCGTCGCGGAGGTGGACCGGCCCGGCGCGGTCACCGGCTACCGGTTCACCGCCGCCGCCGGCACGTCGGTGACCGTGACCGCGACCGCCGCGACGCTGCCCGACCAGTGCGGCGTGCTGGCGCTGCGCGGGCCGGACGGCAGCACGCTCACCACCGGCTGCGTGATCAACGGGCGCGGTGGGATCCCGGGGATCACGCTGCCGGCGGCCGGGTCGTACACGCTGCTCGTCGACCCGTCGGGGGCGGCGACCGGGCGGGTCACGCTGGTCCTGCGGTGAGGTGACCCCTGCGTGCGCGGGGCGGCGCGGGGGCTGCTAACGTTCCGTCCCGTTGTCGGTGAGCGCCGCTAGCTCAACTGGCAGAGCAGCGGACTCTTAATCCGCGGGTTCGGGGTTCGAGTCCCTGGCGGCGCACCAACGATCAAGGCTCTGACCTGGTGGTTCACACCGGGTCGGGGCCTTTTTCGCGTACGCGGGCGTTGGGTGGTCGCTCGGTGGGTGCTCGGGAGCCGTTGGACCGGGTCCGGCGTTGCTGGGACATGTGGTTGTTCCGTGGACGCCTAGGCTCATCGTCATTTCTGAGGTGGCCAGCCCGCATCGGGCCCTCGGGGTCGTTGGCGCATCCGCCCGCCCGGGCGTCGACGCGCTTTCTTCGAGCATCCGCGCGGGGCCGATCATTGGCGATTACGCTGGCGGCGTGGGGGGACAGCCGCGGGTTCGTGTGCAGGGGGACCTCTATCATCCGGTGGTGCCACCCGGTGCCGTGTATGTGGGGCGGCAAGGGTTCGGGTTGCGGCGTTCTCCCTGGGCCAATCCGTTCAGCCGGCGAAAGCACGACCGAGCGGAGGCGTTACGCCTCTATCGGCAGTGGCTTGTGGGGCAGCCGGCCCTCGTGGACCGGGCGCGTCGAGAGCTCACGGGGAAGCAGTTGGCGTGCTGGTGCCGCGCCGAGGATCCGTGCCATGCCGACGTGCTGGCCGACGTCATCGGCTGAGGTGCAATCGGTATCGCGCGGAGGGTCGTCTTGGTGCATAGACACCGCCGATGCTGAAGGACTGCGGTCTTGCCGCTTGGTTGCCTACGTAGAAGGCGACGTCGCGGTCGGCGGCGCAGAGCTGGGTAAGGAACTTGTCTCTCAGCTGCTCCTCGGCCTCCGCGTCGGTGAGCTTGCTCAGGCGACGTTGTAGGGCGACGAACTCCCAATCCCAGAGTGTCTGCTGGTGACCATGGCAATGACGGTCCGCGCAGCGGTAGCGGTAGGCGCCGGTGAAGCGCGGTGCTTGAAGCGGGCTGCGCTTGGCCGGTTCCAGTAGGTCGAGCTGGTTGAGGTAGCCAGTGATCTTCCTGCGATCCTCCGCCGACCAGCCGGGGTGTCGCTTGACCTGAAGCGCCGAGATGTCGGCCGCGCGAATGAGCGCGATCGATCGTGCGCTCGGGTCGTCGCGGGCCTGTTTGTTGAGCCGGCACATGGAGTCTTCGACGAGTGGATCGAGGAGGTTCCGACGCGACTGCCGATTAGCGATATGCCGCTCGGTGGTGATGGTGTCCACGATCGGCTTCCAGCTCTCGCGCCGCTGGTCTTGCCTGGCTGGGAGTGCCTCGACATGGATGATGTCGTACTTGTGGAACTTGCCGTCGTCGTCGAGGTGTCGGTAGTGGATTGGGTAGAGGCGAATCCAGCCCGTCCACGGTGGGTCCATGCCCAGTGCCCCAACGCAGACAGTCTCCCCGTACTGCGCGGAAGGGTTGGGTGCCGCTTTCACTGTGATCAGGAGGCGGAGTTTCGTTGGTCGCGCCAGGACTGGTTTCGGTCTCGGCTCTTCGTCGGTGCTCGGTCCCCACAACGGAAGCTGTTCCAAACGGAACCACCCACATCGCTAAATGCAGCTGCACGGACACGTCCAGTTACATAGACAGTCTCACATTGGGGGGATCTGGCGCTAGCCGGCCGGGGCGAGGGGCGGCTGCACAGCCGAACGCTGGCGCGGAGGGTTCTCCTGAATTCGTCACTTTCAGTAACCACTGTCTCAGTGTGTGCGCTTCATCGCCGAGCCGGGAAGGCGCGCGTCAGGCATTTCTGGCGATCGGTACCGCGGGTGCGGTGCTCTCCGTGAAGATCAACTTTTGGTGGCCCGGTTTGACCGCTTCGCTCTCTTCGTCCTCGGCTCTTCGGCTGATTCACTGAACAGTGATCTCCAAAATCGGCCCCAAAACCACGGTTTGGGTATGTGGGTGCTCGCACGGCCCGCCGACGCCTGGCCCAACGGCCCACGGCGGGCGCTGTCTCCGGCCACGGCGGTCCCTAACTTCCGATCTCCCGGTCAGAGCATCGACCACTCTCTGTTGCAGCTGTGGGAAACAGGATGTCGGACCGCCGGGGCTCGGAGGGATCATCAGGGAATGGGCGACCAGGATGCCGCGCGGCGGTTGTCCCCGCGGCGGTGGCGGATCCTGTCGTACCTGGCGCAGCACGGTTCCGCGTCGACGCTGGACGTGGCGCTTGTTTGTGCGGTGTCGCGGCTGACGGCCCACCGGGACCTGGTGTGGCTGCACGAGGCGGGACTGGTGCGCCGCGAGCGCTCGCCGGAGGACCGGACCCACACCTGGTGGTACGAGGTCACGGCCGAGGGGACGGAGGTGCTCCGCCGCGCCCTGACGGCGTCGGGGCGGCCGGTTCCGCTGCGGTTGGGTCAGCGGCCCTCCGGCAGGGCGGATGCCCTACTGTTTCTGCCGTTGATCGAGGTGTCGCGGCGCAACCCGGGGCGGTGCGAGCTGTTCCAGTGGCTGGCGACGATGGAGACCTCGTCGTGGTTGCGCCAGCACGACCTGGCGCAGTTGCGGGCCGACGGCTACGGCGTCTGGCTGCAGGACGGGCGGTGCCTGCGGTTCCTGGTCCACGTAGACCGTGGCCCGATCGGCGTATTCGCCGAGCACGAGCGGGCGACGTCAGGTCTGGGTGCACTGCTGGTCGACTACCGGCGTGCGGACCGGCTGGTGCCGGTCGGGGCGGTTCTGGTGATCGCTCAGGACGCCGAGCGAGAGGAACGACTGCAGGCCGACCTGTTTCGTGGGCCGCTGCCGAACGTTGTCGCCACGACCACACGGCAGCTGTTGTATCGCCACTGGCCGGACGAGCAGGTGTGGCAGGTGCCGGGCGAAGGCGGCAGGCGTTGCCTCGTCGAGGTCGGATACTGACCGCACCCCTTCACGATGCCTTGGCCGCCGCCAGCCCTCTGGTCCTGACGAGGTCAGCGGCGTGGTGCTGGAGTCAGCGGCGTCCTGCTGCCCTGCTAGCCCTACGCTGGCGGCATGAGGGAACCAGCGCGGACCGGACCTGGTAGGTGCTGATGAACCGGCATGCAGAGGCACCTGCCGAGGCGATCCCTGACGCGATCCGGGCTGACGTGGAGACGCTGTGGCGCTACCACGACATGCGTCACGAGTTGCGCCCGTGCGACGTGGGGATCGGATTGGGCAGTCATGACCTCGGAGTGGCTGTCATCGCAACGCGCTTGTTTCACGAGGGCCTGTTCCCAAGGATCGTGTTCACCGGCGCGAACGCCCCGACGACCGTCGAGCGTTTTCCGCGTGGAGAAGCAGTGCACTACCGCGAGTATGCCGTAGAGCAGGGCGTACCCGGGGAAGCGATTCTCGTGGAGCCGCGTGCCACGAACACCGCCCAGAACCTGGAGTACTCGCGTCAGCTCCTGACCGAATACCGGATCCCGGTGAAGTCGGTGCTGATCATGTCGCGGCCCTACCAACAGCGGCGGGCCTACGCCACCTGCAAGCTGATGTGGCCGGAGGTCGATGTGGTGTGCGCGTCGAATCCCTTGGAACTGGACGACTACGTGAACAGCATCGGCGACCCGCGGCGGGTCGTGGACATGCTGGTCGGCGACACGCAGCGGATCGAGGTGTACGCGCAGCGCGGGTTCGCTATCCCACAGGAGATGCCGGACGAGGTGCGGGCGGCCTTCGAGCGCCTGGTGGCGGCCGGCTACACGAGCCGGCTGATCTGAGCCCAGTCACCAGCGTGGCCCGCCCGACCGGACGCCCATCCGGTCGCTGAGTTCGACGGCCAGTCGAGGTGGTCGGGGGCGGGTGAGGATGTCCCGGACAAGGTCGCGGGAGAGCCGGTGGTAGCGCACCTGGTCGGGGCCGATGACCTCGGCGTCCAGAAGCGCGGCGAGCGCGTCGTCGATGCGGTTCCACCGGGCAAGGGCTCGGGCGGTTTCGATGGCGTGCCGAACCTGCCGCTCGACGGGCACGGTGCTGGTGTCGAGTGGGGCGCCGATGGCGATGGCGCGTTGCACGTCGCCGAGTTCCATCGCCACAGTCGTCTTGTGGATCGACACGTTGGTTGGCCCGAACGCGGTCCATACGTGGTTGCCGTCGGCACCGAGCCGCTGCGCGGCGGCATCGGCCTCGGCTATGTGGGTGTCGGCCGAGGCGCGGTCGTCGTCTCGGGCGGCGGCCAGCGCGCAGACGAGGTGCAGGCTCCCGTAGACCGACAGCAGCTGCGGAGTCGGCTTGACGAGCCGTGGTTCCAGGAACTGCGCCGCCGTAGCGGCGAGGCCCCGGGCTTGGGCGTACTCACCGATGGATGCCAGCGAGTGCGCGGCGGAGCGGCTGAGTGAGCCGATGACGACGTCATCGTGGCTGGCATTGGCGGCGGCCAGACCTCGACTGGCGGCGGTCCACGCGAGGTCACCTTCGCCGAGCTTGGTGAGGAACAACGCGGCGAGCTGGTGGGCGTAGGCGGTCATCGCGTGCGCGCGCTGGCCGTCGTGTGCGTCGTACGCCTCGGTGGCGGTGAGGCAGTCGTGGATGAGGTATGGCAGCCGGCGGGCGAGGGTGCCGTACCGGGAGTGCTGGTAGGCGGTCCATATCGCGGCGACGTCGTTCTCGATCTCGCGCAGGGCAGGTGCCTCGACGTCCCCGGAGCTGGCAAGCGCCGGCGCGAGGTGACGATAGTCGTGAAGCGCGGCCCGCAAAGCCGGGATCGTCTCGCGCCCTGAGTCGTCCGACCACTCGAACAGGCTCGGTGCACCGATCAGGTCGCCGAGGGACACGTCGAGGGCCTTGGCGATGGCGCGGATGACCGACAACCGGTCCAGGTCGGCCCGGTTCGTCTCGACCTTGCGTAACCACTCCTGCGTCTTGCCGACCAGACCGGCCAGCACCTCCTGGGAGAGCCCTCGCCGACGCCGGTAGAAGGCGACGCGCTGGCCGATCGTCATGTCGTCCGTCATCCCTCGCACACCATCACCCTGCCCGCTGAAGGCCGCCGGACCCGGTACGGATTTTCCCGGTCCTCCCGACGGACCGCCCCTACGTTCAGTTCACCCCGGATCACCGGCGTGTGTCGATGCCGGTGTCGGGATGACTGACAGGGAGCTGCAGATGGAGGGATCGATGAGCGGCGAACCCCACCACGGCTTGGGCCGCTGGCTCGGCCCATCCGAGAGCGAACTGTCTCGGCGTTCTCCCCGCCTGCGTACCGCCATGAGGGCTGCGTGGGTGGGTGATCGGCGGTCTGCTCCCAGCCGCCGTGATGCGGCGGCGGGCTCGCCATTCCCCCGGCGAGCCCGCCGCTCATCGTCCCTGGCGGGGGTGGCGGCATGACGGTGTACGTCTCGCTTAACGCCATATCCGGCCAGTCCCGGCGCCCCGAGCCCGGGTGGACGTCCAAGCAGGGGCGGGTGTGGCCCGCTGACCCGCCGCTGCTCACCTTCGTGTGGCGTCGGCTGTTCGAGCAGCAAGCCCGCGAAGGCGGTCGCCGGTGACCGGGCCGCAGCGCCGTCTCGCGGCGAACCGGCTCGCGCCGGCCGAGGTGGAACATCTGCCGATGCCCCGCTGTGGCGGTGCCGCCGATGCGGGCAGCCGTGGCCCTGCGGAGCAGCGAAGCTCGCGCTCCTGGCCGAGTACCGGGACGCTCCGGTGAGCCTGTTTCTCTACCTGGCCAGCTGCCTGCACGACGCGATCGACGACCTGCACCGGCTCAACTCGAGCGTCACGGGCAGCGCCGCCGACATGTTCGACCGGTTCCTCGGCTGGCCTGCCCGCCACACCCACGCCTACCGCGTCAGCACCACCACGGCCGCCAGCATCGAGGAGGCCCCCTCGTGAACGGCATCGGCCTCATCAACGCCACTGGCCAGCCGGCGGTCGCCGGCAGCTTCCACACCCTGGTCGTGCAGCCGACGAGCTTCTGCAACCTTGACTGCGCCTACTGCTACCTGCCCGACCGACGATCCCTCCGCCTCATGAGCGGCGCGGTCGCGCAGGCCTGTGCCGAGTCGATCGCGCAGCAGCACAGCGGTCATCCGGTGAGTGTCGTGTGGCACGGGGGCGAGCCCACCGCCACACCCATCGGGGTGTTCCGGGATCTGCTGGCCCCGTTCGAGGAGCTGCGGCGCGCGGGGATGGTGCGTCACGAGATCCAGACGAACGCGACGCTGATCAACCGCCAGTGGTGCGAGCTGTTCGCCGCTTACGGGTTCGAGGTCGGGGCCAGCATCGACGGACCGGGCGCGTTGAACCGTAACCGCCTCGACCGGGCCGGCAACCCGACGGACGCCCGGACCCTGCGTGGCATGCAGACCCTGGCCGACGCAGGGCTGAGGTACTCGGTGATCTGTGTGGTCACCCTGAAAACCATCGACCACGCGGAAGCCCTCGTCGACTTCTTCACCGGCCTTCCCGGCTGCGAGTCGGTGGGCTTCAACATCGAAGAGCAGGAGGGCGCTGACCGGGCACCGGTGTCGGAGGAGGCCGCGTACTGGTTCTGGCAGCACCTCATCGCGCGTCGTGTCGGCGGCAGCCCGCTGCGGATCCGCGATGTGGACCGGCTGGCCGACTATCTCGCCGCCACCCGCGCCGGGCGCGTAAACCACGCGCCGTACGAGCCGATCCCGACCGTCTCCTGGGATGGGCAGGTGGTGCTGCTGTCACCGGAGCTGCTCGGCATCACCGAGCCGCGATACGGCGACTTCATTGCCGGCAACGTCCTCCATCAGCCGATCACCGCCATGCTCGCCCGTGCCGGCGACTTGGACTACGTCGCCGAGTTCGTCACGGCCCTCAACGACTGCGCCGACCACTGCGCCTTCTACGACTTCTGCCGTGGCGCCCAGGCCGGCAACCGCTACTTCGAGCACGCGACGTTCACTGCCCGAGAGACCACCTACTGCCGGACCACGCGACAGGCCCTCGTCCGCGCCGCGGCGGATCACCTCACCCCTCAAGGAGGAGCACCATGACCAACGCCCTAGCGACCCTCGTCAACGCCGCACCTGAGCAACTCGCCCGCCTCGGCGTCGACCCGCAGCGGTCGGTACCGTCGATCGACGCGGCGAAGTTCGACAACCGCCCCACCTGGGCCAACAAGGGTAAGTTCGACAGCCGACCCGGCTGGGACAACTGGAACAAGAAGAAGTAGCCCACGCCACCGGGACGCGCTGGGTGGCGTGCCCACCCCGCGCCCACACAGGTTGAGGACACATGCGCACCACCACGATCGGCGACCTGAAGATCCTGCTGCCGGACCTCGAACCGGACGACCTCGACACCACGACGGACCTGGGCGGCGGCCTCACCGAGGCCCTCGTCGAGGGCGCAGCGTGGCACGGCTCGCATCTTGAGGACGTCAGCATCCGCAGCAGCATGATCACCGGCGTGGACCTGAGCGAAAGCACCTGGGAAGCCGGCAGCCTCTACGGCTGCGAGATCACCCGCACCGACTTCTCCGGAGCGACCCTGACCGGCATCACCATCGAACGGTGCGCGATCACCGGCTCCCGGTTCACCGGCACCAGACTCACGGACGTGCGCCTGAAGGATGTCCTGTTCGACGGCTGCCGCTTCGACTACGCCATCCTTCAGCGTGTCACCGCTGCCGGCTCGGTTGCGTTCACCGACTGCACTCTCACCAACGGCGCGTGGTCTTCCTGCCGCATACCTCGCATCGCCCTGCGGTCATGTGACCTCACCGGACTGGAATTGGACTCCTGCCACCTCGACGGCACCGACCTCCGGGGCAGCCGGCTCCACGGTCTCAAGACGCCGCTGGACGACCTGCGCGGCGTCACCCTCGGCGAGGACCAACTTCCTGACCTCACCCAGTTGACCGTCGCCGCCCTCGGCCTCACCGTGCGCAACGAGTGAAGCCGAGGAGGCATCGTGCTCGCTGAACCCACTGGCAGCCCGGACACGATCCTCGTCTGCATCCGGGGCAACTCCGGCTCGGGCAAGAGCAGCATCGCCCGCGAGCTACGACGCCGACACGGCCGGGGCTGCGCCCTGGTCGAGCAGGACTACCTGCGCCGCATCCTGCTGCGCGAACGGGACCTGCCCGGCGGTATCGCGCCTGCGCTGATCGCGCAGACCGTTCGGTTTGCGCTGGACCACGGCTACCACGTCGTGCTGGACGGCATCATGCACACCAGCCGCTACCGCAGCACGCTGACCGCCCTGCGGAACGATCACCGCGGCCGGTCGCTGTTCTGCTACCTCGACGTCTCCCTTGCCGAGACCCTGCGCCGGCACCTCACCCGCCCGCAGGCCAGCGAGTTCACCGCCGAGCACATGAGCGGCTGGTACGCCGCCCATAACGTCCTGGGCTGGCCCGACGAACTCGTCCTACCCGAGACCACCGGACTGAACGAGGCCGTCAAGACCATCGCCGCTGCCGCCGGGCTACCCCAGACCGGACGCGACGACGACCTACTTCCGAACGTACCGTCCCCGTAGAGCAGACCGGACGGGTTGCCACCCCCGCATCCAGCTCGCCCTACCGCACGTGCACGAGCCAGCTCTCGATGGCAGTGAAGTCGCGCTCGGCCAGTCCGCGACGGGGATCGACCCGATGCAGCAGGGCCGGGCCGGGGTGATGAGTCGATACCCACTGTTGATCGGCGTGAGAGATCTCGTCGTCGACCCAGACGAAGGGGCGTCCCTGCGCCCACTCGACCAGCCCGCGGGTCTTCCAGTGCAGGACGCCCACCTCGTCGGAGTCGGGCCAGTCCACGACGGGCAGGGACGGTAGCCCGAGCAGCGGCGCGAGCACATCGTTCGCGTCGCTCATCCAGGTCGTCGCCCACACCAGATCGCACGGCAGGGCCTCCAGTCGGCGGCCGTGTTCCGGATCGACCTTGTGCAGCAAGGGATGGGCGTCGGCCGATGGGACCGGTGTCTCGGTGTGGCCGTGCTGCATCCCCTGCTGACCCGCCGTGGGTGTGCCGAGCGGGATGAGGGTGCCGTCCACGTCGAGGAACAGCAACGGACGTGTCGCAGGGGCGGACATGACCGAGAGGCTAGCCCCCGCCCCGCCAACGGCTACCTCCACGCGCTTGCCCCAAGGCCATTCGTCGCGCCGGTGCTCCTGGCGGTCGGCACTCACGCGCCGCTGACGGCGACCAGGGCCGGTGCCGGATGCATCCCACCGGGCCCTTTCCGCTTCGGCGGCGCTGTCGTGCCCGGACCAGGCCACCAGCACCACATCCCACATCCTCAACCAAGGAGTTCACGTGCTTCCGTCCACACCTTCACCTACTGCCGCAGGCATTGGCAGTGATGAGTTCCGGCTTGATCCCCGTTCGGGGGTCGGGCTTGGCGTCAGCGTTGACGTCAGTCTTCAGCCGGACCCCCGAACCGACCCCCTGTTTCCTCTCACACCGCAGGTCAGCCCGGCTGTCAGCGCCGTCGGCTTGTCCTGCGACAGACCCTGCCTGGTCTCGGGTCTCTCCCCCTGGGGCTGGCATCCCGTACCCGGGAAGGAGGTGGTAGCCGGTGGATGATCCGGTCCTTCGGGTCCAGTCCCAGCTGACCGGCCGTGACCGCGTGCTGCTGGGCTGGTTGTACGACCACGGCGTGTTGACGTCGTTCCAGCTCGCGAACGCCTTGTTCCCGTCGTTGGACTTCTGTCAGCGGCGGCTGCGGACCCTGTACCGGTTGCGGTTGGTGGCCCGGTTCCGGCCGCAGCGGGCCGACGGCGGCTCGTACCCGTACCACTACGTCATCGACCAGCTCGGTGCCGAGGTCGTCGCGGCCAGCCGGGACGAACGCCCACTGCGGCGGGACCACGCCCGGGTGGAGCGGCGGCGCTGGACCTCAACCCGCAGCCTCACCCACCGCCTCGGGGTGAACGGGTTCTTCACCGACCTGGCCGGGCACGCCCGCACACATCCGGGCACCGGCCTCGTGGAGTGGCTGCCGGAGGCGGTGTGCCAGCGCGCCGGTACGTTCACCAGCCGGAAGGATCCGGGGCTGGTGCGGGCGTATCAGCCCCGGGTCCGCCCGGACGGCTACGGCCGGTGGGTCGAGAACGGTGTCGAGGTGCCGTTCTTCGTCGAGTACGACACCGGCACCGAGCAGCTGTCGATCCTCGCCAGCAAGGTGGACGGCTATCAGGAGCTGTTCGGCACGATCGAGCGGGCGTGGCCGGTGCTGTTCTGGCTGCACTCGGCCGCCCGCGAGCGCAACCTACGCCGCGTGCTGGCCGACGTGCCGCTGCCGGTGCCGGTCGCCACCGGGGTCCGCGACCACGCCGCGACGACGGGCCTCGGCCCGGCAGAGGCGGTGTGGGCCATGGCCGGCAGCGAAGGGCAGCGGCTGCGCCTGGCCGACCTGGCCGGGTACGCCGTTGACGTCTCCAGCCGGCCGGGTGAGGCCGCGTGATCGGCGACGGCACGACGGCCGTGGACGGTACCTCCGCTGCGGATCGGACAGCACCGGTCTGTGCCTGTCACGGATCTGTCGTCAGCAGCGCGGTCGGCGCTGACAGATTCGTGGGAGCACCAGTCGTTTGCTCCCGCAGCGGCGGACCACTCCTCGGTCCGGCGTCCGCGTCGGGCGGTCCGCGACCGGTATCCGGTCCCCGTCCCGACTGTTGTCCGAAGCCGGGTCCGTCCGCCATCCGGTCCCGCCTCCTGCGACTGACGGACGGACCGGAACCCCTGTCCGGGTCGGGGAGGTGATGGGCCACGAAAGCATCGATCCCTGACCCGGACACCAGTCCGCGCGGCAGTCGCGTCGAGGGCGTCGTCCAGGTCGTCATCATGCTGGCCATCGGCGGCGCAGCGGGGGCGGCCAGCTTCACCCACGTCCACAACGTGGCCGCCGCGCACGGCCAACCCGGCTGGCTGGCCTGGGCCGACGCGATCGTCCTGGAGCTGATGTCCATCGCCTCCGGCCTGGAACTGCGCCGCCGCAAACGCGCCCACACCTCCACCGTCTTCCCGGCCACCGTGCTGGCCTGCGCCGTCACGCTGTCCCTGGCAGCGCAGGTCGTCGAGGCCGAACCCTCGGTCATCGGCTGGGTCGCCGCCGCCGTACCCGCGCTCGGATTCCTCGTCATGGTCAAGATCGCCCTCGGACGGACCAGCACCGCCACGCCCGCCCCTGCCATGGCGGTTGTGGACTGCCAGCCGGATGAGGCCGGACGGACCGCTCCGGACAGCGGACAGGACGAGACGGTACGGTCCGCCGTCACGACGGGGGAGCCATCCAGCACCGGGACCGTCCGCCCATCGGATGGGCGTCGTCGACATGGCGGACGGGACCGGCAGCGACGAGCAGACCGGGGACGGTCCGCGCAGCCGTCCGGCGACGTTGCCGAGCTGCTGCCGGCTGCGCGAAATGTTCGGGACCGGCTCGCCGCGGACGGGCAGGCGCTGACCCGGGCTGCACTCGCCGAAGCCCTCCGCGCAACAGGTCACACCGTGTCCAACACCCGAGTATCCGAACTCCTCAAGACCCTCAAAACCGAGCCGCCGACCGCACCGTAACGACCGTCGACCCGGTCGAGCCGACCAACCCGACGCCACCGCCTCTGTCACCGGAGCGGCGCAACGGTGGCCGAGCAGCCACCCCTGGGCCGGTCGACCCCGACGGGGCTACCCCGCTCCCACCGCACAGCCATCCATCTCATAACCAGGAGAAGCCTGATCATGAACAGCCCAACGAAACCCGCTGACCAGACAACCCGCACGACGACCGACAACACCACCGCGCCCAGCGTCAGGCAGGTGTGGACGATCGAGCACATCCGTGCCCTCGGCGTGACCACCACCCTCGCCACCACCGCATCGGTGCTCGGGATCAGCCGATCCCAGGCGTACCGGCTCGCGGCCACCGACCAGTTCCCCGTACCGCTGATCCGGGCCGGCAGCCGCATCATCGTCCCGGTTGCCGGCCTTCTTCAGCTCCTGCTGGTCGGGGACGCCGCTTCGACCGACGACCACCGACGACTTGATGCCGACGCGAAGGTGAGCGTGGATGCGGTGACCCCGCCACCAGCGGATTCCACCCGGTACCGCTGGCGGCACCATACGAAGCATCCAGGAGACGATGAGTGAAAGGATCCACCTTCAAACGCTGCGGCTGCCGCGACAGCGTCACGGGCCGGCGACTGGGACGCTCCTGTCCCCAGCTTCGCCGGCCCGGCGGCGGCTGGTCCCGCACCCACGGCCACTGGCACTGGCAGATCGAAGTACCCGCCCGCGCCGACGGCACCCGCCGCCCGCTCCGCCACGGCCCCTACACCACCCAGGCCGACGCCGACGCCGTTCTGGACCGCATCCGGGCCGCGCTCGCCGTCCCCGACCCCACCGACCCGCACACCACCGTCAAGACCGGCGACCTGATCGAGGCCGCCGTCAAGACCGGCGCGCCCGTTCCCACCCCGGACCAGGTCCAGCGGGCGCTGCACCTGGACATCACCCCGACCGAGCTGCCCACGATGCAGGCGTACCTGACCGACTGGCTTGCCGGGCGCAAGAACATCAAGAAGGGGACTCTGCGCTCCTATGAAGGGCACATACGCCTGTACCTCATCCCGCACCTCGGCCACCTGCGCATCGACCGGCTTCGGCCCGGACACATCGACGCCATGTACGACGCCATCGCCGAACGCAACACCACCATCGCCACCCTGCGCGCCAGCCGCGACCCCGCCAAGCGCGACCAGGTCAGGGTCTGCTGCACCGATAGGTGACATCTGAGATGGCTTGCCCCGCGGGCAGGCTGGAAGGATGTCGCTGTGCCCAAGCCCTACCCCCGAGAGTTC
>NZ_JBITEP010000010.1:0-206854 GCF_044455315.1 Micromonospora sp. NPDC051300 | reverse complement strand
GCGGAGGGGAAACGCCCGGTAACATTCCGAACCCGGAAGCTAAGCCCTCCAGCGCCGATGGTACTGCACTCGGGAGGGTGTGGGAGAGTAGGACACCGCCGGACAATCTTTCAATGAGGGCCACCCCCGACGGGGTGGCCCTCATTGCGTTTCCCCCCGTTTCCGGGGAAGTGGCTCAGCGGCGCTGGACGCCCTCGCGGATCTGCCGGAACAGGGTCGCCGCGTCGCCGACCGGACGGCCCGGGAACATGCCCATCGCCACACTGCCGTGGTCGGCCCACCCGCAGACCGCGAAGTCGCCGCCGTCGCCGCTGGTCCGCCCGCACTTCATCACCCCGCCCAGGCGGCCCGCGTCGACCTCGCGGAGGCCGGCCACCTTGCCGGTCTCGTCCGCCATCAGGTCGAACAGGGTGTCCAGGTCGCGTTCCGGCTGCCAGAGCAGCGTGGTGCCGCCGAACAGCAGCACCGACCGCTTCGCGTCCGCCGGATCGCTGTAGACCGTGCCGAAGCTGCGGTCCAGGTCGATGTCGGCGGCGAACCCGTCGCGCAGGTACTCGGCGGTGCTGCGGGCCCGGTCGCTGTCGTCGCGGGTGAGCCCGGCCACCCCGGCCGGCGTGGTGAGCCGCGTGTCCTTCTGCTCGAAGACCCGCCAGCCGGCGATGCCGAGCGCGCCGGCGCCGGCGAGACCGACCGCCAGGGCGGCGGCCAGCACGATCTTCCGGCGCCGCGAGACGGGCCGCCGTTCGGGCTCCAGCGCGGGATCGCGGCGGCTCAGTCTGATCGGCTCGTCGGTCAACTCGACCGGACCGTGACCCCCGTCGACCGGACGCTCGAAGAGATGCGCGTCGGACATGTCCGCCACCGTACGCGAATCACCGGTGGCGCACGTCGGGTCCCCGAAAGCGCTCCGTAGACTTTCCCAGGTGACCGAGAGACTGGATGCCCGACGCCCCGACGCCCCGACCCTTGCCGGCCAGTACCAGCCCGGCGAGGTAGAGCAGCGACGGTACGAGCAGTGGGTAGCCGGCGGGCACTTCCGGGCGTCGGCCGACAGCGACAAGCCACCCTTCACCATCGTCATCCCGCCGCCGAACGTCACCGGGTCGCTGCACATGGGCCACGCGTTCGAGCACACGCTGATGGACGCGCTCACCCGGCGCAAGAAGATGCAGGGCTTCGAGGCCCTGTGGCTGCCCGGCATGGACCACGCCGGCATCGCCACCCAGAACCTGGTCGAGCGGCAGCTCGCCGGCGAGGGCCTGTCCCGCCACGACCTGGGCCGGGAGAAGTTCGTCGAGCGGGTCTGGCAGTGGAAGGCCGAGTCCGGCGGCGCGATCCTCGGCCAGATGCGCCGGCTCGGCGACGCCGTCGACTGGGACCGCGAGCGTTTCACCATGGACGCGGGCCTCTCCCGGGCCGTGCAGACCATGTTCAAGAAGCTCTTCGACGACGGCCTGATCTACCGGGCCAACCGGATCATCAACTGGTGCCCGCGCTGTCTCACCGCGCTCTCCGACATCGAGGTCGAGCACACCGACGACGAGGGTGAGCTGATCTCGATCCGCTACGGCGACGAGGTGGTGGTCGCCACCACCAGGGCCGAGACCATGCTCGGCGACACCGCCGTCGCGGTGCACCCGGACGACGAGCGCTACCGGCACCTGATCGGCACCGAGGTGGCACTGCCGCTCACCGACCGGCGGATCCCGATCGTCGCCGACGAACACGTCGACCCGAGCTTCGGCACCGGCATGGTCAAGGTGACCCCGGCCCACGACCCGAACGACTTCGAGATCGGCCAGCGGCACGACCTGCCGTCGCTGACGATCATGGACGAGCGCGGCGTGATCACCGCGCCCGGGCCGTTCGAGGGCCTGGACCGCTACGAGGCCCGCCCGGCCATCGTGGCGGCGCTGCGCGAGCAGGGCCGCGTCGTCGCCGAGAAGCGGCCCTACCTGCACGCGGTCGGGCACTGCTCGCGGTGCAAGACGACCGTCGAGCCGCGGCTGTCGCTCCAGTGGTTCGTCAACACCGGTCCGCTGGCCAAGGCCGCGGGTGACGCGGTGCGCGACGGCCGGGTGACGATCGAGCCGGCCGAGTTGGCCAAGCGTTACTTCGCCTGGGTCGACAACATGCACGACTGGTGCATCTCCCGCCAGCTCTGGTGGGGCCACCGCATCCCGGTCTGGTACGGCCCGGCCGGCGAGATCGTCTGCGTCGGCCCGGACGAGGCGCCGCCGACCGGCGAGGGCTGGCGGCAGGACGAGGACGTGCTGGACACCTGGTTCTCCAGCGGCCTCTGGCCGTTCTCCACGCTGGGCTGGCCGGAGCGGACCCCGGACCTGGCGAAGTTCTATCCGACGAGCGTGCTCGTCACCGGCTACGACATCCTGTTCTTCTGGGTCGCCCGGATGATGATGTTCGGCCTGTACGCCATGGACGGCGTCCAGCCGTTCGACGTGGTGGCCCTGCACGGCATGGTGCGCGACGAGCACGGCAAGAAGATGTCGAAGTCCTTCGGCAACGTGGTGGACCCGCTGGACTGGATCGACCGGTTCGGCGCCGACGCCACCCGCTTCACGCTGGCCCGCGGCGCCAACCCCGGCCAGGACGTGCCGGTCAGCGAGGAGTGGTGCCAGGGCTCCCGCAACTTCTGCAACAAGCTGTGGAACGCCACCCGGTTCGCGCTGCTCAACGGCGCGCACACCGACGGTCCGCTGCCGGCCGCCGACACCCTGTCGACCGTCGACAGGTGGATCCTGTCCCGCCTCGCGCACGTCACCGCCGAGGTGGACGAGCAGTTCGAGACGTACGAGTTCGCCAAGGTGTGCGACCTGCTCTACCACTTCGCCTGGGACGACGTCTGCGACTGGTACGTGGAGCTGAGCAAGCCGGTGCTCGCCGAGGGCGGCCCGGCGGCCGACGCCACCCGGCGGGTGTTGGGTCACGTGCTGGACCAGCTCCTGCGGCTGCTGCACCCGGTGATCCCGTTCGTGACCGACGAGCTGTGGGCCGCGCTGACCGGCGGCGAGACGGTGCTGACGGCGGCCTGGCCGGTCGCCGACCGTACCGGAGTCGACGACGCCGCGGAGGGTGAGGTCGCCACGGTGCAGCGGGTGGTGACCGAGGTCCGGCGGTTCCGCTCCGACCAGGGACTGCGGCCGACCCAGCGGGTCGCCGCCCGGCTCGACGGCCTGGCCGGCGCCGGCATCGCCGCGCACGAGCCGCTGGTCCGCTCGCTGGCCCGGCTCGACGCCCCCGGCGACGACTTCCAGGCCGGCGCCACGCTCGCCATGCCCGGTGCGGTGAGCGTCACGCTGGACACCCGCGGCGCCATCGACGTGGCGGCCGAGCGGGCCCGGCTCACCAAGGACCGGGCGGCCGCCGAGAAGGAGGCCACCCAGGCGCGGGCGAAGCTGGACAATCCGGCGTTCGTCGGCAAGGCGCCCGAGCCGGTGGTGGCGAAGATCCGGGAGCGGCTGGCGGTGGCCGAGGCGGATCTGGTCCGGATCGACGCCGCCCTGGAGGGGCTGCCCTCATGAGTGACCGCACCGATCCGGCGTTCGCCGAGGTGGAGGCCGCGCTCGCCGCGCGCGGCTTCACCCGGATCCGCTTCGACCTGGAGAAGATCGAGAGCCTGCTCGACCTGCTGGGCAGCCCGCAGCGGGCCTACCCGTCGATCCACCTGACCGGCACCAACGGCAAGACCTCGACGGCCCGGATGATCGACTCGCTGCTGCGGGCGTTCGGGCTGCACACCGGCCGCTACACCAGCCCGCACCTGGAGACCGTCCGGGAGCGGATCAGCCTGGACGGCGAACCGGTGAGCGAGGAGCGGTTCGTGTCGACGTACCGGGAGATCGCGCCGCTGGCCGAGTTGGTCGACCAGCGGTCCGCCGAGCCGCTCACCTACTTCGACCTGACCACGGCGCTGGCGTTCGCCACGTTCGCCGACGCCCCGGTCGACGTCGCGGTGGTGGAGGTCGGGCTGGGCGGCGCGGAGGACGCGACGAACGTGATCCAGGCCGGCGTCGCCGTGATCACCCCGATCGGGCTGGACCACACCGAGTGGCTCGGCGACACCATCGAGGACATCGCGCTGCACAAGGCGGGCATCATCCACCCCGGGGCCACCGTGATCGCGGCGGCGCAGGAGGAGGACGCCGCCCGGCCGATCCTGGAACGCTGCGCCGAGGTCAACGCCACCGTCGCCCGCGAGGGCGCCGAGTTCGGGGTGATGCGCCGGGCGGTCGCCGTCGGCGGCCAGGTGCTCACCATCCAGGGCCTGGGCGGGGTGTACGAGGAGATCTTCATCCCGCTGCACGGCGCGCACCAGGCGCAGAACGCGGCCGTGGCGCTGGCCGCGGTGGAGGCGTTCCTCGGTGCGGGCGCGCGGCGGCAGCTCGACATCGAGGCGGTCCGGGAGGGCTTCGCCGCGACCAGCTCGCCGGGCCGGCTGGAGCGGGTACGCACCGCCCCGACGGTGCTGCTCGACGGCGCGCACAACCCGCACGGGATGGCCGCCACGGTGACCGCGGTGCAGGAGGAGTTCGCGTTCAGCAAGCTCGTCGGCGTGCTGGCCGTGCTCGGCGACAAGGACGCGGCCGGCCTGCTCGAACTGCTCGAACCGGTGCTCGACTCGATAGTGGTCGCGGAGAACAGCTCGCCCCGGGCGATGCCCGTCGACGAGCTGGCCGAGCTGGCCCGGGAGATCTTCGGGTCGGAGCGGGTGCAGGTGGCCCGCGAGATGCCGGACGCGATCGAGGCGGCGGTGGCCGAGGCCGAGGCCGACGTGCCGGGTGAGCTGGCCGGCGTGGGCGTGCTGATCACCGGTTCGGTGGTGACCGTGGCCGACGCCCGCCGGCTGCTCAAGCGATGACCGGCCCTTCGCCGGAGCAGCCGGGCGGCCCGCGCCGCTCCGGGCTGCGCAACCCCGACAAGGCGGTACGCGGTCTGGGTGCCGGCACGCTCTCGCTGGAGGCGCTGGTGCTGCTGCTGGCCATCCAGCCGATCCGGGTGGTCGGCGGCGACCTGAGCGGCGCCGCGATCGGCGCGATCGTCGCGTTGGCGGTGGCCTGCGTGGTGCTGGCCGGAATGATGCGCCGGAGCTGGGCGTGGCACGCCGGGACCGTGGTGCAGGGGCTGCTGCTGCTCTCCGGGCTGCTGCACTGGTCGCTGCTGGTGCTCGGCGTGATCTTCTCGCTGGTGTGGGCGTACGCGTGGCACGTGCGCCGGGTGATCCTCGGCTGAGCCTTCCCGGGTCAGGCGTCGGCGAGCGAGCGCCATTGGGTCAGCGCCACCCCGTGACCGTCCGGGTCGCGGAAGGCGGCCGCCCACACCTCCAGCTTGGTGCCCCGGTTGACCACCCGGGGGGCGTAGGTGAACCGGACGCCGGACTCGCGCAGCCGCTCGTAGGCCGCCTGGATGTCGTCCACCTCCAGGTTGACGTGCACCAGGCGGCGGCTGATCGGGGCGGCGCCGGTCACCCGGCGCAGCACCAGCCGGGTCGGCCCCGAGCCGAGCACCGCGTTGCCCTCGCCCCGGTCCAGCTCGTCGAAGCCCAGCTCCCGGTAGAAGGCCAGGGACCGGTCCAGGTCGGTGACGAGCAGCGTGATGCCGACCCCGCTGATCGGGCTGCCCAGGTCGTCCGGCTCGGCGGCGCCGGACGGACCGAAGATGGCCTCGTCCAGCTCCTCCGGGGTGGGCGGGGCGTCCCGCTCCGGG
The DNA here is from genome assembly GCF_044455315.1 of Micromonospora sp. NPDC051300. Lineage (NCBI taxonomy): Bacteria > Bacillati > Actinomycetota > Actinomycetes > Micromonosporales > Micromonosporaceae > Micromonospora > Micromonospora sp. NPDC051300. Next base: position 201,130 of record NZ_JBITEP010000010.1, on the reverse strand, counting down.
GCGTCCAGCGGAACGTCGATCGAGTCCACCGCCACCGTCGTGTCGTCGGCCCGTTCCTCGGCCGGCGGGCGGGGCGCCGGCGCGCGCCGGGGGAGCGGGCCCGCCGGCGTCGGCTCGACCAGTTGCCCCTCCAGCACGACCGGGCCGCCGGGCCGCTGGCGCATCACCACCGGCTCGCGGTCCTCCGGCCGGGGCGGGAGGTCGTCCCGCAGTGGGTCCGGCGCGGGCGGGTAGTCGTCGCGGAGGAAGTCGTCCTCCGGGGCGCGGCCGGCCCACGGCGGGGCCTCCTGCGCGATCAGCGTCTCGTCGAACGGGTCGGCGTCGGCGTACTCCGGCGGGAGGTCGGCGACCGGGGCGGAGTTCTCGGCGTGGGTGGGCACCTCGTCCCAGAGGACCCGGACGTGGCGCTGGTCGTCCAGGGCCACCCGGACCGGCAGCGCCTGGCCCAACGAGGGCCACTTGGCGACCGGCACCCGCGGCTCGATGATCTTCTTGGAGCGGGGCGGCAGCCCCGGCGCGTCGATCACCAGTTGCAGCTCGCAGCGCCCGAAAGCGTACTGGGTGGGCGGTTCGGAGGCGCTGTGCACGTGCCCCAGGCCGACCACCCAGGTGCGGCCCCCGCCCCGGACCGTGGCCAGGGCGATCGCCAGCACCAGCAACGCGACGCCGAGCGCCACGATCGCCCAGCTCGTCATCCCCAGGCCGAACAGGGTCACGAACGCGGCCACGGTGCCCAGCACCGCGCCGATCAGCTTGCGCACCGGCGCGATGGTGCGGTTCCCGCCATTCGCCACAGTGGACCTCCCAGGGGTTCCATGGTCAGGCTAGGCCGCCGCGGCGGGCCAGGGAAGACGCAGCCGCCGCGCCGGCGCCGGGACCGGGTCGCTACGCTGACCGTACCCAGCCGACCCGGTTTGAGTGCACAGGAGGAAGCCAGCGTGTCCAGCAGCAGCCCGGACGAGCGGACGCTCGTACTGATCAAGCCCGACGCGGTGCGCCGTGGTCTGGTGGGCGAGATCCTGTCCCGTTTCGAGCGCAAGGGCCTGCGGATCGACGCGCTGGTGAGCCGGACCATGGACGGCGACTTCGCCGACCAGCACTACGCCGAGCACGTCGACAAGCCGTTCTACCCGCCGCTGAAGACGTTCATGACCGGCGGCCCGCTGGTGGCGCTGGTGCTCTCCGGCGACCAGGTGATCGAGGTGGTCCGGGGCATGATCGGCAGCACCGACGGCCGCAAGGCCGCCGCCGGGACCATCCGCGGCGACCTGTCCCTGTCGAACCGGGAGAACCTGGTGCACGCCTCCGACTCGACGGACAGCGCCAAGCGCGAGATCGCTCTCTGGTTCCCCGAGCTGGGCTGACCGACCTCCCGAGGGCCCCGGCTCCCCGCGTGGGACCGGGGCCGCCGTCCGTTCAGCGGCCGACCCGGGTCAGCTTGTCCGGGTTGCCGACCAGGTAGAGGCTGGTGATCCGGCCGTCGGCGGCCGCTACACCGAGGGTGTACCGGACCCCGGACGGCCAGGTCAGCAGCAACGCCGGCGCACCGTTGAGTTCCACCGGAACGGCCCGGACGCCGGGGCGGCGACGGTGGTAGACGCCGGCGAAGAAACGGGCGATCCGGTCCGCGCCGTACACCGGTCTGCGCGCCGCGCGGATTCGCCCGCCGCCGTCGGACCACGCGGTGGCGTCGGTCGCGACCAGCTCGGTCAGCCGGACCAGGTCGCCGTCGCGGGCGGCGGCGAGGAAGGCGTCGAGCAGCCGGCGCTGCTCGGCCGGGCCGGCGGTGAAGCGCCGCCGGTCCCCGGCGAGCCGGGCCGTCGCGCGGTGGTGCAGTTGCCGGCAGTCCGCCGCCGACCGGTCCAGGATGTCGCCGATCTCCGCGTACGGCAGCGCGAATGCGGTGTGCAGCACGTAGACCGCCCGCTCCGGCGGGGTGAGCCGTTCCATCAGGTGCAGCAGGGCGGTGGAGACGGTCTCCCGCAGCTCGGCGGTCTCCAGCGGGCCGAACGGCGACTCCTCGGTGGGCACCGGCTCGGGCAGCCACGGCCCGACGTACGTCTCCCGGTCGGCCCGGCGGGCGCGCAGCCGGTCCAGCGCCAGCCGGGTCACCACCCGCGACAGGTAGCGGCGTGGCTCGGCCACCGCCCCCCGGTCGACGTCGAGCCAGCGCAGGTACGCCTCCTGGAGCACGTCCTCGGCGTCGTGCAGGCTGCCCAGCAGCCGGTAGGCCAGCCCGAGCAGCATCGGCCGGTGCGCGGTGAGCGCACCGGCCGCCTCCGCCGCGCCGGTGGAGGTCACACCTCGCGCGGTGGCTGGGTCCGGCTGCTGACCACGATCCGGTTCCACACGTTGATTGTCGCGATCGCGACGACGAGGTCGGCCAGCTCCTTCTCCGACCAGACCTTCGCGGCGGCGTCCCACACCTCGTCGGGCACGCCGTGCTCGCCGAGCCGGGTGACCGCGTCGGTCAGCGCCAGCGCGGCGCGCTCCCGCTCGTCGAAGAACGACGGGGCCTCCCGCCAGGCGGCGAGGACGAAGAGCCGCCGGCTGTCCTCCTCGGCCGCCAGCGCCTCGCGGGTGTGCATGTCCACGCAGAACGCGCAGCCGTTGATCATCGACGCGCGGATCTTCACCAGCTTCAGCACGGTGTGGTCCAGGTTGCCCCGGATGTAGGTCTCCAACCCGCTCACCAGGCGGTACGCCTCCGGGGCCACCGCCATCATGTTGATCCGGCTCATCGCCGCCTCCCTCGTGTCGTCGGTTCACCCGCACGACGGATCAGCACCCGTCCGGCGTGACGGCGCGACGGTGTGACACCGGTCATGCGAGGTGTTAAGCGGGGCCCCCTCCTCTACCGGAGGCGTTAACCGGGGGCCCCGCCTTACTCGAAGGCGGGGCGGGGGGTGGGGCGGGTAAGCTTGGACGCACAGGCGACGACCCGGCCATCACCGGTGAGCCTCCGGAAGAACGGCCGGGCAACCGGCCCAGTAGAACCGGACGGGACGGCCCGTCACAGCCGACCAACGAGCGGGCGGTCGATCCTGACCGTCAAGCGGGGTGGTACCGCGGACCACCCGGGAGCGCCGTCGAGGCGTACCCCCGGACGGTTCGTCCTCGCAGACCCACCGACGAGTGAGCTGCGCGAGGAGAGCGACACCCGATGGCCTATCCGTTGCACGACCCGACCGGCGCCGGCGTCCCGGCGAGCCCGGACCTGCCCGCGGTCGAGCGCGGGGTGCTGGAGCACTGGACCGCCGACAAGACCTTCGAGGCGAGCCTGGAAGCCCGCCCCGCCGGAGACGACGGCAAGAACGAGTACGTCTTCTACGACGGCCCGCCGTTCGCCAACGGCCTGCCGCACTACGGCCACCTCTTCACCGGCTACGTCAAGGACGTGGTGCCGCGCTACCAGACCATGCGCGGGCGGCACGTGGAGCGGCGGTTCGGCTGGGACTGCCACGGGCTGCCGGCCGAGGTGGTGGCCGAGAAGCAGCTCGGCATCACCACCAAGGCGGAGATCCTCGACCTCGGCGTGGCCCGGTTCAACGACGCCTGCCGCGCCAGCGTGCTGGAGTTCACCCAGGACTGGGAGCGCTACGTCACCCGGCAGGCCCGCTGGGTCGACTTCGCCAACGACTACAAGACGCTCGACCTGGACTACATGGAAAGCGTCATGTGGGCCTTCAAGACCCTGCACGACAAGGGCCTGGTCTACGAGGGCTTCCGGGTGCTGGCCTACTGCTGGCGGTGCGAGACCCCGCTGTCCAACACCGAGACCCGGATGGACGACGTCTACCGGGACCGGCACGACCCGACACTCACCGTGTGGTTCGAGCTGACCGCGGACGAGAGCGCGCCGGAGCCGCTGCGCGGGCCGGTCAGGCTGGGCGTCTGGACCACCACGCCGTGGACGCTGCCGTCGAACCTGGCGCTCGCCGTCGGCCCGGACATCGAGTACGCGGTGCTGGACCGCGACGGCGAGCGGTACGTGGTCGGCGCGGCGCGCCTCGGCGCGTACGCCAAGGAGCTGGAGGGGTACGAGCAGGTCGGCACCGTGCACGGCCGGGACCTGGTCGGGCGCCGCTACACGCCGCTCTACGACTTCCTGGTCGAGCCGGCCGGGCCGAACGCCTACCAGGTGCTCGGCGCGGAGTTCGTGACCACCGAGGACGGCACCGGGATCGTCCACCTGGCGCCCGCGTTCGGCGAGGACGACCAGAACACCTGCAACGCGGCAGGCATCCCGACCGTGGTCACCGTGGACGACCACACCCGGTTCACCGCGCTGGTCCCGCCGTACCAGGGCGAGCAGGTCTTCGACGTGAACAAGCCGGTGATCCGGGAGCTGAAGGAGCGGGGGGTGGTGCTGCGGCAGGACGTCTACACGCACTCGTACCCGCACTGCTGGCGCTGCGACACCCCGCTGGTCTACAAGGCGGTGTCGTCGTGGTTCGTCGCGGTGACGCAGTTCCGGGACCGGATGGTCGAGCTGAACCAGGAGATCAACTGGACGCCGGGGCACATCAAGGACGGCTCGTTCGGCAAGTGGCTGGCCAACGCGCGGGACTGGTCGATCAGCCGGAACCGGTTCTGGGGCTCGCCGATCCCGGTGTGGCGCTCCGACGACCCGAACCACCCGCGGATCGACGTCTACGGGTCGCTCGACGAGATCGAGCGGGACTTCGGCGTACGCCTGACCGACCTGCACCGGCCGGCGGTGGACGACCTGGTCCGCCCCAACCCGGACGACCCGACGGGCAAGGCGATGATGCGCCGGGTGCCGGAGGTGCTGGACTGCTGGTTCGAGTCTGGCTCGATGCCGTTCGCCCAGGTGCACTACCCGTTCGAGAACCGCGACTGGTTCGAGCACCACTACCCGGGTGACTTTATCGTCGAGTACATCGGGCAGACCCGCGGCTGGTTCTACACCATGCACGTGCTGGCCACCGCGCTGTTCGACAGGCCGGCGTTCCGCAACTGCCTGAGCCACGGCATCCTGCTCGGCTCGGACGGGCGCAAGATGTCCAAGAGCCTGAAGAACTATCCGGACGTCTACCACGTCTTCGACTCCTACGGGTCGGACGCGATGCGGTGGATGCTGATGTCCTCGCCGGTGCTGCGTGGCGGCGACATGGCGGTCACCGAGACGCTGATCCGGGACGCGGTGCGCCAGGTGCTGCTGCCGCTGTGGAACGTCTGGTACTTCTTCACGCTCTACGCCAACGCGGACGGCTACACCGCGCGTCGGCGCACCGACTCGACGAACGTCCTCGACAGGTACGTGCTGGCGAAGACGAACGAGCTGGTGGCGACCGTCGGCGCGCAGATGGACGCGTACGACATCTCCGGCGCCTGCGCGACCGTCCGGTCCTACCTGGACGCGCTGACCAACTGGTACGTGCGCCGCTCGCGGGACCGGTTCTGGGCCGGCGACGCGGACGCGTTCGACACGCTCTGGACCGTGCTGGAGACGCTCTGCCGGGTGGTGGCGCCGCTGGCGCCGCTGACCGCCGAGGAGATCTGGCGCGGGCTGACCGGTGAGCGGTCGGTGCACCTGACCGACTGGCCGGCCGCCGAGGAGTTCCCGGCCGACCACGAGTTGGTCTCCGCGATGGACAACGTCCGGGCGGTCGCCTCGGCCGCGCTGTCGCTGCGCAAGGCGAAGGGCCTGCGGGTCCGGCTGCCGCTGGCGAAGCTGACCGTGGCGTCGCCGGTGGCCGACCAGCTCCGGCCGTTCGCCGACCTGGTCGCCGACGAGGTGAACGTGAAGGAGGTCGTGCTCGCCGGCGACGTGGAGAGCTACTGCCAGCAGGTGCTGACCGTGGTGCCGCGGGCGCTCGGCCCGCGCGTCGGCAAGGCGGTCCAGCAGGTGATCAAGGCGGTCAGGGCGGGGGAGTGGGAGCTCGTCGACGGCGCCCCGGTCGCCGCCGGGGTCACCCTGGCCGAGGGCGAGTACGAGCTGCGCCTCATCGCCGCCGACGCCGAGCACTCCGCGCCGCTGCCCGGCGGCGAGGGCGTGGTCGTGCTGGACACCGAGGTCACCCCGGAACTGGCCGCCGAAGGGCTGGCGCGGGACGTGGTCCGGGTGGTGCAGCAGGCCCGACGGGACGCCGACCTGGACGTCTCGGACCGGATCACGGTGGCGGTCTCGGCCTCCGAGGAGGTGCGCGCGGCGGTCGCCGCGTTCCGTGACTTCGTGGCGCGGGAGGTGCTGGCGGAGAGCATCGACTTCACCGAGGGCCTCGACGGTTTCGCCGGCGAGGCCGGCGACGGCGAGCGCGTGGTGGTCGCCGTCCGCCGGGTGTAAGGCGGGGCCCCTTCTTAACGCATTCGGTAGAGGAGGGGCCCCCGCTTGACCGGGCGTACCGAGCGGGTGGACTGCGGGCCACCCGCTCGGCCTCCGGTGGCGGCGTCGGCTACCGTGACAGCGCCTGTTTCGCGTACGACCGCCGGAGGACCCGTGCCCCTGCTCTACACCATCGGCAAGCTCACCGTGGCGCCCGCGCTCCGGTTGGCCTTCCGGCCGCACGCGGAGGGGTTGGAGCACATCCCGGCGACCGGCGGCGCGATCTTCGCGGGCAACCACCTCTCCGTCGCCGACGAGCTGCTGCTCGGCACCGTGGTCCCGCGGCACCTGGCGTTCTGGGCCAAGTCGGAATACTTCAACGGCACCGGGGTCAAGGGCGGCTTCTCCAAGTTCGTGCTCACCGGGCTGGGCGCCATCCCGGTCGAGCGGGGCGGCGGGCGGGCGGCGCTGTCCGCGTTCGACGCCGCGATCCCCGTGCTCAAGGCCGGTGACCTGGTCGCCGTCTACCCGGAGGGCACCCGGTCGCCGGACGGGCGGCTCTACCGTGGCCGCACCGGCGCGACCCGGCTGGCGGTCGCCGCCGGCGTCCCGATCATCCCGGTCGGCGTGACCGGCACCGACAAGGCCCAGCCGATCGGGACCCGGGTGCCCCGACCGGGCCGGGCGAAGATCACCATCAAGTTCGGCAAGCCGCTGGACTTCACCGGCCGGCCCGACGACCGGTCGTCGCTGCGGGCCATGACCGACGAGCTGATGGCCGAGATCCAGAAGCTCACCGGCCAGGAGTACGTGCCCCGCTACGCCCCGAAGCGCAGCGAGGAGCCGCCGGCCTGACCGGCCCGCTCAGGACTGCTTCGGGACCACCACCTGCTGGCGCAGGTCGTTCAGCAGTCGACCGCTGTCGTCCACCGACAGCCGGGTGAACACGCCGGTCGCGAGGCTGCCGTGGTCCACCGAGGTGCACACCACCACCGCGTCGCCGTCCGCGCGGCCCACCGCGCAGCGCTCGTACCGGCCGCGTACGCCGGTGTCCACGGTCACCGAGGGTTGCAACGCGTAGTCGTCGGTGAGCCGCTTCAGCTCGGCCTCGGCGTCGGACTCCGGGGTGAAACGGAAGCCGGTGCTGCCGAAGAGCGTCACCCGCTTGCCGTCGTCCGTGCCGTAGATGCCGGCGAACGTGTCCTCGGCGAGCCAGTCCGCCTGGCGTATCCCGCTCTTCAGGTCCTCGGCCGTCGACTGGCTGCCCTGGTCCTGGCGCAGCCGCATCGAGTCGAGCTGGTCCGGGAGGGTGGCGCTGGCCGGGTACTGGCTGGACAGCGGCTGGATCCACCAGAGCGGTACGCCGCAGCAGCACGCCACGCTGAGCAGCAGCACCCAGGGCCAGCGCCGCCGACGGCGGACCGGCACCGGCACGTACCCCTTGGGAGCCTGCCATCCCAGCGGCGGCGCGGCCGGCGGCGCGGGCCGGCCCCGGCGCTGCTTCGGCGGCCGGGCCTGCTTCGGCGGTGGGGACACCGGGCGGCTGGCCGGCGGGCCCGGATACGGCGGTGACACCGGCCGGGCGGCCGGTGGGGCCGGGTAGGGCGGGGTCCGCGCGGGCGGTGGGGTCGGGTACGGCGGGGTCTGCGCGGGTGGCGACACCGGTCGGGCGGCGGGCGGTGACGCCGGGTGAGCCGGCCACGGCGCGGTGTAGGGCATCGTCGGCGGCAGCGCCGGAAGCTCGACGGAGTGCAGGTCCCAGCCGGTGGTGTCCACGCCCGCCCACGGGTCGACCGGGGTGGCGTGCTCGGGGGAACCGGCCGGCGGCACCGGCGTGGGCTCGGCCGACTCGCCCCAGGAACGCCGGCGCGACGGCGGCGGCGGGACCGCGGCCGAGCCGCTCCACCGCGGCGCGTCGTCGACCCGGGTGGGATTCGGCGGGTTCGGGCCGCCCTCGACCTTCGTCCGGTCCGGCGCGTGCTCGATCTTCGTCCGGTCCGGTCCGTGCTCGATCTTCATCCGGTCCGGCGCGTCCTCGGCCCGGGCGGAGTGCGGCGCGTCCTCGACCCGGGTGGGGTCCGGCGTGTGCCCGACCCGGGCGGGGTTCGGGACCGGCGTCGCGCGGCCGGACACGGCGGCCGAGCCCCGGGCCCGAACGGCCGGCACGGGCGGGGTGTCGTCGGCGTCGGACGGCTCGTCAGCGGTCTCCGGGGCGGGTGTTCCGGCCGGGCCCGGCGGGGTCGCTCCGGTCTCGCCCGGGGTGGCCGTCGCGGTCTCCGGCCGGGCGTCCGGCGGCTCGGGGCGGGCGTCGCCCGTCTCCGCCGGCGCGGTGGCGTCGACCGGCACGTCGGAGCCCTCGCCGTCGACAGGCTGCGGCGTGGCGTCGACCGGCTGGCCGGACCCCTCGCCGTCGACAGGCTGCGGCGTGGCGTCGACCGGCTGGCCGGAGCCCTCGGCGTCGACGGGCTTCGGCGCGGGCGGCGTCGGCTCGGCGACGGCCCGCTCCTCGGCACCCTCGGCCGGCCGGTCCGCCCCCGGCTGCGGCTGCGACATCGCGGCAATCTCCTCTCGCGCCCGTTGCGAGGTTAGTACCGCCCCGCCACCCCCGCCGAATCCCGACCGCCCCACCCGGCCGGATGATCAAGGAGTTGGCGTCGGCCGGGGGCGCGGTTCGAGGCGTCGACTCCTTGGTCGTCGGCGACGTGGCGCGGGAATGGTGCCGGTGGGGCAGGGGCAGCCGGGGCACCGCGTACCCTTGGGCATCATGAGTGCCCCGTCCACGACCCCACGTCCTCCCGCCGCCAACTCGGTGTGGCCCCGGCTGGAGCCGTTGCTGCCCCAGGTGACCAAGCCCATCCAGTACGTGGGTGGCGAGCTGGGCGCGGTCGTCAAGGACTGGGACGCCGCCACCGTCCGGTGGGCGCTGATGTATCCGGACGCCTACGAGGTGGGCCTGCCGAACCAGGGCGTGCAGATCCTCTACGAGGTGCTCAACGAGCTGCCCGACGTGCTCGCCGAGCGGACGTACGCGGTCTGGCCGGACCTGGAGCGCCTGATGCGCGAGCACGGCGTGCCGCAGTTCACCGTCGACGCGCACCGCCCGGTGCGCGACTTCGACGTGTTCGGCGTCTCGTTCTCCACCGAGCTGGGCTACACCAACCTGCTCACCGCGATCGACCTGGCCGGCATTCCGCTGCTCGCCGCCGACCGCACCGACGCCGACCCGGTGATCGTGGCCGGCGGGCACGCCGCGTTCAACCCGGAGCCGATCGCCGACTTCGTCGACGCCGCGGTGCTCGGTGACGGCGAGGAGGCGGTGCTGGAGATCACCGCCATCGTCCGGGAGTGGAAGGCCGAGGGCTCGCCCGGTGGCCGGGACGAGCTGCTGCTGCGGCTCGCCCGCACCGAGAGCGTCTACGTGCCGCGCTTCTACGACGTCGACTACCTGCCCGACGGCCGGATCCAGCGGGTCGTGCCCAACCGGGCGGACGTGCCGTTCCGGGTGCACAAGCGCACGACCATGGACCTGGACGCCTGGCCGTACCCGAAGAAGCCCCTGGTCCCGCTCGCCGAGACGGTCCACGAGCGGTACGCGGTGGAGATCTTCCGGGGCTGCACGCGCGGCTGCCGGTTCTGCCAGGCCGGCATGATCACCCGTCCGGTGCGGGAGCGCTCGATCACCACCGTCGGCCAGATGGTGCAGCAGGGCCTGGAGTTCTCCGGCTTCCACGAGGTGGGCCTGCTGTCGCTGTCGTCGGCCGACCACTCCGAGATCGGCGACATGTGCTCCGGCCTGGCCGAGCAGTACGCGGGCACCAACGTCTCGCTGTCGCTGCCGTCGACCCGGGTGGACGCGTTCAACATCGACCTCGCCCAGGAGCTGTCCCGCAACGGGCGGCGGACCGGTCTGACGTTCGCCCCGGAGGGCGGCTCGGAGCGGATCCGCAAGGTGATCAACAAGATGGTGTCGAAGGAAGACCTCATCCGCACCGTCGTCACCGCATACTCCAACGGCTGGCGGCAGGTGAAGCTCTACTTCATGTGCGGCCTGCCCACCGAGACCGACTCCGACGTCCTGGAGATCGCCGACATGGCGCACGAGGTGATCCGGGCCGGCCGGGCGGCCACCGGGTCCAAGGACATCCGCTGCACGGTCTCCATCGGCGGGTTCGTGCCCAAGCCGCACACCCCGTTCCAGTGGGCCTCGATGGCCACCCCCGAGGTCATCGACAACCGGCTCAAGCTGCTCAAGCAGGCGATCAACAGCGACCGTTCGCTGGGCCGGGCGATCGGCTTCCGCTACCACGACGGCGAGCCGTCGCTGATCGAGGGCCTGCTGTCCCGGGGTGACCGCCGGGTCGGCGCGGTGATCCGCAAGGTCTGGGAGAACGGCGGCCGGTTCGACGGCTGGAGCGAGCACTTCTCCTACCAGCGCTGGGTGGAGGCCGCCGCCGAGACGCTGCCGGCGTACGGGGTGGACCTCGACTGGTACACCACTCGCGAGCGCGAGGAGTTGGAGGTCCTGCCCTGGGACCACCTCGACTCCGGCCTGGACAAGGACTGGCTCTGGCAGGACTGGCAGGACTCGCTGTCGGAGTACGAGCAGGACGACTGCCGCTGGACGCCCTGCTTCGACTGCGGCGTCTGCCCGTCCATGGACACCGAGATCCAGATCGGCCCGACCGGCCGCAAGCTGCTGCCGCTGACGCCGGTCGGCGGGTTGAAGCAGCCCGCCGCCGCCCAGGGCTGAGCGCGCACCACGTCCGACGGAGCGCGGGAACCGGACGGTTCCCGCGCTCCGTCGCGTTTCCCGCCGACCGTCCCGCCCGCCGGGGCGGGGGTGCCCCGACTGGAGCTTCCTCGATACGCTGCGTCCGTATTGGACCGGCCCTCGGGCCGGCAGCGGGGAGGACAGCATGGGCATCAAGCCGCCGGACACCGGCGATCTGCACGTCAGCGTCGAGGACCTGGACGCCGCCGCGGAATACGTCGAGCGCCTCAAGCAGTACGTCGACGACACCATCGGCTACGAGATGGAACGCATCAAGGAGCGGATGAAGGGCGACAGCGCCAACGCGCAGGCGGTGCCGAACGGCACCCCGTTCGGCGCGTACGAGGACGCCCGGATGCAGTGGGCGGCGCTGACCACGTCCACGGCCAACATGGAGGCCCACCTGAAGGAGATCTCCCGGAGGTTGGCCGGCCTCAAGCAGGGCACCGAGGACATCGCGAAGGCGTTCCGCGACGCGGAGGCCCGCAACGCCGCCAACGGCAAGCAGATCGAGCGGCTGCTGGAGTCCGCGGCGCCGCCGCCGGAGGCCGGGCAGCAGCCCACCTACCCGTACACGGCCTGAGGGGAGACGGTCATGGCTGGAGGCACCTGGGAGCGCGCGGTGCGTGAGGTCACGCTGTCGGCCGACCCGGAGACCGTCGGGTCGGTGGGCGCGGGCTGGAGCAACCTCTCCACCGCGCTGGGCTACCTGCGCGACTCGCTCGTCGGGCGCTCGTTCGTCGGCCCGATCGCGCCCGGCCAGGAGCGCCCGCACAGCGGCGGCCTGCCCGGCCTGCTGGCCGGCTGGAAGGGCAGCGGCGGGGACGCCTACCGCGAGCACCTGGGCGGCATCGGCAAGGACATCGAGGAGCTGATCACGCACGCCAGCGGCGTCAGCGGGGCGCTGTCGCGGATCGAGGGCGACATCCGCACCGCGGTCGCCAGCATCCCGATCCCGTTGATGGACGACTTCGGCTGGAACGAGTGGAGCCTGCCCGGCGGCACCGAGCTGGACGACGCCCGCGACGGGGAGAGCCAGTCGGGCTTCCTCGCCTCGCTGCGCCGCGACTACGGGCAGCACCCGGAGCTGTACGCCGACGGCGCGTTCCGCGACAAGGCCGACGACCTCGAGGCGACCATGAAGGTCGACGGCAACGCCAGCGACCAGAAGCGTGGCGGCTGGTGGGACACCAAGTCGCATCTGGACAACTGGTACCGGGACAACCAGCAGGCGGCCAACACGGCGATGTCGCCGCTGCCCACGGCGGTGGAGACCGAGCGCCCCAAGCTGGCGGTGCCGCGACCGAACACCAGCGTCGACGACTTCCGCCCGGACACCCGTACCCCGCCCTCCGGCCTGCCGGACACCAGCCTGCCGGGCGGTGGCGGGGGCGGTGGTGGTGGCGGCGGGGGCAAGATGCCCTCGCTCGGCAGCACCGGGATCGGCGGCGGTGGTGGCGGGGGTGGCGGCGGCTCGTTCACGCCCCCGCCGACCCTCGACGGCGGCGACTTCGGCGGTGGCGGGTCCGGCGGCCCCGGCTCGTACGTCCCGCCGGTCACCGGCGGCGGGCCCGGCTCGGGCAGCGGCTACCCGGGCTCCGGCGGCCACGACTACGGCACCGGCCTGGCCGGCGCCGGCGGGCCGGGCACCATCACGGCCGGCGGGCCGGGCAGCGGCTTCGGCGGCGGTGCCGGCGGGCTGGGCACGGCCGGCGCGGGCGGCGGTTTCGGCGGCGGCGGGGCCGGCCTCGGCTCCGCCGGCGGAATCGGTGGCGGCGGTCTCGGCGCGGCCGGCGGGATGGGCGTGGGCGCGCTGCCCGGCATGGTGGGCGGCGGCAACGGCAAGGTCCCGCCGCTGACCAGCGCGGCCAACGCGGTGCGCGGCGCCACCGGCGCGGGCGGTGCGGGCGCCGGTGGCGCCCGTGGCGGGATGGCCGGCGCCGGGATGGCGGGCGGCGGCATGATGGGCGGCCACGGCGGCGCCGGGCACGGCGGCGGCGGTGGCGAGCACTCGTCGTGGTTGACTGAGGACGACGATCCGTGGGGTTCCGGTGACGCTGGGTCCCCGGGCATCCTGCGATGAGGACGGACGGATGAGGGTGTACGTCGGTGCGCTCCGGCCGGTGGTGGCCGGGCTGGTGGCCGGTCTGACGGTGCTGGGGGCCGCGCAGCCGGCGGTCGCCGCGCCGCGCCGGGCCGAGCAGTGGTACCTGGACGAGCTGCGGATCGACCGGGCACACCAGATCTCCACCGGTCGGGGTGTCGTGGTGGGGCTGGTGGACACCGGCGTCGAGGCCGACCACCCGGACCTGCGCGGCCGGGTGCTGCGCGGGGCCAGCACCCGGGACACCGGCGACGGCCGGCGCGACCCGGACGGCCACGGCACCCACATGGCCGGGATCATCGCGGCCAACGGCGCCGGAGTGGAGGGCATCGCGCCGGACGCTCGGATCCTGCCGATCCGGAAGCCGCCCGGCGACTCGTTCACCGTGCAGGATTCCGCGACCGGCATCCGGATGGCAGTCGACGGCGGCGCCAAGGTGATCAACCTGTCCTACGGCGGCACGGGCGCCGTCGACGAGGGCGAGGTGGCCGCCGTTCGATACGCGCTGGAACGCGACGTGGTCGTGGTGGCCGGCGCCGGAAACGTCCGGCAGCTCGGCCCGGACATCGCCGCGCCCGCCAAGTTTCCCGGAGTGATCGCGGTGACCGGCACCAGCCGGGGCGGTGGCTTCTGGAGCGGCTCGGCGCAGGGCCCGGAGGCGGTGGTCTCCGCGCCGGCGGACGAGGTCTACAACATCGGCCGGAACCGGGGTTACGGCTGGGGCGACGGCACCTCCGACTCCAGTGCCATCGTGTCCGGCGTCGCGGCGCTGATCCGCTCGAAGTACCCGAAGCTCTCCGCGCCCGACGTGATCAACCGGATCATCCGCACCGCCCGGGACGCCGGGCCGCCCGGCCGCGACTCCCGCTACGGCTTCGGTCGGATCGACCCGGTGGCGGCGCTCACCGCCGACGTCCCGTCGGTGTCGGCGAACCCGCTGCTCGGCGGCGCCACCGCCGCGCCGGGCACGTCCGCGCCGGCGGCCGCCGCCGGCGAGGACGACAACTTCGACGTGACCAAGTACGGCGACCGGGGCGGCCCGACCGACCAGCAGGTGATGGTGGTCGGCATCGGGATCGCGGTGGCGCTGGTGGTGCTGCTGGCGTTGGTGGGGTTCCTGGTCTGGAACCGGCGCCGGCACCGCCGCGAGCTGGCTCGGGCCGGCGACATCCCGGACGAGGTGCTCGACCGGATGGACGCCGACGGGCACGGCCCGCCGGTCCCGGCCGGCCACGCCCCGCCGGGCTCGTACCCCCAGCCGGGCTCATACCCCCGGCCGGGCTCATACCCCCGGCCGGGACCGGGCGGTTATCCGCCCCCCGCGCCCGGCACCGGCCCCTACGCGCCACCACCCGGGCCCCGGAACCCGTCGGGCGACGAGCGTCCCTGACCACCAGCGGTCGATCACGGGATCGGCGGGTCGCGCGGAGATCGACTCCGCCGCCGACCTCGTGGTCACCCGCGTGCACCGGCCGGACCGCCCGCCCCCGGTCGCGGGCCGTGGCCGTGGCTGCGCCAGGATGGGTCGGACACGCAGGCACATCCGAGGAGCTCACGATCGCCAGAAAGCCTCAACCCGAGGGCGGCCAGGCACCCGTCGTCCAGCGGGTCCGCATCCGGTACGCCAAGCGTGGGCCGCTGCGGTTCACCTCGCACCGGGACTTCGCCCGGGCCTTCGAGCGCGCGCTGCGCCGGGCCGGCGTGCCGATCGCCTTCTCCCAGGGTTTCACCCCACACCCCAAGATTTCGTACGCCTCGGCGGCGCCGACCGGCGTGGCCAGCGAGGCCGAGTACCTGGAGATCGGCCTGCGTGAGCCGGTCGACCCGGAGCAGCTCCGGGCGGCCCTGGACGCCGCGCTCTCGCCGGGGCTCGACGTGCTCGACGCGGTCCAGGCCACCGGCGGCAGCCTGGCCGACCGGATCGAGGCGTCGCGCTGGCGCATCGAGCTGCCCGAGGTCGACCCGGAGGTGCTGCGGGCGGCCGTGGCGGCCTTCACGGCCGCCGAGGAGATCCAGGTCGAGCGGATGACCAAGCAGGGTCGGCGCACCTTCGACACCCGCAGCGCCGTGATGGCCATCGATGCGGCGGCGCCGGCTGAGACGCCTTCCCAAGCGGCGGCCGTACCGTGTGCGATACTCGAACTGGTCGTGCGGCAGGTCACCCCGTCCGTACGACCCGATGACGTCCTTTCCGGCCTCCGCGTGGTGGCCGACCTGGAGCCGCCGGTCACCCCGAAGGTGATCCGGCTGGCGCAGGGCACGCTGACCGCGCAGGGCGAGATCGTCGATCCGTTGGACGCGGATCGCGACGGGGCAGCCATCGGAGGGCACTGACCGGACGGTCAGCGCTCTGGCAGGCAGACTTCGGCGGTCGCGCTCCCGCGCGCCCGGCGGAAACACCTTTGCGGCAACCCTGCGTGGCAGCGCTCAACCGCGCCCGGGGCAGCCAGAACTGGAGAACGTCCATGCTCGAGAACGAGCCCGAGGGCGGCGAACGGACCGGCGCGGAGCCGGCCGACGCGACCGCCGCCGACAGCACCGCCGGCACCGCCGAGGCGAAGCCACCGGCCCGCAAGCGGGCCACCCGCCGCAAGGCCGCGCCGCTCAACCAGCCGGAGCAGACCGACGCGCCGGTCGAGGCGCCCGCCGTGGCGACCGGCAGCGGCGAGTCGCCGCAGGCCGAGGTGTTCGCACCGGTGGCGGGGGAGTTGGACACCGCGCCGAAGACCACCCGCCGGCGTCGCAAGGCGACCCCGGCGAAGGCGGTCGAGGAGCCGGTGGCCGTCGCCGGGGTGGAGGCCACCTCGGACGAGGTGGTGCCGCCGGTCAAGGTGACCCGGACCCGCCGCCGCAAGGCCACGCCGCCCGCTGCCGAGGCGGTCGCCGAGTCGCCGACCGAGGCCCCCGCCGAGGCGGCCGGGCCGGCGGTGGAGCCGCGCGCCGACGCCGTGCTCGACGGGCCGGCGGTGGAGCCGTCCGCCGCGTCGCGCTCGGACGCCGTGGTCGACGGGCCGGTCTCGGTGCCCGGCGGCGCCGGCGAGATCGCCGAGGGGCGCGCGCCGCTCGACGAGGACGAGGACGAGAACCCCGACGCGGTGGGCGAGGACGCCGTCGACGAGCCCACCCCGGCCGAGGTCGCCGCGCCGACGCGGCGCACCCGTCGGCGTACCGCCGGGGGCGAGGACGCCGCCCCGCGGCACACCGACGAGGCCGACCTGGCCCGGGCCGGTGGGTTGGCCGACGCCTCCGGCGCGGTGTCCACGGGCGCCGCGGTGCCGGGCGCCGCGGACGAGCCGGCGGCCGAGGAGCGGCCGACCACCGGCCGCCGCCGGCGGGCCGCGCTCTCCGCGCCGACCGTCCTGTTCATGCCCCCGCAGCCGGAGGAGGCCCCGGACGTCCGGGTCACCTACCCGGTGGCCGAGGAGACCGCGGAGGAGCCGGCCGAGACCGGTCGCCGCCGTCGTCGTGGCCGTCGCGAGCCG
Organism: Micromonospora sp. NPDC051300; assembly: GCF_044455315.1. Classification (NCBI taxonomy): domain Bacteria; kingdom Bacillati; phylum Actinomycetota; class Actinomycetes; order Micromonosporales; family Micromonosporaceae; genus Micromonospora; species Micromonospora sp. NPDC051300. The sequence continues at coordinate 184,484 of NZ_JBITEP010000010.1, read as the reverse complement.
GAGCCGGTCGAGGCCGAGGTCGAGACGGTCGAGGAGGAGCCGGCCGCCGAGGCCGAGGAGACCGAGACCGACGAGGACGACGAGACGGCCGAGGGCCGGCGGCGGCGGCGTCGCGGTCGCCGGGGCCGGGGTCGCGGCAAGGGCGGGGCCGACGACGCCGAGGACGAGGAGTCCGGTACGGCGGAGACCGCCGACGCCGAGGCCGAGGAGACCGCCGAGGACGAGGACACCGAGGGCGAGGGGATGACCCGTCGCCGCCGTCGCCGGCGCCGCCGGGGCGCGGGGGAGGCGGAGACCACCGCCGAGGACGGCGTGCCCACCGTCGTCAAGATCCGTGAGCCGCGCAAGGCTGTCGACGAGGTGCAGGGCGTCTCGGGGTCGACCCGGCTGGAGGCCAAGCGGCAGCGCCGCCGGGACGGCCGGGAGCAGCGGCGTACCCGGCCGCCGATCCTGAGCGAGTCGGAGTTCCTGGCCCGCCGCGAGGCGGTCGACCGGACGATGGTGGTGCGCCAGCGCGGCGACCGCACCCAGATCGCGGTGCTCGAGGACGGCGTGCTCGTCGAGCACTACGTGACCCGCAACTCGTCCGGCACCATGGCCGGCAACGTCTACCTGGGCAAGGTGCAGAACGTCCTGCCCAGCATGGAGGCGGCGTTCGTCGACATCGGGCGCGGCCGCAACGCCGTGCTGTACGCCGGCGAGGTCAACTGGGACGCCACCGGGCTGGAGGGACGGGCCCGCTCGATCGAGCAGGCGCTGCGCTCCGGCGACGCGGTGCTGGTGCAGGTCACCAAGGACCCGATCGGGCACAAGGGCGCGCGGCTGACCAGCCACGTCGCGCTCTCCGGCCGGCACCTGGTCTACGTGCCCAACGGCAACGCCTCCGGGATCAGCCGCAAGCTGCCGGACAACGAGCGCAAGCGGTTGCGCGACATCCTCAAGAAGCTGGTGCCGGACGGCGCCGGCGTGATCGTCCGGACCGCGGCCGAGGGCGCCAGCGAGGACGAGCTGGCCCGGGACGTCAAGCGGCTCCAGGCGCAGTGGGAGGACATCCAGGCCAAGGCGGCCGCCGGCGGCGCCCCGGTGCTGCTCTACGAGGAGCCGGACCTGGTCATCCGGGTGGTCCGGGACCTCTTCAACGAGGACTTCCGCGAGCTGGTGATCGAGGGCGAGTCGGCGTACGACGTGGTCGAGTCGTACCTGTCGCACGTGTCGCCGGACCTGGTGGCGCGGCTGCGCCGGCACGCCGGGACCAGCGACGTGTTCGCCGAGCACCGGATCGACGAGCAGATCCTCAAGGGGCTGGACCGGAAGGTCTTCCTGCCCTCGGGCGGCTCGCTGGTGATCGACCGGACCGAGGCGATGACCGTCGTCGACGTCAACACCGGCAAGTACACCGGCTCCGGCGGCAACCTGGAGGAGACGGTCACCCGCAACAACCTGGAGGCGGCCGAGGAGATCGTCCGCCAGCTCCGGCTGCGCGACCTGGGCGGCATCGTGGTGATCGACTTCATCGACATGGTGCTGGAGTCGAACCGGGAGCTGGTGCTGCGCCGGCTCACCGAGTGCCTGGGCCGGGACCGCACCAAGCACCAGGTCACCGAGATCACCTCGCTCGGCCTGGTGCAGATGACCCGCAAGCGGATCGGCGCGGGCCTGCTGGAGGCGTTCAGCGAGACCTGCGAGTGCTGCAAGGGCCGGGGTGTGGTCATCCACACCGAGCCGGTGCCGGAGAAGCCGCGCGCCGGTGGCGCCGGGGAGAAGGTCAAGGCGGTCGCCTCGGCGGTCGCGCCGGCCGAGGAGAAGGGCCGCCGCCGGGGTCGCAAGGCCGCCGCGGAGAAGCCCGCCCCGGAGGCCGCGACGGAGCCGTCGGCCGCCGCCGAGCCGGCCCGGACCGTGGCCGAGGTGGTCCAGACCCCGGACGACGACTACTACGACACCCAGGGTTACGACCTGTCCCGGTTCGCCGACACGTCGGCCGCGCCGGCGGTCGTGGACAGCCAGGAGGGCGACTCGGCCCGGCTGGCCGCCGCCGACGACCCGGACGCGCTCGGTGACGGCGAGGCCGACGACGAGGGCGGCGACGGTGGCACCCCGCGGCGGCGGTCCCGGCGCGGCGGCGCCCGGCGGCGTACCCGGCCGTGAGCCGCTGACCTGCGGGGCGTTTGACAGGGCCCCCGCTCCGGCAACAGAGTGCCGGGCAGGGGCCCTGCCGTTTCCCGTCTACCCCCGGTCGGGTCGGCTCGTCCCGGAGGGAGGAGACATGCGTCGGGTGTTCGCGGTCACCGCGTTGGCCGGGCTGCTGCTGGCCGGGGCGGGTTGTGCCCGCAACGACGATCCGTTCGCGGTGGGCTTCGCCTCACCGGCCCCGGCGGCCACGTCGCCCGCTCCGGCCCCGACCGCCACCGGCGACGCGGGCGTCTGCGCCCGGGCGAAGCAGTCCGGCTCGGCGACCGTGCAGACGTACGTGGCGAAGCTGGCGGAGATGCTGCGGGCCGGCGCGACCGGGGACCGGAGCACGGAGAAGGCCGCCCAGCGGGACGCGGAGACCGCGCTGGCGGGCTGGCGGGACGTGCTGCGGGAGCAGTCGGGCAAGGCCACCGACCCCGGACTGCGCACCCTCCTGGCGGACCTGTCGACCGAGGTGGGCAAGCTCGGCACCGACGTGCGGGCGATCGACGAGACGGAGTTCGACCGGCTCCAGCAGCGGCTGGACCAGCTCTGTCCGGCCTGACCGGCGGGCCCGGTTTGGGCGGCGGGCACCTGATGGCGTACGCTTGCCTGCGGCGCACTTTGGTGTGCCTAGTTCCCGCGTGCCCGCGCCGCCGGTGTCACGGCTCCCGGCGAGACGCCGTGGGAACGACCCGCCGGTGACGGTGGGTGAAGACGTCAGCAGCCTCAACGACAGGGAGTCCGCCTCCGATGTACGCGATCGTCAAGACCGGCGGCAAGCAGTACAAGGTCGCCGAGGGCGACGTGATCGAGGTCGAGAAGCTCACCGGCGCCCCCGGTGACGCGGTGAAGCTCACCGCGGTGCTCCTCGTCGACGGTGACGACCTGGTGACCGACGCGGCGAAGCTCGCCAAGGTCGCGGTGTCCGGCGAGATCGCCGCGCACACCAAGGGCCCGAAGATCCGGATCCACAAGTTCAAGAACAAGACCGGCTACCACAAGCGTCAGGGTCACCGGCAGCCGCTGACCCAGATCAAGGTGACCGGCATCTCCAACAGCGGGAAGTAGGTCGTCCTCCAATGGCTCACAAAAAGGGTGCGTCCAGCTCGCGCAACGGTCGTGACTCCGCGGCCCAGCGGCTCGGCGTGAAGCGCTTCGGTGGTCAGGTCGTCAGCGCGGGTGAGATCCTCATCCGTCAGCGTGGCACCAAGTTCCACCCCGGTGACCTGGTCGGCCGTGGCGGCGACGACACGCTGTTCGCGCTGTCGGCCGGTGCGGTCCAGTTCGGCACCAAGCGCGGTCGCAAGACCGTCAGCATCGTGCCGCAGCAGTAGTTCGAAGGCGAAGCGGGCCGCGGACCTCGGGTCCCGGCCCGCTTCGCCTTTCCACGTGCGGGGCGGATCCCCGCTGGAAGGATTGGCGTCGTGACGACGTTCGTTGACCGGGTCGTCCTGCACATGCAGGCCGGCGACGGGGGGCACGGCTGTGTCTCCATCCACCGGGAGAAGTTCAAGCCCTTCGGTGGCCCGGACGGCGGCAACGGCGGCCACGGGGGCAGCGTGTCGCTGGTGGTCGACCCGCAGGTCACCACGCTGCTCGACTTCCACTTCCGGCCGCACCTGAAGGCGGAGAACGGCAAGGGCGGGGCCGGCTCGAACCGGGACGGCGGCAACGGCCGCGATCTGGTGATCAAGGTCCCGAACGGCACCGTGGTGCAGAGCCTCGACGGTGAGGTGCTGGCCGACCTGGTCGGCGTGGGCACCACGTTCGAGGCGGCCCGGGGCGGCCGGGGCGGCCGGGGCAACGCCTCGCTGGCCAACGCCCGTCGCAAGGCGCCGGGCTTCGCCGAGCTGGGTGAGCCGGGCGACAAGCTCGACGTGGTGCTGGAGCTGAAGAGCGTCGCCGACGTCGGCCTGGTCGGCTTCCCGTCCGCCGGCAAGTCGTCGCTGATCTCGGTGATCTCCGCCGCCAAGCCGAAGATCGCCGACTACCCGTTCACCACGCTGGTGCCGAACCTGGGCGTGGTCCGGGTGGACAACCACACGTTCACCGTCGCCGACGTGCCCGGCCTGATCCCGGGCGCGGCCACCGGCAAGGGTCTGGGCCTGGAGTTCCTCCGCCACGTCGAGCGCTGCGCCGTGCTGGTGCACGTGGTCGACACCGCGACGCTGGAGCCGGGTCGGGACCCGCTCGCCGACATCGACGCCATCGAGTCGGAGCTGACCCAGTACGGCGGGCTGGCCGACCGGCCCCGGCTGGTCGCGCTGAACAAGGTCGACGTGCCGGACGGCAAGGACCTGGCCGACATCGTGCGCCCCGACCTGGAGGCGCGCGGCTTCCGCGTGTTCGACGTCTCCAGCGCCACCCGGGAGGGGCTGCGCGAGCTGACGTTCGCGATGGCCCAGCTCGTCGACGAGGGCCGCCGGGCCGCCCCGCCGGCCGAGCCGACCCGGATCGTGATCCGCCCGAAGGCGGTCGACGACGCCGGCTTCACCATCGAGGCCGAGGAGGACGGCTCCTACACGGTCCGTGGCAGCCGGCCGGAGCGCTGGGTGAAGCAGACCAACTTCGACAACGACGAGGCGGTGGGCTACCTGGCCGACCGGCTGGCCCGCCTCGGTGTCGAGGAGAAGCTGGCGAAGGCCGGCGCGCAGGCCGGTGACCTGGTGCGGATCGGCGAGCGGGAGTTCGACTGGCAGCCGACGCTCTACGCCGGCGTCGACTTCGTCCCCGGCAACCGGGGCACGGACCTGCGGCTGGAGGACAAGTCGACGCGTCCCCGGGCCGCCGACCGGCTGGAGGCCCGCAAGGCCCGCCGGCGTCGCCCGGAGGACGAGATCGAGGGCGCGCCCGCGTCCCCGGCGGACGACCTGGACGACCCGGACGACGATTAGTTCGGCTCCGTCCGTGTTGGGGACGTTGGCCGGAAACCTCCGCGAAATCCGGCCGACCTAGCGTGGCCGGATGCTGATCGAATCCCGGCCCGCCACCGATCCGGAGATCGCCACGCTCGTCGTCGCCCAGCAGCGTGAGCTGCGGGACGCCGACGGCGGCCTGGACGGTCAGGTGACCGTGGTGCACGCCGACATCCACTACCTGGCGGCCGTGGTCGGCGGCCGGGCGGTCGGCTGCGGCGGCCTCCAGGCGCTCGACACCGACACCGGTGAGCTGAAGCGGATGTACGTCCGCCCGGCGTTCCGGGGCCGGGGGATCGCGCGGCAGTTGCTGCTCGCGCTGGAGGAACTGGCCTTCCGGCAGGGGCACCGCACGGTGTGCCTGGAGACCGGCACCTACCTGCCGGCGGCGATCGGGCTCTACCGGTCCGCCGGTTACCGGCCCGTCCCGGTCTACGGCGAGTACGTGGACAACCCGTACAGCGTCTGCTTCGCCAAGCGCCTGCCGGTGGCGGCGTAAGGAGGGGCCCCTTCTTGACGCCTGAGGTCGAGAAGGGGCCCCTTCTCACACCCCGCTCGGCGTGTCGTGCCTGGTCAGGGGCGGTCGATCGGGGTGTCCAGGCGGCTGCCGGTGCCCCGGTCGTTGCTCAGCAGCAGGCCGGTGGCGAGCATGCCGAAGCCGAGCGCCAGGTGCAGCCAGTTGTCGGCGTGGTTCACCGGCACGAAGTTGATCGCGCTCTCCCGGCTGTCGATGGCGAAGCCGTAGAGCCAGAGCACCAGGTAGAGCGCGCCGCCACCGGCCAGGAACGCCCGCGCGCCGGCCAACCGGCGGGCCGCCACCAGCCCGACCAGGCCGAACAGCAGGTGCACCAGGTTGTGCAGCACCGACACCTGGAACAGCCCGAGCAGCTTGGCCCCGGAGTGGTGCCCGGCGAACGTCATCTCGCCGTAGTGCGCGGTGACGCCGGGGACGAAGCCGAGCACGCCGATCAGCACGAAGAGGGCCGCCGCCGCGAGGGCGACCTTCTGTACGGCCGCTCGCGCCGGTGCGTGTTCGCGTGCCATCACGGTCACCCCCGTCGGTGCTGCTCGCCGCCCGGGTCGGGCGGCACCCCATTCTCTGACCGTGCCGGGGCGGTTCCGCAGAGAAATGACGAATCAGGCATGGACCCGGCGACCGGGGGTAGGGCAGTTGTCACGCGGAAAGTAATCGCGTGCCCCCCGATATCGAAAACCGCTGGATCACGAGCGGAAGGGACACCATGACTCAGGATCTTTCCCCCACGTCCGCCACGTACGAGTCGACGAACGGCGGCGGCGTACGCGACCAGGCGCGCCAGGTCGGCAGCGACGCCGTCAACGCGGGCGGCGCGGTGGCGCAGACCGCCAAGGAGCAGGGCCGGGAGGTGGTGGGCGAGGCCAAGCGGCAGGCCCGCGACCTCTACGGCGAGGCGCGCAACCAGGTCACCTCGCAGGCCGGCCAGCAGCAGCAGCGGGCCGCCAGCGGCCTGCGGTCGCTGGCCGACGAGATGCGGTCGATGGCACAGCAGGGTGGCGGCTCCGGGCCGGTCACCGAGCTGGCCCACCAGGCCGCCGAGCGGGTGCACGGGGTGGCCGGCTGGCTGGAGCAGCGTGAGCCGGGCGACCTGCTCAACGAGGTGAAGGGCTACGCCCGCCGCAACCCCGGCACGTTCCTGGTCGGCGCCGCCCTGCTGGGTGTGGTCGCCGGCCGGCTCACCCGGAACATCGCCGCGGTGGGCAACGACGGCGGCGCCGGGCAGTCGTACGACCCGGACCGGACCGCCGTGATCCCGACCGCGCCGGTCGTGCCGGCCCAGACGCCGCCGGGCGGCTACCTGGACCCGACCCCGGGCAGCTACGCCGAGCCGGACCCGGGCTACTCCGCGCCGGGCGCGACCTACCCGGGCGGCGGCGCCCCGAACACCTGGGCCGACCCGGCGGGCGGCACCGGCCAGCCGCTGCCCCCGCCCACCCAGACCGACCCGCTGCCGGGCGTCCCGTCCACCGGCGCCCCGCGCCCGTGAGCCGGCGGACCGGCGGAAGGGAGGCGACGGCATGACCGTGCCGACGCAGGACCCGGGCTACCAGGCGCCGGGCGCCCCGCACCAGGCCGACGAGGTGCGGGCGAGCTCCATCGGGCAGCTCATGAGCCAGGTCACCGGCGACCTCTCCACGCTGATGCGGCAGGAGGTCGAGCTGGCCAAGGCCGAGATCCGCCAGGAGGGCAAGAAGGCCGGCAAGGCGGCCGGCCTGTACGGCGGCGCCGGCTTCGGCGGCTACATGGTGGCGCTCTTCGTCTCGATCGCGGTGTGGCAGTTCCTCGACAACGTCATGGACTCCGGCCTGGCCGCGCTCATCGTGGCCGTGGTGTGGGCCGTGATCGCCGCGGTCCTCTACTCGAAGGCGAAGAAGAACGCCGAGCAGATCCGCGGCCTGAAGCAGACCAACGACAGCGTGCAGCGCATCCCCGACGCGCTCAAGCCGCACCCGGAGGGAGTCACCCGATGAGCACCGATCCCGACCAGATCCGCCGTGAGATCGAAGCCACCCGCAACAACCTCAGCTCGGACGTGGACGCCCTGGCGTACAAGGTCAGCCCGGGCCGCATCGTCGACGACCGCAAGCAGCGCGTGCGCAGCGCGCTGACGAACGTGAAGGACAAGGTGATGGGAACCGCTTCCGACCTCGGCCACAGCACCGGCCACGCCGCCCACTCGGTGGGCGACAAGGCGCACTCCGCCGCCTCCACCGTGGGCGAGGCCGCCCAGCGGGCCCCGCAGGTGGTGCGGCAGAAGTCCCAGGGCAACCCGATCGCCGCCGGCGTGATCGCCTTCGGCGTCGGCATGCTGGTCTCCTCGCTGATCCCGGCCACCCGTCGCGAGCAGGAACTCGCCGCGCAGGTCAAGGAGAAGGCGACCGAGCACGGCGGCGCGGTCAAGGAGAAGCTGGGCGAGGTCGCCGGCGAGCTGAGGGACGAGCTGCGCGAGCCGGCCCAGCACGCCGCCGAGTCGGTGCGCTCGACCGCGCAGGACGCCGCGCACGCGGTCAGGGACGACGGCCGCAGCGCCGCCCAGGACGTCCGGGAGAGCGCGCACCAGGCCCGGTCCTGACCACCGCTCCTCGTGTGAGGCGGGGGCCCTTCTTATCGCTAAGGCGTTAACAGGGGCCCCCGCCTTCGCATGTCTCGACCCAGCCGGCCAGCTCGTCCGGGCGACGGGCCATCCGCCTGCGCAACGCGCGGGGGGAGTGCGCGGCAACCGTCAGCCGGCTGCCCGCGTAGGGCACCCCGCCGCGCAGCCGCCGGCCCAGCGCGAGCCAGCCGCACACGCCGCGCTCCAGCAGCCACAGCGGCGCGGCGAGCGTGGTGTGCGCCGGGAAGACCCGTGCCCCACCCGCCCGCCGCCGGCCCAGCTCCGCCACCGCGACCGTGACCAGCCCGGCCCGCAGCAGCAGCCCCGGACGGCGGGCGGCGAGCGCGACCGCCGAGGCCGGCAGCACCGCCAGCGCGGCCAGCAGCCACGCCGGTCGGGCCGTCTCGTCGTACGCCTGCCGGACCCGCTGGCCGAGGAAGCGCGCGGCGGTCGGCGGGCGCCGCCGCACGTACAGCCAGGCCGGGGTGGCCGTGCTGCCGCCGTACGCGCGCACGGTCCGGTGCAGCTCCAGGTTCTCGAAGAGCACGTCCGGGTCGTAGCCGCCCATGGCCAGGAAGGTGCCCCGGCGCACCGCCAGCGTGCCCGGCCAGTCACCGCCGAACACCCGGGCGAGCAGCGTCCGGCCGGTGTCCCACCAGGCGTGCCAGGGCAACGGGTCGAAGTGGTTCTGCGGCCGGACCAGATCCACCCGGTCGAGCAGCTCGTGCACGGCCCGCAGCGCCGGCGGGTCGTACCGGACGTCGTCGTCGGCGATCACCACGTGTTCGTGCCGGGCCAGCGCGACGCCGGTGAGCACGCCTACCGCCTTGCCGTTGCGCCCGCGCAGCGCCGGGTCCGGCGGGACGTGCCGGACCAGCCCGCGCCAGGCGACCGCGTGCCGGGCGAAGCGCTCCGGCGACGAGCCGTCGACCACCACCACCTCGACCCAGCGGGACAGCTCGCGCAGGTATCCGGTCAGCTCGTCGAGGCCGTGGTCGTCGGTGGCGCGCACCGGCAGGACGTACGCCATCGGCAGCCGGACCGGCGTGGGCCCGGCGGCGGTCCGGGCGGGGCGCGGGCGGGCCGGAGCGGTGCGGGTCACGTCGCCTCCCGTGGGATGGGCTCCGCGAGTAGCCGGAATACGACCCCTGAAACCGGCTCGTGCGGATCCGGTCGGTCCCGGTGCCGACGGACCGGATCGCGGCCGGCGAGGTCGGCCCCGGTCACCCGGCCGGCCGCACCCCGTCGACGATCAGCCCGCTGGGCGGCAGCGCCGGCATCCGGCCCAGGTCCAGCGCGAGGTCCTGCGGCGGGACCCGGTAGCTCATCGCGCCGGTCAGCGCGGCCGCCGCCCGCTTCATCAGCTCGATGGTGATCCACTCGCCGGCGCAGCGGTGGCCGGTGTGGTCGCCGCCGCCCTGCGGGACCAGGCCGAACGGGTCGTCCCGCCAGCCGGCGAAGCGTTCCGGACGGAACCGCTCCGGCTCCGGCCAGATCTCCGGGTGGTGGTTCGTCCCGTACAGGTCGAGCAGCACGCGGCGGCCCTGCGGGAACGCGTGTCCCCGCCACTCGAACGAGCGGCGGACCCGGGCCGCGGCGAGCGGGAAGAACGGGTAGTAGCGGCGGACCTCCTGCACGAACTGCTCGGCCGTGGCGTCGTCGGCGCGTACCGGGTCCCGCCACTGCGGGTGGTCGTGCAGCGCCAGCGCGAGGAAGACCACGTACCTGTCGACCGCGACCGTGGGGCGGAGCACGTTGAGCAGCTCCACCGCGGCGATCCGGCGCGGCAGCGGCGCGCCCCGCTCGTCCCGGTGCTCGGCGATCACCCGCAGCGCGCTGCCCTCGGGTGCGGGCAGCGCGCCGGCGCGTACCCGTTCGACAAGCTCGCCGGCCCACCGTTCGGCGCGGCGGCGGCCGACCAGGCCGCGCCAGTGCTTCGGGCCCAGCACGGCCGGCCCCTCGATCATCGCGTGCATCTCGGCGGTGCGGCGGCGCACGTCGGCCTCGGCGAGCGGCGCCCCGGCCCAGGCCCAGACCGCCCGGGTCAGCATCCGGCCCACCTCGTCGTAGAGCACCACCGGGCCGTTCTCCGCCCAGGCCGGGATCCGGGTCCGCCACTCGTCGGCGAAGAGCTGTCCCAGCTCGCGGATAGAGTCCGGCGTCATGAGCGACATGAACATCGCCTTGCGGGCGCGGTGCGCCGCCCCGTCGAGGCCCTGCACGCCGCCGACCCCGGTCAGCGTGCGCTGCCCGCGCATCGGCATCGCCCCGCGTCGGACGAACCGCTCCTCGTCGTAGAACAGCTCGGCGGCGTCCCGGCCGCGCAGGCAGATCGTCGGCTCCAGGAGCAGCCGTGTCTGCACGACGTCGCTGCCGAGCCGGTCGCAGCGCGCGCCCACGAAGCGGTAGCCCTCACGGAGGAACGCCAGCGTGCTGTCCGGGCTCCGGTCGCTCGGCACGGTGCTCATCTCGGTTGCTCCTGACGCCTGTCGACCGCCCTGCACGGCGATGCCACCACCTACCCGGGGCGACCCGACCGAATCCCCCATCTCCGCAGCTCAAACCCGGTCGGAGCGGAGGCCGGGCAGCCGGAGGAGGGCTGGCCCCTCCCCGGGGACGGAAAAGCTGGTTGGCTCGACTCACGGATCGGCTACCGTCGGTCCGCCCCCGCCGGGCCGAGGTCCGCCGGGGGTCACCGGAGACGGGGGAGGGCACGGATGCGTGACAACCGGGCGGCACGGCGGTGGCACCGCGACGCGGTGGCCGGGCTGCGGGGTGGCGGCCGGGAGGCGCCGTTGATCGGCGGGCCCCGGCGGCCCGGGGCCCGCCCACCGCGGTTCTTCACCGTGCACCTGGGCTTCGCGGCCGCCGACCCCGCCGCCGCACGCGAGCTGGCCGTCGCGTACGCGGAAGCGCTCGACCTGCTCCGCCCGGAGTTGGCGCTCGGCGCGTCGGCGCTGTCCCCGGCGGACGCCTGGCACCGCGCCGAGCGGCTGTTCTGCGGCGCGCTCGGGCCCGACGGCGAGCGTTGCGCGGACGTGGCCGGCCATCCCGGCTTCCACCACGCGCCCGGCCCGGGCGGGCTCGGCTGGGGTGACGGTGACTGACCCGACGGGGTCAGTCCAGGTCGAACTCGCCGTCCTGCGCGCCCGCGACGAAGGCGTCCCACTCGGCCTGGGTGAAGACCAGGACGGGGCCGTCCGGCTCGGCCGAGTTGCGCATGCCGATCAGGTCGTCGACGAAGGCCACCTCGACCGCCCCCTCGGACGTGTCGCCCTCCGCTCGCTGCCAAACCGCCTGAGAAAGGTCGAAATCGCCCTTGGGGTGCTGACCCATCGTTGTTCCTCCATCGCCACGTGTCACGGGAAGGCCCGTCCGGACCTCATCGGGCAGGATAAGCGGATGCCGAGCCTGACCCGTGCAGAGGCGACCGCGCGCCGCGCGTCGATCACGGTCGAGTCCTACCAGGTGGACCTCGACCTGACCGGCGACGCCGAGCGGTTCCGCTCCACCGCCACCATCCGGTTCCGGGCCACCCCCGGCGCCGAGACCTTCGTCGACGTCAAGCCCCGCCGACTCCTGCGGGCCCGCCTCGACGACCGTGACCTCGACCCGGCGACGCTCGTCGACGGGCGACTGCCGCTGACCGGGCTGGCCGCGACCAACACGCTCACCGTCGAGGCCGAGATGGCCTACTCGAACACCGGCGAGGGGTTGCACCGGTTCGTCGACCCTGCCGACGGCGAGACCTACCTCTACGCGATGTCCTTCCTGGACGACGGTCCGCGCATCTTCGCCGCGTTCGACCAGCCCGACCTGAAGGCCCCGGTGACGCTGACGGTCACCGCGCCGCCGGAGTGGACGGTGGCGGCCAACGGCCGGCTCGCCGACCGGCCGGAGCCCGGCCGCTGGGAGTTCGCCCCCACCGCGCCGCTGGCCACCTACTTCGTCTCGCTCGTCGCCGGGCCCTGGCACGTGCTGCGGTCCGAGCACGACGGCATCCCGCTCGGCCTCTACTGCCGGCGGTCGCTCGCCGCGCACCTCGACGCCGACGCCGACGAGATCCTCACCGTCACCCGCCAGTGCCTCGACCGGTTCCACCAGCTCTTCGCCGAGCGCTACCCGTTCGACAAGTACGACCAGGCGTTCGTGCCCGAGTTCAACGCCGGCGCGATGGAGAACCCGGGCCTGGTCACGTTGCGGGACGACCTCGTCTTCCGCTCCGCCGTCACGGACACCCAGCGCGAGCTGCGCGCCACCACCATCGCCCACGAGATGGCGCACATGTGGTTCGGTGACCTGGTCACCATGCGCTGGTGGGACGACCTCTGGCTGAACGAGTCCTTCGCGGAGTACCTCGGCACCCGGGTCACCGCCGAGGCGACCCGGTTCGACCGGGCGTGGACCACGTTCGCGAGCCGCCGCAAGGCCTGGGGCTACACCGCCGACCAGCGCCCCTCCACCCACCCGGTCGCGCCGGTGGAGGTGGCCGACGCCGCCCAGGCCCTGCTCAACTTCGACGGCATCTCCTACGCCAAGGGCGCCAGCGTGCTGCGCCAGCTCGTCGCCTGGCTCGGCGACGACGCGTTCCTGGCCGGCCTGAACGCGCACTTCGCCGCGCACCGCTTCGGCAACGCCACGCTCGCCGACCTGCTGTCCGGCCTGGAGTCCGCCAGCGGTCGCGACCTCGACCGCTGGGCCGAGCGCTGGCTGCGCCGCGCGCAGGTGAACACGGTGCGGGTCGAGACCGCGGTGGACGCCGACGGCCGGTGGACCGAGGTGGCGGTGGTGCAGACCGCGCCGCCGGACCATCCGGTGCTGCGCCCGCACCGCATCGCGGTGGCCCACCACACCGCCGACGCCCCGGCCCGGCTGGTCGAGGTCGACCTCGACCCGGACGCCGACGGTGGCCGCACGCCGCTGCCCGAGCTGGTCGGGCAGCCGGCCACCGGCCTGCTGCTGCCCAACGCCGGCGACCTGACGTTCGCCAAGATCCGGCTGGACCCGGCCTCGGCGGAGGCGGTGCCGACGCTGTTGCCCGGCCTGGCCGACCCGCTGGCCCGGGCGCTGCTGTGGGGCGAGGCGCTGGACGCGGTCACCGACGGGGAACGGCCCGCGACCGCGCTCGTCGGTCTGATCGCCGCCGCGCTGCCCGCCGAGACCGAGGTGACAATCGTCGAGGACGTGCTGCTGCTGAGCCGCCGGCTGGTCGACCGCTACCTCGACCCGTTGGCCCGAGAGGCCGCGTTGCTGCGGGTGTCGACCGCGTGCGCGGCGCTGCTCGCCGCCGCGCCGGCAGGTGGCTCGCTGCAACTCGCCGCGGCCCGGGGGCTGATCGCCGCCACCACCGACAGCGGGCTGCTGGCCGGCTGGCTGGCCGGCAAGGAGGTGCCGGCGGGGCTGGCCGTCGACACCGACCTGCGGTGGGCGGTGCTGCGCCGGCTCGTGGTGCTCGGCGCGGCCGGCGCGGCGGAGATCGACGCCGAGGCGGCCGACGACCGCAGCGCTACCGGCGCCGAGCGGGCCGCGGGCTGCCGGGCCGCGCTGCCCGACCCCGCCGCGAAGCAGGCCGCCTGGGAGATCATCACCCGCAACACCGAGCTGTCGAACCGGCTGGTGGAGGCGACCGCGGAAAACTTCTGGCAGCCCGAGCAGGCCGAGCTGACCGCCGGCTACGTCGAGCGCTTCTTCGCCGACATGCCGGAGGCGGCGCGACTGCGTACCGCGTGGGTGGCCGACTCGGTCACCATCGGGGCCTTTCCGCGCTACGCGGTGGCGCAGCCCACCCGGGAGCTGGCCGCGGCGCTGCTGGCCCGCGACGACCTCACGCCCGGCCTGCGCCGGTGGGTCACCGACCTGGACGACGACCTGCGCCGGGCGCTGGTGGCCCGGACGGCGGTGGCCGCCGCGGGCGCCTGACCGGCGACGCGCCGGGCGGGTCAGGCACCCGTCCGGCGCGCGCCCCGGCGACCCCGCCCGAGGGTCACCGTCGCGCGGCCTAGGATCGCGGGGTGGAGGAAGACATCCGGCGGATCGGCATCATGGGCGGCACGTTCGACCCGATCCACCACGGTCACCTGGTGGCGGCGAGCGAGGTGGCCGACCGGTTCGGCCTGGACGAGGTGGTCTTCGTGCCGACCGGTCAACCGTGGCAGAAGGCGGACGAACCGGTCAGCCCGGCCGAGGACCGCTACCTCATGACGGTGATCGCCACCGCCTCCAACCCGCGCTTCCAGGTGAGCCGCGTCGACATCGACCGCGGCGGGCCCACCTACACCGTCGACACGCTGCGCGACCTGCACGCCGAGTACGGGCCGAAGACGCAGTTGTTCTTCATCACCGGCGCGGACGCGCTGGAGCGCATCCTCTCCTGGAAGGACCTGGACGAGGTCCTCGAACTGGCCCACTTCATCGGCGTGACCCGGCCCGGCTTCGAGCTGTCCGACCAGCACCTCCCGGCCGACTCGGTCAGCCTGGTGCAGGTGCCGGCGATGGCCATCTCCTCGACCGACTGCCGCGCCCGGGTGGGCCGCGGGGAGCCGGTCTGGTATCTGGTGCCGGACGGTGTGGTGCAGTACATCGCCAAACGGCGGCTCTACCAGCGGTGATTCCGCCCGTTGCGTCCCCGTTCGTCCCGGAAACCGACCAGAACTGGCAAGTCGCCGCACCGCCGGGTGTGAGAGGCTTGGAGGCGTCGCACGGATGATCGAAGGAGAACGGTGACCACCATTCCCGAGCGCGCGTACGAGCTGGCGATGGCCGCCGCCCAGGCCGCGGCCGACAAGAAGGCGCAGGACATCGTCGTCATCGACGTCGGTGACCAGCTCGCCATCACCGACGCGTTCCTGGTGGCCTCGGCGCCGAACGAGCGTCAGGTGCTCGCCATCGTCGACGCCATCGAGGAGCGCCTGCTGGAGCTGCCGGAGAAGGCCAAGCCGGTCCGCCGCGAGGGCGAGCGGGGCGGTCGTTGGGTGCTGCTCGACTACGTCGACATCGTGGTGCACGTCCAGCACACCGAGGAGCGCGAGTTCTACGCGCTCGACCGGCTCTGGAAGGACTGCCCGCAGATCCCGTTCGTGGATCGCGACCTGGCCGACTCGGCCGCCGGCACCGCCACCGCCGAATGACCCGCCTGATCATCTGGCGGCACGGCAACACCGACTGGAACGCCGAGAGCCGCGTCCAGGGCCAGACCGACGTGCCGCTCAACGACCTCGGACGGGAGCAGGCCCGCGCCGCCGCGCCGGTGCTGGCCGCGCTGCGCCCCGACGCCGTCGTCGCCAGCGACCTGCGCCGGGCCGCCGACACCGCCGCCGCGCTGGCCGCGCTGACCGGGCTGCCGGTCCGTTCCGACGCCCGGCTGCGCGAGCGGCACTTCGGCAGGTGGCAGGGCCTGGCCCTGACCGAGGTCGCCGAGCGGTTCCCCGACGAGTACGGCCGCTGGCGCGCCGGCGACCCCGACCCCGGCGCCGGCATCGAGAACCTCGACGACCTCGGCAACCGGCTCGGCGCGGCGTTCCGCGACGCGGCCGACCTGGCCGCCGGCGGCACCGTGGTGGTGACCACCCACGGCGGCGGCGCCCGGCAGGGCGTCGGTCACCTGCTCGGCTGGGATCACGCCGTGCTGCGCAGCGTGGGCTCGCTGGCCAACTGCCACTGGACCGAGCTGCGCCACGACGACGTCCGGGGCTGGCACCTGCGCGCGCACAATGTCGGGCTGATCACCCAGCCGGCGCTCACCGACGCGGTCTGAGCCCTTCGGCCCCGGCGCGCGGCGGCGACATCGGCTAGCGTGCCGGTCATGCCCGTAGCGGTCGTCACCGACTCCACCGCCTACCTGCCCCCCGATCTGGCCCGCACGCACGGGCTCACCGTCGTCCCGCTGACCGTGGTGCTCAACGGCGCCGAAGGGCTGGAGGGCATCGAGACCTCCCCGGCGGACGCCACCCTCGCGCTGAGCGCCCGCCGCGTCTCGGTGAGCACGTCCCGCCCCGCGCCGGAGCAGTTCGCGCAGGTCTACCGCGCGCTGCTCGCCGAGGGCGCCGACGGCGTGGTCTCGGTGCACCTCTCCGCCGAACTGTCCGGCACCGTCGAGGCGGCCCGGCTGGCCGCCGGCGAGATCGGCGACGACCGGGTCACCGTCGTGGACAGCCGTTCCACAGGCATGGGCCTCGGCTTCCCGGCGCTCGCCGCCGCCGCGGCCGCCGCCGGGGGAGCCGACCTGACCGGGGTACGCGCGGCGGCGCTGGACGCGGTCGACCGGACCACCATCTACTTCTACGTCGACACGCTGGAGTTCCTGCGCCGGGGCGGCCGGATCAACGCGGCCGAGGCGCTGCTCGGCACCGCCCTCTCGGTCAAGCCGATCATGCACATGCCGGACGGCGCGATCGTGGTGCGGGACAAGGTCCGCACCGCCAGCCGGGGCGTGGCGCGCCTGGTCGACCTGGCCGTCGAGGCGGCCGGCGACGCCGACGTCGACCTCGGGGTGCACCATCTCGCCGCCCCGCAACGCGCCGAGGCGCTGCTGGCCGCGCTCACCGAGCGGCTGGGCGACCGGCTGCACGACACGTACGTCACCGAGGCCGGGGCGGTGGTCGCCGCGCACGCCGGCCCCGGACTGGCCTGCGTGGTCGTCCACCGCCGCCGATGAGCGCGCGGTCGTACGTCGTCACCGGCGGCGGGCGTGGGGTCGGGCGGGCGATCGTCGAGCGGCTGACCGCCGACGGCGGGACCGTGGTCGTCGTCGAGCGGGACACCGACGCGACGGACTGGCTGGCCGGGCACCCGGCGGCCGGCCGGCTGCACGCCGTCACCGGGGACGCCGCCGACGAGACGGTCGCCGGCCGCGCCGCCGACCGCGCCGAGGCGCACGGCCCGCTGGCCGGCTGGGTGAACAACGCCGCCGTCTTCCGCGACGCCGCGCTGCACCACGAGTCCGCGGGCGAGGTGTTCGACCTGATCGCGGTCAACCTGCGCCTCGCCGTGGTCGGCGCCGGCACCGCCGTACGCCGGTTCCTGGCCGCCGGCGACGGTGGCGCGATCGTCAACGTCTCCTCCCACCAGGCTCGTCGGGCCGTGCCGGGCGCGTTGCCGTACTCGACAGCGAAGGCCGCGGTGGAGGGGCTGACCCGGGCGCTTGCGGTCGACTACGGCCCGCGCGGGATCCGCACCAACGCGGTCGCGCTCGGCTCGATCCACACCGAGCGGCACGCCGCCTTCCTCGCCGGGCTGGACCCGGCCGGGGTGGCGCACGTCGAGTCGGAGCTGGCCCGGCTGCATCCGGTGGGCCGGATGGGGCGCGCCGGGGAGGTGGCCGACGTGGTGGCGTTCCTGCTGTCGCCGGCGGCCTCGTTCGTCAACGGGGTGACGCTGCCGGTCGACGGAGGCCGGGCCGCGCTCGGCCTGGACCCGGAGGCCCGCTGACCCCAGTTGTGGGTGGAACACCATGGATGTGCGGGCGTGGGGGAGTCGCGCTCTGGGCGACAGCACATCGGGGGCGTGATCGGGTGGTTGTCCACAAGCGCCCGTTGTCCACAGGCGAGGGTCCGGGGGTCGGCCCTCGGCAGGCGATCGCCGCTAGCGTCCCGAGCCGTGTCAGACGACGAGGAGACGACGGTACGGCAGCGGCTCGCCCGCCTGTTCACGCCGACGGGTCGGACGGTTGCCGCCCCGGCCGCCGTGGACGGCGTGCCGCGAGCCGTCGACGCGGCGACGCCCGAGTCGTCACCGGCGTACCCGTCTCCCGAGCCGGACCGCCCCACGCCGCGACAGCCGGACCGCGCCGTACCGCGGCAGCCGGACCGCGCCGTACCGCGACAGCCGGTCCGTTTCGGCCCGCGACAGCCGAGCGGCCCCGGCCCGCGACAGCCGGGCGCCTCCGGGCCGGGACGCGGCCACCCGGAACCCGATCACGGGTCGACGCCGTTCGGGTCCACTCCGGCGTCCGTCGAGCCCGATCCCGACGTCCTGGCGGAGAGCCCACCCGGGGCCGCGCGCGGGCCGGCGGCCCGACTACCCGGCCCCGGCGCGTTCGACCCGGGTCGGCGCGGTGTCCGTGCCCTCGCCGCCGTGGCCGCGCTCGTCGTGCTGGTGGCCGCCGTCTGGGCGTGGCGCTCCCGCCCGACCGCCGAACCGGTCCGCCCGGCCGCGCCGTCCGGCGACGCCTCGGCCGAGACGGCGACGCAGGCGGTGACCGGGGCGATGACCGGGGCGGCGGCGCCGGCCGGGTCGTCCGGTCAGGTGGTCGTCGCCGTCGCCGGCAAGGTCCGCCGGCCCGGCCTGGTGCGGCTGCCGGCCGGCGCGCGGCTGGCCGACGCCGTGGAGGCGGCCGGCGGCGCGCTGCCCGGGGTGGACGTGGCGCTGCTCAACCCGGCCCGCAAGGTGACCGACGGCGAGCTGATCCTGGTCGGCGTCACCGCCCCGCCGGGGCAGGCCGCGCCCGGCCCGGCGGGCGGCGGCGGTGCGCCCGGTGGTCCGGCCGCCGGGCCGGTCAACCTGAACACCGCCACGCTGGCGCAGCTCGACGCGCTGCCCGGCGTCGGCCCGGTGCTCGCCCAGCGCATCCTCGACCACCGGGAGCAGCACGGCGGCTTCCGGTCCGTCTCCGACCTGCGACAGGTCGAGGGCATCGGCGACGCCCGTTACGAGCAGCTCAAGGATCTGGTGACGGTGTGAGCGGCGACGACGGTGCGGACGCGCGACCGGACCTGCGGCTGGCCGGATTCGCGGCGGCGGTCTGGCTGGCCGCGCTGGCCGGGCTGCACCTCTCCGTCCGGGCGACCGGTTGGCTGGCCGCCGTCGCCGCCGGCCTCGCGCTGGCCGCGGGCCTGCTCCTGCGCCGCGCGCCGATCCGCCGCTACGGCTGGATCACCGTGGCCGTCCTGCTCGGCGTGCTCTGCGGGGCGGCGGCGACCGGGGCCCGACTCGCGGTCCGCGACGCCGCCCCGGTCCGCGCGCTCGTCACCGAGCGCGCGCTGGTGACCGCCGAGCTGGTGGTGCGCGACGACCCCCGCCGGGTGCGCGGCTCACCGGGCCGCCCGGCGCCGCTGCTGGTCCGGGTCGATCTGGTACGCCTCACCGGCCCCGACGGCGGCCGGGTCACCGGCCCGGTGCGCGGCCTGGTGCTGGCCACCGACCCGGGCTGGCAGGGGCTGCTGCCGGGGCAGCGGGTCACCGCCCGGGGCCGGCTCGCCGAGCCGCGCGGCGGCGATCTGACCGCCGCGGTGCTCTCGGCCTCCGGGGCGCCCGTTCGGCAGGGCGTCCCGTCAAGGGCGCAGCGCGCGGCCGGCGCGTTGCGGGCCGGGCTGCAACGGGCCTGTGAGCCGCTGCCCGACGCCCCGGGCGGGTTGCTGCCCGGGCTGGTGGTGGGCGACACCAGCCGGCTGCTGCCCGAGGTGGAGGAGGACTTCCGGGCCACCGGGATGACGCACCTCAACGCGGTTTCCGGTTCCAACGTGGCGATCGTCGTGGGGGCGGTGCTGCTGCTGGCCCGCTGGGCGCGCGCCGGGCCGCGTACCGCGGTGGCGCTCTGCGGGCTGGCCCTGGTCGGCTTCGTCGTCCTGGTGCGACCCTCGCCGAGCGTGGTGCGGGCCGCGGCGATGGGCGCGATAGGCCTCGCCGCGCTTGCCGCCGGGCGGCCCCGGGCCGCGCTGCCCGCGCTTGCCGCCGCGGTTGCCGGCCTGGTGCTGCTCGACCCGGACCTGGCCGGCGATCCGGGCTTCGCGCTGTCGGTCTGCGCCACCGGCGGGCTGCTGCTGCTCGCGCCCGGGTGGCGGGACGCGTTGCGTCGTCGGGGCGTACCGCCGGGGTTGGCGGAGGCGCTGGCGGTGCCGGCCGCCGCGCAGCTCGCGTGCGGCCCGGTGATCGCCGGGCTGTCCGCGACCGTCAGCCTGGTGGCGGTGCCGGCGAACCTGCTGGTCGTGCCCGCCGTCGCGCCGGCCACGGTGTTGGGCGTGCTCGCCGCGGTGCTGTCGCCGGTGTGGCCGGGCGGCGCCGAATTCCTCGCCTGGCTGGCGAGCTGGCCGGCGCGCTGGCTGGTGACGGTGGCGTCGCACGGGGCAGGGCTGCCGGCCGGGAACGTGCCGTGGCTGGGCGGGGTGGCCGGCGCGTTGCTGCTGGCGGCGGTGAGCGTGGCGCTGCTGCTGGCCGCCCGGCGGCGTCGCACCCGCCGGGTGGTAGCGGTCGTCGTGGTGGCCGTGGTGCTGGGCGTGGCGCCGATCCGGTTGCTGGCCTCCGGGTGGCCGCCGCGCGGGTGGGTGGTGGTGGCGTGCGCGGTGGGGCAGGGCGACGCGGTGGTGCTGCCGGTCGCCGCCGGGCGGGCCGTGGTGGTGGACGCCGGCCCGGAGCCGTCCGGCGTGGACGGCTGCCTGCGGCGGCTCCGGATACGCGAGGTGTCGTTGCTGGTGGTCAGCCACTTCCATGCCGACCACGTGGGTGGGGTGGCCGGGGTGTTCCGAGGGCGGCGGGTGGGCGCGGTGGTGGGCCCGCCCTGGACCGAGCCGCCCTACGGGGTGGCCCAGGTGCGCGAGGCGGCCCGTCGTGGTGGCACCCGCGTCGATCCGGTGCCGGCCGGTTGGCGCTGGCGGGCCGGCACGGTCGAGCTGGCCGCGCTCGGGCCGCCGTACCCGCTGCGGGGCAGTCGCTCGGACCCGAACAACAACTCGCTGGTGCTGACCGCCACCGTGGCCGGGGTGCGGATCCTGCTGGCCGGCGACGCCGAGACCGAGGAGCAGCGGGCGGTGCGGGAGACGGTGCCGGCCGCCGCCATCCGGGTGGACGTGCTGAAGGTGCCGCACCACGGGTCGGCGTACCAGGACCCGGAGTTCCTCGCCGCGGCCCGGCCGGCGGTGGCGTTGATCTGCGTCGGCGTGGACAACGACTACGGGCACCCCAACCCGGGCCTGCTGGGCCGGCTGACCAGGGGCGGGGCGCGGGTGATGCGGACCGACACCGACGGCGACGTGGCAGTGGTGCGTGCCGGCGCCGGGCTGGCGGTGGTGGCGCGGGGCGTCGAGCCGGGGCGGTCGCGGTGAGCCCGCCGACGCGGATCGGGGATCTTGTTGGCATAGCTTCCGCATCAAGGCAAATGTCTGGATTTGCGTTGAGTGCGGGCTGTGCCGTCACAGTCCCCGATGAGCAGGCACGAACCGGTCGGAGTGCGTGCGAGTATGGGCGACGTGAGCCCCGCCAGCCTGCCTCCCATTCTGCTCGTCCTCGGCGACGAGGAGCTGCTCGCCACGCGCGCAGTCTCCGAAGCCGTTGCCCGGGCCCGGGCGGTGGACCCCGACGCGGACGTCCGGGAATACCAGGCCGGTTCGGTGGCGGTCGGCGAGATCGACGAGATGCTCAGCCCGTCGCTGTTCGGCGGCCGCCGGGTGCTGGTCCTCCGCTCCGGGCAGGACGCCCGCAAGGACCTGTCCGCCGCGCTGCTGGCGTACGCGAAGAATCCCGACCCCGACGTGCAGCTCGTGGTGCTGCACCTGGGTGGCGGCAAGGGCAAGGCGTTCGCCGACGGGCTGCGGTCGGCCGGCGCCACGGTGGTGTCGGCGGCGAAGCTGAAGGGGCACCGCGAACGGGTCGCCTTCGTCCGGGACGAGATCCGCCGCCACGGGGGGAAGTGCGCCGACGACGCGGCCGAGGCCCTGATCGCGGCCGTCGGCAACGACCTGCGCGAGCTGGCCGCCGCCTGCTCGCAGCTCGTCGCCGACACCGACGGGCGGATCGACGCCGAGACGGTGTCCCGCTACTACCGGGGCCGGGTCGAGGTCACCGGCTTCACCGTGGCCGACGCGACGATGGTCGGCGACGTCCCCGGCGCGCTGGAGGCGCTGCGCTGGGCGCTGCACGTCGGGGTGGATCCGGTGCCCATCGCCGACGCGCTCGCCGACGGCGTACGGACCGTGGCCCGGGTCGCCTCGGCCGGGCGGGGGAGCGCCTACCAGCTCGCCAGCAGCCTGGGCATGCCCGCGTGGAAGATCGAGCGGGCCCAGCGCCAGGGGCGGGGCTGGACGCCGGAGGGCCTGGTCCAGGCGATGCGCGCGGCTGCCGAGTGCAACGCGGCGGTCAAGGGCGGCGCCGACGACCGGGCCTACGCGCTGGAGCGGGCCGTCTTCTCGGTGGCCGCGGCCCGGCAGGGTGGCGCCCGGTGACCCGAGCGTGGTCGACAGTGCCGACGGACGAGGAGCGGTACCGCCCGCTCTACGCCCGGGTGCTCGGACTGCGCTTCGTCAACCCGGGCGGGGTGCTCTGCTTCCTCTTCTTCGAGGGCGCCGCGGCGCTGGCCGTGCTGCTCGCGCTCGCCGAGCTGGTGAGCTGGTGGGCGGTGCTGGTGCTGCCGACCGCCGTGGCGGTGATGGTCAAGCTGAACGACGTGGTGGCCGAGATGGTGATCCGGACCGCCGCGCAGGTGCCCGAGCAGGAGCGGGGCCGGTTCCGCCGGCAGATGGAGCCGGTCGTCGGGCGGGCGCGGGTGCCGACCGCCGCCCGGGCGCTTCCCGGCCGCCGCACCGAGTCCGAGATCACCTGGCCCGACTCCTTCCGCTGACCGGACGCTTGATTCAATAGAAATCTGTCAATAGATTGAGGGTGGGCACCGCCGTGGCCCGGGCGATCGGGCCGACGGCGGCGGACAGGTCCACCCCGAGCCGGGCACCTCGGTCGTACGCGCCGACCAACCGCTGTGGCGCACCGTCGCGCCGCACCCAGGGCGTGCCGCCGCGCCGCGTCCGTCCAGGACGCGCGTCGCCGCGCCGCCTCCGCCCCGCTCGAAGCCGAAGGACCCTCCATGACGATTTCCCGCGCCCGCACCGCCCCTGCTCTGGCGGTCGTCGTCGCGCTGGCCGCCACCGTGGCCGCGACCGGAACGGCCCTGCTCGCCGGCCCGGCCGCCGCCGCGCAGGGCTGCCGGGTCGACTACACGCCCAACCAGTGGACCGGCGGATTCACCGCCACGGTCAAGGTCTCGCCCGGTGACACCGCCGTCTCCGGGTGGACCGTCACCTGGACGTACGCCGGGGACCAGCGCGTCACGAACGGCTGGAACGCCACGGTCAGCCAGTCCGGTGCGACGGTGACCGCCCGCAACCTGTCGTACAACGGCAGCATCCCGGCCGGTGGCTCCACCGAGTTCGGCGTCCAGGGCACGTTCGCCACCGGTGGCGGCGTGCCCACCGGGTTCACGCTCAACGGCGTGCCGTGCAACGGCGCCGGGCCGACTGGCGTGCCCACCACGACGACACCGACCACCGCGCCACCGACCACGGCCCCGCCCACCAGCGCGCCGCCCACCACGGCCCCGCCGCCCACCACGCTCCCGCCGACAAGCGCGCCGCCGACCACGAACCCGCCGGCCGGGTGCGCCGGAGCGGTGCTGTGCGACGGCTTCGAGAACCAGACCGGCTCGACGCCCTCCGGCGACTGGACCGTGGTCAACCCGGACTGTGCCGGCGCCGGCACGGCCACCGTCGACACCGCCACCACGCACAGCGGCAACCGGGCGATCCGGATCAACGGCGCGGCCGGCTACTGCAACCACGTCTTCGTCCGGTCGACCAAGAACCTCGGCAGCGTGGGCAGCGTCCGGTACGGCCGGATCTGGGTGCGGCACACCACCGCCCAGCCCACCGACCACACCACGATGATCGCGATGACCGACGCCGCCGACGGCAACAAGGACCTGCGGATGGGCGGCCAGAACGGCGCCATGCAGTGGAACCGGGCCTCGGACGACGCGACGCTGCCCGAGCAGAGCCCGGCCGGGGTGGCGCAGAGCGTGCCGCTGCCCACCAACCGGTGGGCCTGCCTGGAGTTCATGGTCGACGGCTCGGCCGGTCAGCTCCGCACCTGGCTGGACGGCGCCGCCGTCGCCGGGCTCACCGCCGACGGCGTGCCGACGCACGACATCGACGGCCAGTGGTACAACCGCACCTGGCGCCCGCAGCTCACCGACCTGAAGCTGGGCTGGGAGAGCTACGGCGGCGGGGCCGACACCCTCTGGTACGACGACGTCGCGGTCGGGTCCAGCCGGATCGGCTGCTGACCCGTACCGCCCGGCGGGTCCGGAAACGCGGACAGCCGGAAGCCCCGGGACGGTGCGTCCCGGGGCTTCCGGTCAGGTCTGCGGTGTCGTCAGGCCGAGAACGAGGCGACGCGCTTGGCGATCGCCGACTTCCGGTTGGCCGCCTGGTTGGCGTGGATGACACCCTTGCTGGCAGCCTTGT
The DNA here is from genome assembly GCF_044455315.1 of Micromonospora sp. NPDC051300. Lineage (NCBI taxonomy): Bacteria > Bacillati > Actinomycetota > Actinomycetes > Micromonosporales > Micromonosporaceae > Micromonospora > Micromonospora sp. NPDC051300. The sequence goes on along the minus strand of NZ_JBITEP010000010.1, from coordinate 160,046 downwards.
CCAGCTTGCGGGTGGCCTCCTGCATGAGGACGGTGGCCTTCTCGGCGTCACCGGCCTCCGCAGCCTCGTGGAACTTGCGGATGGCGGTCTTCAGCGACGACTTGACCGACTTGTTCCGCAGCCGGCGCTTCTCGTTCTGCCGGTTGCGCTTGATCTGGGACTTGATGTTCGCCACGCGACAGCCTCGTCTTGATAGCTCGGGTTGGTCAGCTTCCGCGCGCGACGAGCATGCGTCATCGCCGCGCGAATGGCCAGGTTACCAGGTCGGTCCCCGCCGAGCCAAAACGCCTGTGAGAAGGGGCCCCTTCTCCACCGGAGGCGTTAACAGGGGGCCCCTCCTTACACCTGCCAGTGCTGGCGGGTGGCCAGCCAGGCGAGCGCCTGCTCACCGCTCCACCGCTGGTGCGACCGCAGGTGCGGGGAGGCGCTCGACGAGCGGGCGGCGGCGCCGGTGAGGAAGTAGCCGGCGAGTGCGGCGAGGCTCACGTCCAGCGCGTCGGCGGGTGCCCCGGCGGCCGCCGGGTGGCCGGCGAAGGCGGCGTCCGCGTCCAGGCCGGTGGCGTACCCGGTGATCAACAGGCCGGCCAGGTCGAACCAGGGCGGCCCGTGGCAGAGCCAGGTCCAGTCGCAGAGCCAGGCCCGACCGTCCGGGTCGACCAGGAGGTTGTCCACCCGCAGGTCGCCGTGGGCCAGCCCGGCGGCGGCGTCCGCGTAGCCGGGGAGGCGGGACTCCAGCGCGACCAGCTCCGCCAGCGGCGCCCGGGCCGCCGGCTCGGGCAGCGGCTCCCGGCCGGCCGCCACCTCGCCCCACCAGAGGATGTCGTCGCGGGCCAGGTCGGCGAGGCGGGGCAGGCCGAGCGCGACGAGGTCCGCGGGCGGGTCGGCCAGCGCGGCGGCGACCTCGGCGTACGTGGTGAGGGCCGCCGCCAGCTCCGCGGGGTCCCAGGGCAGCCGGGGGGTGCGCCCGTCGATCGCGTCCAGCGCGAGGGCGTACCAGCCGGACTCGGTGAGCGCCCAGCACGGCCGGGGCACCGGCAGGCCGGCGGGGAGCCGGGTGAGGATCGCGGCCTCGTGGGCGTACCAGTCGACCAGGTGCCGCTGCCCGTCCAGCGCCGCCGCCTTGACGAACACCCGCTCGCCGGTGGGGCCGGTGAGCACGGCGGTGAAGCCGCGGGTGAAGCCGCCGCCGGCCACCTCGACCGCGACCGGCGGGCCGCCCAGCCGGGACGCCAGCGCGTCGCGCAGCCCGGCCGGCAGGTCACCCCAGCCGGGCCGGACGGCCGTCGCCCCGTACGGCACGGGCGGTAGCGAGATCGGGCGCACCGCACCATGCTGCCGCACCGGCGCGCGGCCGGGCACCGGCGGCGCGTCGGTGGGCTCTGCCAGACTGCCGACCATGAGGACCGAGGACTTCTGGCAGTTGATCGACCAGGCCCGGGCCGGGGCCGGGGGAGAGGCCGACGCGGTCGCCGCCCGGGCGGTCGCGCTGCTGGCCGAGCGCGACCCGGAGGAGATCGTCGGGTACGCCCACCACCAGCGGCGGGTGCTCGCCGCCTCCTACCGGGTCGACCTGTGGGGCGCGGCCTACCTGATCAACGGCGGCGCCTCGGACGACGGCTTCGAATACTTCCGGGGCTGGTTGATGACGCAGGGCCGGGCCGTCTTCGCGCGGGCGGTGGGCGAGCCGGACTCGCTGGCCGAGCTGCCCGGGGTGCGGGCCGCGGCGCTCAGCGGCGAGGAGTTCGAGTGCGAGCGGATGCTGTCGGTGCCGTGGGAGGCATATCGGAAGGCCACCGCGGCCGAGTTGCCCGCCGAGCGTGATCCGGTCCCGGTGCCGGACCTGAACGACTTCTGGGACTTCGACGACGAGGAGGAGGCCCGCCGCCGGCTGCCGAGGCTGGCCGCGCTCTTCGTCGAGCCGCCGGCGGAGTGACGGGGGAGCCCGGGCGCGGCGCGGGCGACGTGGGAGCATAGAGGGGGCCGGCGCCGCGCCGGCCCGCTCACGTCAGCCGACCAGAACGGACCGCTGTGCCCCCGACGCTCGATCCCGGCGCGAACGCTCCCGGTGCCACCGACCCGGCGCGCATCCGGAACTTCTGCATCATCGCCCACATCGACCACGGGAAGTCGACCCTGGCCGACCGGATGCTGCAGCTCACCGGTGTGGTCGACCCCCGGCAGATGCGCGCGCAATACCTGGACCGGATGGACATCGAGCGCGAGCGCGGCATCACCATCAAGAGCCAGGCCGTCCGGATGCCGTGGACGATCCGGGAGGGCGACCGGACCGGCGAGTCCGCCGTGCTCAACATGATCGACACGCCCGGGCACGTCGACTTCACCTACGAGGTGTCCCGCTCGCTTGCCGCCTGCGAGGGCGCGATCCTGCTTGTCGACGCCGCGCAGGGCATCGAGGCGCAGACGCTTGCCAACCTCTACCTGGCGCTCGAGAACGACCTGCGCATCATCCCGGTGCTCAACAAGATCGACCTGCCGGCCGCCCAGCCGGAGAAGTACGCCGAGGAGCTGGCCCACCTGATCGGCGGTGACCCGGCGGACTGCATCCGGGTCTCCGGCAAGACCGGTGAGGGCGTGCCCTACCTGCTCGACGAGATCGTCAGGCAGTTCGTGCCGCCGGTGGGCGCGGCCGAGTCCCCGGCCCGCGCGATGATCTTCGACTCGGTGTACGACGTCTACCGCGGCGTGGTCACCTACGTCCGGGTGATCGACGGCCGGATCTCGGCCCGGGACCGGATCAAGATGATGTCCACCGGCGCGGTCCACGAGCTGCTGGAGATCGGCGTCATCTCGCCGGAGATGGTGAAGGCCGACGCGCTCGGCGTCGGCGAGGTGGGCTACCTGATCACCGGCGTGAAGGACGTCCGGCAGTCCCGGGTCGGTGACACGGTCACCATCAACGGCAACCCGGCCAAGGAGGCGCTCGGCGGCTACAAGGACCCGAAGCCGATGGTCTACTCGGGTCTCTATCCGATCGACGGCTCGGACTACCCGAACCTGCGCGAGGCGCTCGACAAGCTCAAGCTCAACGACGCGGCGCTGGTCTACGAGCCGGAGACCTCCGGCGCGCTGGGCTTCGGCTTCCGCTGCGGCTTCCTCGGCCTGCTGCACCTGGAGATCATCCGGGAGCGGCTGGAGCGGGAGTTCAACCTCGATCTCATCTCCACCGCCCCCAACGTGGTCTACCGGGCCATCACGGAGGACGGCGAGGAGATCGTGGTCACCAACCCCAGCGAATACCCGACCGGCAAGATCGCCGAGGTGTACGAGCCGACGGTGCGGGCCACGGTGCTCACCCCGAACGACTACGTGGGCGCGGTGATGGAGCTGTGCCAGGGCCGGCGGGGCACCCTGCTCGGCATGGACTACCTCTCCGCCGACCGGGTGGAGCTGCGCTACACGCTGCCGCTGGCCGAGATCATCTTCGACTTCTTCGACCAGCTCAAGAGCCGCACCAAGGGTTACGCCTCGCTCGACTACGAGCCCTCCGGCGAGCAGGCGTCCGACCTGGTGAAGGTGGACATCCTGCTGCACGGCGAGCCGGTGGACGCGTTCAGCGCGATCGTGCACAAGGACAAGGCCTACAACTACGGCACGACGATCGCGGCGAAGCTGCGCTCGCTGATCCCGCGCCAGCAGTTCGAGGTGCCGATCCAGGCGGCCATCGGCAGCCGGGTGATCGCCCGGGAGACGATCCGCGCGATCCGCAAGGACGTGCTCGCCAAGTGCTACGGCGGCGACATCAGCCGCAAGCGCAAGCTGCTGGAGAAGCAGAAGGAGGGCAAGAAGCGGATGAAGATGGTGGGCCGGGTGGAGGTCCCGCAGGAGGCCTTCATCGCCGCGCTCTCGTCCGACTCCGGCGACGCCAAGGGCGCCGGCAAGAAGTAGCCACCAGAGCCCGCACGACCGGCCGGCACCCCTTCCGGGGGTGCCGGCCGGTCCGCGTACTCAGGAAATTTTCAGTTAACGGCAGCGCTCCCACCTGCGGTTTCGGCCGGCGGGGCGGTCGCGGACCGGGTCGACGGGATTCCGGCCGGTTTCGATTTTCGGCCGGTCGGGAACTTAGCGGTCACGACAGCAACCGCACAGAACGTGCGAAACCGCTTATTTGGAGGACCGATCGTGGAGCTCACCGTCTGGGGCATCATCACCGCGCTGATCGTCGGCCTGATCGTCGGCGCGCTGGGCCGGCTGGTCGTGCCGGGCCGGCAGAACATGCCGATCTGGCTGCACATGGTGATCGGCGTCGGTGCCGCGCTGCTCGGCACCATCGTCGCCCGCGCTTCCGGCTTCGCCGACACCGCCGGCATCGACTGGCGCGAGCTGCTGCTGCAGGTCCTCTTCGCCGCCATCGGCGTGGCCCTGGTGGCCGGTGTGGGTCGTCGTCGCGGCGTCACCCACCACTGACCGCGTATCACGCGCCTCGACGGGCGCCCGGCCTTCCGGCCGGGCGCCCGTCGGCGTTTCGGCATTGAACCCCGTCGGTCCGGGCGATGACGCGCCGGGCGGCCTTTTGTGGACCAAGCAGCAGCTCAGGGTCGGTACGAACAATTCGTCACCGGAGTCGGTTTGGGATTTTGGCGGGTCGGGAACTTAGCGGTCACGACAGAAACCACACGAACTCGTGTGACACGATCCGAAGGAGGAGGGCGACCATGGAGCTCACCGTTTGGGGCATCATCACGGCGCTGGTCGTTGGTCTGATCGTCGGCGCGCTGGGCCGGCTGGTCGTGCCGGGCCGGCAGAACATGCCGATGTGGCTGCACATGCTGATCGGCGTCGGCGCCGCGCTGCTGGGCACCATCGTCGCCCGGGCCTCCGGCTTCGCCGAGACCGCCGGCATCGACTGGCGCGAGCTGATGCTGCAGGTGCTCTTCGCCGCCATCGGCGTGGCCCTGGTGGCCGGTGTCGGCCGTCGGCGTGGCGTCTCGCGCTACTGACCCCGCACCACAGCTTCGACGGGCGCCCGGCCACCGGCCGGGCGCCCGTCCGCGTACCCCCGCTCTGGCCTGCCCGGACGGCACCCCTGCCGGCCGGGCCTTCGGCTGCGATACGGTCGCCTCGGCCGCCCGCCGCGAACCTCCCCCTGTTGTAAAGGAAATTTTCCTACTAAGGTGCGGCGGAGAAGGTTAGTGCCAAACGGCCCTGAGGGAGATATGGCGTGAACAGGTGGAAGCGGCTGGCTCCGGTCACCGCCATCGTGGCGTCGGCCGCGCTGGTGCTGACCGGATGCGGTGGCTCCGGCGACGACGACAAGGCCGCCGACAACAGCAAGCTGACGGTTTGGATGATGGGTGAGGGCGGCGACGCCCAGACCGCGTTCCTCGACACGGTCGAGGCGGAGTTCAAGAAGAAGCACCCCGAGACCGACGTCGTGGTGCAGTACATTCCCTGGCTCGAGGCGCCGAAGAAGTTCCAGGCCGCGCTCGCCGGCGGTGAGGGCCCGGACGTCACCGAGCTGGGCAACACCGAGACCCAGGGCTGGGCGGCACAGGAGGCCCTCGCCGACGTCACGGACAAGTTCAACGGCTGGTCCGAGGGCAAGGACATCCTGCCCGACCTGGTGAAGAACGCCCAGCTCGACGGCAAGCAGTACGGCGTGCCGTGGTACGCCGGCGTGCGCGCCGTCTACTACCGCACCGACTGGTTCGCCGAGGCCGGCGTGAAGCCGCCGACGAACTGGGACGAGATGGTCGCCGCCGCCAAGGCCGTCCAGGCCAAGAAGCCCGGCACCTACGGCATCGCCCTGCCCGGCAACTCCGAGCTGCCGTTCTACTCCTTCCTCTGGGGCGCCGGCGGGGAGATCGCCACCAAGGACGGCGACACCTGGAAGTCGGGCTACAACACGCCCGAGGCGCAGAAGGCGGTCAAGTTCTGGACCGACCTGGTGACCGTGCACAAGGTCGCCCCGCCCGCGTCGGCCGGCTGGAACGAGGTCGACGCCCGCACCCAGTTCGCCACCGGCAAGGCCGCCATGGCGTTCGCCGGTAGCTGGCAGGGCGGCGCGATGAAGAAGGACAACCCGGACATCGAGAAGGTCTGGGGCACGTTCCCGATCCCCGGTCCGGACGGCAAGGCCGCCCCGGCGTTCGCCGGTGGTTCCGACATCGCGGTCTGGAAGGACAGCGAGCGGCAGGCCCTGGCCTGGGACTACACGACCGTGCTGCTGAGCAAGCAGAAGGACCAGGAGTTCGCCTCCAGCCTCGGCTTCTTCCCGGTCTACAAGGACCTGGTCAGCGGCGGCAACTACGCCGACGACAAGGTGATGGCCGCGTTCGCCACCGCCATCCAGAACACCAAGCTGACCCCGCTCACCCCGAAGTGGGTCGAGGTCAGCCGCACCAAGACGGTGACCCAGGCGATGAACAGCTCGGTCATCAAGGGCCAGAAGACGGTCGAGAAGGCAACCGCCGACGCGGCCACCGAGATGGAAAGCATCCTCAACGCCAAGTGACCACGCTGACCGAGGCCACCGACGGGGCCGCCGCGCGGGAGACCCCCGCGCGGCGGCCCCGCCGAAAGGTGGACCGCCTCCCGTACCTGCTGCTCCTGCCCTGCCTGGCGATCATCGCCGTGCTCCTGCTCTGGCCGCTCGGCCAGGTCGTGATGATGTCCTTCTACAAGCTGGACAGCGTCCGACAGCTCCGGGGGGACCGCGAGTGGCCGTGGGTCGGCCTGGCCAACTACGCGCAGATCCTCGGCGACCCGTTCTTCCGTACGGTGTTGCGCAACACCGTGCTCTTCGCGGTCGCCAACGTGGCGCTGACCATGGTGCTCGGCACGCTCGTCGGGCTGCTGCTCAACCGGCTCGGCAAGAAGATGGCCACGTTCGTGGCGAGCTGCGTGATGCTCGCCTGGGCCACCCCGGCGCTGACCGGCACGATCGTCTGGAAGTGGATCTTCGACGACACGAGCGGCCTGGTCACCTGGCTGTTCAACAAGCTGCCCGACGGCCTGTCCACCACGCTGTTCGGCCGGAGCGACTGGACCGGCTACGGCTGGTTCAACGACCCGCTGCTCTTCTTCGGCATCCTGACGCTCGTGGTGGTCTGGCACTCGTTCCCGTTCATCGCGGTGAGCGTGCTGGCCGGGCTCAAGAGCGTGCCGGGCGAGTTGCAGGAGGCGGCCCGGGTCGACGGCGCCGGCCCGTGGCGGGTCTTCTGGTCCGTCACGTTCCCGATCCTGCGCCCGGTCTTCGGCATCCTCGTGGTGCTCTCCACGATCTGGGACTTCAAGGTCTTCACCCAGCAGTTCGTGCTGGCCGGCGGCACCCAGGACCGGTCGACGTTCATGCTGTCGATCTACTCGTACGCGGAGGCGTTCTCGCCGCCGCCCAAGTACGGCCTCGGTTCCGCGATCGCCGTCATCCTCACCGTCATCCTGCTCGTGGTGACCGCCCTGTACGTCCGCATGGTGCTCCGGCAGGAGGACGAATCGTGAAGAAGCTCGCGCTCAACGGGGCCGGCCTGCTGGTCGCGCTCTTCGCCGCGTTCCCCGTCTACTGGATGATCGCGACGTCGCTCAAGCCCAACCGGGAGATCTTCTCCGCCACGCCGCGCCCGGTGCCGGCGGAACCCACCCTGGAGCACTACCGGGAGATCCTCACCGGCAACCTGATCCCGGGCGTGACGTTCCTCGACTTCTTCCTCAACAGCGTGCTGGTCGCGGTGGCCACCGTGCTGCTGAGCGGGCTTGTCGCGCTGCTCGCCGCGACCGCGGTGGCCCGGTTCCGGTTCAAGCTGCGCACCAGCTTCCTGATCCTGCTCCTGGTGGTGCAGATGATCCCGCTGGAGGCGCTGGTCATCCCGCTGTTCCTGATGATCCAGCGGCTCGGCCTCTACAACACGCTGCCCAGCCTGATCCTCACCTACCTGGGGTTCTCGCTGCCGTTCGCGGTCTGGATGCTGCGCGGCTTCGTGGCGGCGGTGCCGAAGGAGTTGGAGGAGGCCGCCGCGATCGACGGGGCCAGCCGGGCGCAGACCTTCCGCAAGGTGCTCTTCCCGCTCGTCGCGCCCGGCCTGGTCGCCACCAGCATCTTCTCGTTCATCACCGCCTGGAACGAGCTGATCTTCGCGTTGACGTTCATCAACGACCAGCAGAAGTACACGCTGCCGGTGGCGATGACGTTCTTCTTCGGCCGGGACGACACCGCCTGGGGCTCGGTGATGGCCGCGTCCACCCTGTTCACCCTGCCGGTGATCGTGTTCTTCCTGCTGGTCCAGCGCCGGATGGTCTCCGGGCTGGTGGCGGGCGCGGTGAAGGGCTGAGCCCGGTCGATCAGGTGTCGGCGAAGACCTCGGCCAGCACCTGCGTCGTCGGGTCGCCCTTCACCCGGGCCCAGGTGCCCTGCTCGGCCGTCCACTCCAGGTTGCCGAACCGGACCGACTTGACGCCGTGGTCGTCGGCGTGCGAGACCAGCCAGTGGGCGTACCGCCAGCCGTTGCGGTCGTCGCTTGCCGGCACCGTCAGCCCGGTCAGGTTCGCCGCCGCGGTCAGCCGGGGCAGCCCCCAGTCCAGCGTCAGGCCCTCCAGCACCGCGCTGGCCGCGGCCGGTCCGCGCATGGTCGGCGTCGATCCGACCGTGCAGGCCACCGCGCCGGTCGCCTGGCCGAGCAGCGCGCGGGTGAGCACCGCCGACTCGTCCGCCCACTTCTCGTACGCCTCGGGGTAGGCCGACCGCTGCACCCGCTGCGCGGCCTCGGTGACCCGCATGTCCTGCCAGCCCTTGACCTTCTTCAGCGCGGCGTAGAACTTCCGCGCCGCGTAGCGCGGGTCGCGGATCTCCTCCGGGGTGCCCCAGCCCTGGCTGGGGCGCTGCTGGAACAGGCCGAGCGAGTCGCGGTCGCCGTGGGCGATGTTGCGCAGGTGCGACTCCTGGTAGGCGGTGGCCAGCGCCACCACCACGGCCCGTTCCGGCATCTGGCGCTGGATGCCGATGGCGGCGATGGTGGCCGCGTTGGCCATCTGGTCGGCGCCGAGCACCACCTCGCCGTCGGCCTGCACGGTGCAGGTCCGGCTGGCCAGCGGCAGCCGCAGGTGGTGACCGAACTGCTTGGTCACGAACCAGACCGCGAGCAGGGCCAGTACGCACACCACCACACCAGATGCCACGATCGCCGCACGCGTCCGCACCAGCACCCCCAGTCCCGACAGTCCGACCAGCGTACGTCGCCGGCGCCGGTTCCCGACTCGGCCGACCGGCCTGCTCGCCACCGCGTCACCGCCCCGTCACGGCGCGATCGTCAACAAGGGGCCCCGCCTATACCGGAGGCGTTAACAGGGGGCCCTTCCTTCTATTCTCCGGCGGGCACCCACGCCGCCGGACGCTTCTCGCGGAACGCGAGCACCCCCTCCCGCCCCTCGTCGGAGAGGAAGTACCCGGTGGAGAGCGCCGCCAACTCGCCGATCTCCGCCCGCAGATCAGTCGCGGAAGGCCGCCGCAGCAGCGACTTCGCCCCGGCCAGCGCGGCCGGCGCCCCCTTCACCAGCGAGGCGCAGTAGCGCGCCACGGCCGCGTCCAGCCCGTCCGCCGGCACCGCGGCGGTGACCAGGCCGATCTCGGCGGCCCGCCGCCCGTCGAAGGTGTCACCGGTCAGGTACAGCTCGGCGGCGGCACGCGGGTTCAGCCGGGGCAGCACGGTCGCCGAGATGACCGCCGGGATCACGCCGATCCGCACCTCGGTGAACGCGAACGTGGCCTCCTCGGCGCAGACCGCCAGGTCGGCGGCGGCGATCAGGCCCAGGCCGCCGGCCCGGGCCGGCCCGGCCACCTTCGCCAGCACCGGCTTCGGGCACTCCCGCACGGCGACCAGCACGTCGCCGAGCATCCCGGCCGGCACGCTCCCACTGGCGTACGCGGCGGCGGTCTCCTTCAGGTCGGCGCCGGAGCAGAACACCGGGCCGGTGTGGTCCAGCACGACCGCCCGGACCGCGTCGTCGGCGACCGCCGCGGCCAGCCCGGCCAGCAGCTCGGTCATCAGCGGGGTGGAGAGCGCGTTGCGGTTGTGCGGGCTGTCCAGGGTGAGGGTGGTCACCCCACGGGCCGTGGCGACCCGCACGAGAGCGTCCGGAGAGGTCATGCCGGGCACACTAGTGGCCATGCCCGGCGTCCTTCCAGAAGGTGAACCCGTTCCGCGCGACGGGTCGCTGCCCGCCACCGCCCGAAGCGCCGTCGGCGCCCGCGGCTTCGGGGTGTACGTGCACGTCCCGTTCTGCGCCAGCCGGTGCGGCTACTGCGACTTCAACACGTACACCGCCGCCGAGCTGGGCGGCGGGGCGAGCCGGGAGACGTACGCCGACACCGTGCTGGCCGAGCTGGCGCTCGGCGCCCGGGTGCTGGGCGACACCCCGCCGCCGCGGGTGGACACCGTCTTCGTCGGCGGCGGCACCCCGACGCTGCTGCCCGCCGACGACCTGGCCCGGATCCTCGACGGCATCGACCGCACCTGGGGGCTTGCCGCCGACGCCGAGGTGACCACCGAGGCGAATCCCGAGTCGGTGACCCCGGAGTCGTTGAGGACGCTGCGGGCGGCCGGCTACACCCGGATCTCGCTGGGCATGCAGTCGGCCTCGCCGGGGGTGCTCGCGGTGCTCGACCGGCGGCACAGCGCCGGCCGGGCGGTCGCCGCCGCGCGGGAGGCGCGCGACGCCGGGTTCGCGCACGTGAACCTGGACCTGATCTACGGCACGCCGGGGGAGACGGCGGACGACTTCGCCGCCTCGCTGGCCCAGGTGGTCGAGGCGGGGGTGGACCACGTCAGCGCGTACGCCCTGATCGTGGAGGACGGCACCCGGCTGGCCGCGCGGATGCGCCGGGGCGAGCTGCCGTACCCCTCCGACGACGTGGCGGCGGACCGCTACCTGGCCGCCGAGGCGGCGCTCGGCGCGGCCGGCTTCTCCTGGTACGAGGTGTCCAACTGGGCCCGGTCGGAGGCCGCGGCGTGCCGGCACAACCTGCTCTACTGGACCGGCGCCGACTGGTGGGGCCTGGGCCCGGGGGCGCACAGCCACGTCGGCGGGGTGCGCTGGTGGAACGTCAAGCACCCGTCGGCGTACGCGGAGCGGCTGGCCGCCGGCGCGTCGCCCGCGCTGGCCCGGGAGCGGCTCACCGGTGACGAGCAGCACATGGAGGACGTGATGCTGCGACTGCGGCTCGCCTCCGGACTGCCGCTCGACGTGCTGGACGACGCCGGCCGTGTCGGCGCCGAACGGGCCCGGGCCGGCGGGCTGCTCGACCCCGGCGCGTACGCCGAGGGCCGGGCCGTGCTCACGCTGCGCGGCCGGCTGCTGGCCGACGCGGTCGTGCGCGACCTGCTGCCCTGACCGGTCCGGCCGGCCCCGCCGCGCGGGACCGGCCGGCGGCTGTCACTTGATCAGGCTGGCCGACATCGGATAGCGGTAGAGCTGGCCCTCGTTGGCCTTCACTCCGCCCAGGATGCCGAAGATGATGCCGACGATCATGGCGCCGAAGCCGATCACCACACCGATCAGGATGCAGGTGAGGATCCAGCCGACCAGGGCGATGACCGACCAGATGAGCTGGAAGTTGAGCGCGGCGATCGCGTGCGCCCGGACGGTCGGGGACTGGTTGCCCCGGGCCAGCAGCGCCACCAGCGGCGCGATCCAGCCCAGCACCCCGCCGCCGATCAGCATCCCGGCCGCGCCGCCGAAGTGCGCCACGAGGGCCCAGGTCTTGTCGTCGTTGTTGGCGTAGCCGGCCGGCGTGCCGTAGGCGCCGCCGCCGGGCGCGCCGTAGCCCGGGGTGCCGCCACCAGGCGGGGGGTAGCCGCCAGGCGGGGGATAGCCGCCCGCCGGAGGTTGGCCGCCCGGGGGCGGATAGCCACCGGGCGGGGGATAGCCGCCTGCGCCGGGTGCCCCGGACAGTGGTGCGGTGGGCGGCTCGTCGGCCGGCGACGAGCCGTAGGGCGCCGACGGCGGGTTCGGGTCGGGCTGGGGGTTGGGGTCCCCCGCTCCGGGCGGGCGAGGAGGTTCAGTCATGCACGTCACGGTAGGTGCCGGAAGCAAGTGGCACCAGAGCTGTTCGGCCCGGCCGGACCGGGCCGTCGCGGCGGGTCGGACCGGGGGTCCGCCACTGATCATCGCGCCGGTGGGTCTGCCGACGTAGACTGGCACTCGCTACAGTCGAGTGCCAGCCGCCCGGCGGATGCCGCGCGTCGCCCGGCCGAGGTGCGTCAGGAGGTGGGGAGATGGGTCTCGACGACCGCAAGCTCGCCGTGCTGCGCGCCATCGTCGAGGACTACGTGGCCACGCAGGAACCGGTGGGCAGCAAGGCCCTCGTCGAACGGCACCAGCTCGGTGTCTCGCCGGCGACCGTGCGCAACGACATGGCGGTGCTGGAGGAGGAGGGCTACATCCGGCAGCCGCACACCAGCGCCGGCCGGGTCCCCACCGACCGTGGCTACCGCCTCTTCGTCGACCGGCTCTCCCGGGTCAAGCCGCTCAGCCCGGCCGAGCGCCGGGCGATCGAGCGCTTCCTGGTCGGCGCCGTCGACCTCGACGACGTGGTGCACCGCACGGTCCGGCTGCTGGCCCAGCTCACCCGCCAGGTCGCGGTGGTGCAATATCCCAGCCTGGCCCGGTCCAAGGTGCGCCACCTGGAGCTGGTGCCGATCTCCACCACCCGGCTGATGGTGGTCATGATCGCCGACACCGGGCGGGTCGAGCAGCGGCTTGTCGAGCTGCCCGCCCCGGTCCCCGCCGACCACGTCACCGACCTGCGCCGGCTGGTCAACGAGAAGCTCGTCGGCAGCCAGCTCGCCGAGACGCCACCGCTGGTGCAGGCGCTCGTCGAGGAGTCCGCGCCGCACCTGCGCCCGGCCATGACCACGCTCTCCACGGTGCTGCTGGAGACGCTCGTCGAACGGCACGAGGAACGGATCGCGCTGGCCGGCACCGCCAACCTCACCCGGGGTGGGCTGCTCGACTTCCAGGGCTCGCTGCGCCCCATCCTGGAGGCGCTGGAGGAGGAGGTCGTGCTGCTCAAGCTGATCGGCGAGACCGAGCCGAGCAACGCCACCCGGGTGCTCATCGGCGACGAGAACGAGTTCGACAACCTGCGGGCCGCCTCGGTGGTCAGCACCGGCTACGGCCCGGGCGCCACCATCGTCGGTGGGCTCGGCGTGCTCGGGCCGACCCGGATGGACTACCCCGGCAATATCGCCATGGTGAGGGCCGTGGCACGCTACGTGGGCGAACTGCTGGCCCAGAACTGACCAGTCAGGGCCGACGGCCGGCCACGGCCGACGACCGGCGACACGCGAGACGAACATGAGGACACCGAACGCAGTGGCCAGGGACTACTACGGCATTCTCGGCGTGAGCCGGGACGCCTCCGACGACGACATCAAGCGTGCCTACCGCAAGCTGGCGCGGCAGTACCACCCGGATGTAAATCCGGACCCGGAGGCACAGGAGAAGTTCAAGGACATCAACGCCGCGTACGAGGTCCTCTCGGACGACCGGAAGCGGCAGATCGTCGACCTGGGCGGCGACCCGCTCGCCCCGGGCGGCGGCGGCGCGGGCCCGGGCGGCCCGGGCGGGGCCGGCCCGTTCGTCGGCTTCCAGGACATCATGGACGCGTTCTTCGGCGGCGCGGCGGGCGGCAGCCGGGGTCCCCGGCCGCGCACCCGGCCCGGCGCCGACGCGATCCTGCGCCTGGAGCTGGACCTCAACGAGACCGCGTTCGGCGTCGAGGCGCCGATCACCGTCGACACCGCCGTGCTCTGCACCACCTGCTCCGGCGCCGGCACCGCCGCCGGCACCCACCTGGCCACCTGCGAGGCGTGCGGCGGCCGGGGCGAGGTGCAGTCGGTGCAGCGGACGTTCCTCGGCCAGGTGGTCTCCGCCCGGCCGTGCACCGTCTGCCAGGGCTACGGCACCACGATCCCGCACCCCTGCCCGACCTGCGCCGGCGACGGCCGGGTGCGCACCCGCCGCTCGCTGACCGTGAAGATCCCGGCCGGCGTCGAGGACGGCATGCGGATCCGGCTGGCCCAGCAGGGCGAGGTCGGCCCGGGCGGCGGCACCGCCGGCGACCTCTACGTCGAGATCCACGAGCGGACCCACGACGTCTACTCCCGCAAGGGCGACGACCTGCACTGCCGGGTCACCGTGCCGATGACCGCCGCCGCGCTCGGCACCCGGCTGACCATCAAGACGCTCGACAGCGAGGAGGTCGTCGACGTCAAGCCGGGCACCCAGCCCGGCAGCACGCTGCGGCTGCGCGCCCGTGGCGTGCCGCACCTGCGCGGCGCCGGCCGGGGCGACCTCTACGTCCACCTGGACGTGCGGACCCCGACCAAGCTCGACGCCGACCAGGAGCGGATGCTGCGCGACTTCGCCAAGACCCGGGGCGAGGAGGTCGCCGAGCTGACCAAGCAGGGCGGCTTCTTCTCCCGGATGCGCGACGCGTTCAACGGGCACGCCTGAGGTGTCGGCGCCGCTGTTCCTGGTCGAGGCGCTGCCCACCGGTGACACGGTGACGCTCGACGGCCCGGAGGGCCACCACGCGGCCACCGTGCAGCGGCTGCGCGTCGGCCAGGAACTGCTGCTCGCCGACGGCCGGGGCGGCACCGCCGCCGCGGTGGTCACCGCCGTCGGCCGGGGCGCCCTGGAGGCGCGGATCACCGGCCGGGGGTACGCCGACGCGTGCGTCCCCCGCCTGGTCGTGGTGCAGGGCATCGCCAAGGGCGACCGCGGCGAGCTGGCCGTGCAGGCGATGACCGAGGTCGGGGTGGACGAGATCGTGCCCTGGGCGGCGTCCCGCTCGGTGACCCAGTGGCGTGGCGACCGGGGCGTACGGGCCCGGGAGAAGTGGGCGGCCACCGCCCGGGAGGCCGCCAAGCAGGCCCGCCGCCCGTGGCTGCCGGTGGTGGCCGGCGCACCGGACGAGTCCACCGCCACGGTGGCCCGGCGGATCGCCGGCGCCGCCGCGACCTTCGTGCTGCACGAGGAGGCCGGCGAGCGGCTCACCACCGCCGAGCTGCCGTCGACCGGCGAGATCGTCCTCGTGGTCGGGCCGGAGGGCGGCATCGCCGAGGCGGAGCTGGCCGCGTTCCGCGACGCCGGCGCCCGTACCGTCCGGCTCGGGCCGTCCGTGCTGCGGACCTCCACCGCCGGGGTGGCCGCGCTCAGCGTGCTCGCCGCCCGCCTCGGCCGTTGGTGACTCAGGGGCGCGGGAAGATCGGCACCGGCTGCTCCTCGGGGCCCAGGTCCAGGCCCGCCGGCCCGATGATCAACGGGTCGGGCGTGCCGACCACGTCGACGTCCTTGCCGTCGTAGTCGAACCGGTGCAGCACGTGCCGGATCGCCTCCAGCCGGGCCCGCTTCTTGTCGTTGCTCTTCACCACCGTCCACGGCGCGTCAGCGGTGTCGGTCCAGAAGAACATCGCCTCCTTGGCCTCGGTGTACTCGTCCCAGCGGTCGAGTGAGGCCAGGTCCATCGGGGACAGCTTCCACTGCCGTACCGGATCCACCTTGCGCACCACGAACCGGGTGCGCTGCTCGTTGCGGGACACCGAGAACCAGAACTTCACCAGCCGGATCCCGGAGCGCACCAGCATCCGCTCCAGGTCGGGGGCCTGCCGCAGGAACTCCAGATATTCGGTACGGGAACAGAAGCCCATCACCCGCTCCACGCCGGCCCGGTTGTACCAGGACCGGTCGAAGAGCACCATCTCGCCCGCGCTCGGCAGGTGGGCCAGCCAGCGCTGGAAGTACCACTGACCGGCCTCCCGCTCGTCCGGCTTGACCAGCGCGACGACGCTCGCGCCGCGCGGGTTCAGGTGCTCCATGAAGCGCTTGATGGTGCCGCCCTTGCCGGCCGCGTCCCGCCCCTCGAAGAGGATCACCAACCGCTCGCCGCTGTCCTTCACCCAGTCCTGGAGCTTGAGCAGCTCAATCTGGAGCAGACGCTTCTGGCGGTCGTACTCCTCGCGGTCGAGACGCTGCCCGTACGGGTACTCGTCACGCCACGTCTCGACCGGGCTGCCGTCCGACCGCAGCAGCACGGGATCGTTGTCGTGCCCGTCGACCACGCGGTAGTCGGCGGCGATGTCCAGCAGCTCGGTGTCGGCCATACCCGGGGTACCTACCCCGTCACCCGGTTTCGACGCGTCAGCTCCGCAGGTAGGACGCGCCGTTCAGGTCGACGATGGTGCCGGACGCCCACTCGGCCTCCGGGCTGGCCAGCCAGTGCACCGCCGCCGCGATTTCCGCCGGCCGGGCCACCCGGTTAAACGGCGACTGCGCCCGCACCGCCTCGCCCCGCTCGCTCTTGAGGTGCTCGTTGGTCATGTCGGTCTCCACGAAGCCGGGGGCCACGCACGCCACCCCGATGCGGTACGGCGCCAGCGCCACCGCGAGCGACTGCGCCATCGCGTTCATCCCCGCCTTGCTGGCCCCGTATGCCGGGTTGGCCGGCTCGCCCCGGAACGCGCCCCGCGACGAGACGTTGACGATCCGCCCGCCCCGCTCCCGCATGTGCCGGGCCGCGCACCAGGACGCGTTCGCGGCGCCGAACAGGTTGACGTCCAGCACCTCCCGCCACCGGGTCCGCCACTGCTCGTAGGTGCTCTCGAAGACCGGGTGCGGCGGATCGGCCGGCCCGAACACGCCGGCGTTGTTGACCAGCACGTCGAGACCGCCGAGCCGTTCGGCCGCGGCGTCCACCATGGCCCGGACCGCGTCCGGGTCGGCCAGGTCGGCGCGGACCACCACGTGCCCGTCGCCGGGCAGCTCGGCGCGCAGCGCCTCGGCCAGGTCGGCCGAGTCCCGGTGGTGCACCGCGACCCGGTCCCCGCCGGCCGCGAACGCCCGCGCCACCGCCCGCCCGATGCCCCGCGAGGCCCCCGTCACCAGCACCGCCCGTCCCGCCATGCCGGCCATCCTGCCGTACGTTCCCTACACTGCTGCGATGGGAGTCGACTGCCTGTTCTGCCGGATCGTCGCCGGGGAGATCCCGGCCACCATCGTCCGCGAGACCGCCACCACCCTGGCCTTCCGGGACATCGACCCGAAGGCGCCCACCCACGTGCTGGTGATCCCCAAGGAGCACTACGCGGACGTGGCCACGCTGGCCCAGGGCGACCCGACGCTCGCCGGTGAGCTGCTCCACACCGCCGCGCTGGTGGCCGAGGAGGAGGGCCTGACGGTGGACGGGTTCCGGCTCATGTTCAACACCGGTCCGTACGGCGGCCAGGAGGTCTTCCACGTGCACGCCCACCTGCTCGGCGGCGCGCCGCTGGGCCCGATGCTCTGCCGCTGACCGGTGACCACGATCTCCGACCGGCTCGGCCGGATGACCCGGCAGGCCCAGGCGAAGGGGCGCATCCCGGCCGTGTCGGCGGCCCTGCACCGGGCGGACCGCCCGCTCTGGACCTGCGCGGTGGGCGGCACCGGCAACGACACGCCGCTCGACGAGGAGACGGTCCTCCGGATCGGCTCGGTCACCAAGACCTTCACCGCCGCGCTGGTCATGCAGTGCCGCGACGACGGCCTGCTCGACCTGGATGACCCGGTCGGGCGGCACCTCGACCTGCCCGCGCACGGCGAGCTGACCGTGCGCCGGCTGCTGTCGCACACCGCCGGCCTGCAACGCGAGCCGCACGGCGACGTGTGGGACAGCCTGCGCGCCCCGGCCGTCGAGGAGCTGCTGGCCGACCTGGCCCGGGCCGAGCGGGTGCTGCCCACCGGCCGCCGCTTCCACTACTCCAACCTCGGTGTGGCGCTGCTCGGCGAGCTGGTCGCCCGGCGGCGCGGCGGCACCTGGGCCGAGGTGCTCGCCGACCGGGTCCTCACCCCGCTCGGGCTGGCCGCCACCGCCACCGTGCCGGGGGAGCGGGCCGCCACCGGACACCTGGTCGACGCCTACTCCGACGAGGCGCACCCGGAGCCGCCCACCGACTTCGGCGCGGTGGCGCCGGCCGCCCAGCTCTGGAGCACCGCGTCGGACATGGCCCGCTGGGCGGCCTTCCTTGCCGACCCGGCCGCGCTCGACCCGGCCGGCGCGGTGCTCGCCCCGGCCACCGTCGAGGAGATGCGCTGGCCGCTCACCACGACCGACGAGTCGCTCTGGGCGGCCGGTTTCGGCCTCGGGCTGATCCTGGTGCCGCAGCCGGACCGGGTGACCCACGTGGGGCACGACGGGGCGATGCCCGGCTTCCTGGCCGCCGTCTACGGCCGGCGCGGCGGGGCGGGCACCGCCGGCGCCATGGGGTGCGCGGTGCTCGGTTCGTCCGGCGCCGGGGTGGAGATCTTCGACCTGGCGCACGCGCTGCTGGCCGCCGCCGCCGAGCACGACCCGGCCGAGATCGAGCCGTGGCGTCCCGGCCCGCCCGCGCCCGCGCACCTGCGCGGCATGCTGGGCCGCTGGTGGGGCGAGGGCTTCGAGTACGTCTTCTCCTGGCACGACGGGGCGCTGCGGGCGCGGGGCGCGGACGATCCGGCCGGGAAGCCGCCGGCGGTGTTCGCGCCGCTGGCGGAGCGGCCGGACGTGTTCCGCACCATCTCCGGGCGGGAGTCGGGCGAGCTGCTGCGGCTCACCCGGGACGAGCACGGCGTGGTGGTTCGGATGCACTGGGCGACCTACCGTTTCACCCGCGCCCAGGAGACGTTCGGCGGCTACGACTTTCGGGCCGGTGGCTGACCGCCGAGCACCGGAAATGGGCGCGGTGCCCACGGTGCCGACCCGATACGATGGGAGCTGTCGTCCGCCGCGCCAGCAGGGCCCGGCACCGAGATCGGAGAGCAGGTGGCGCAGGGCCCCACGGCCCGACCTATGACCGGCACCCCACCTCCCGGCCCGCCCCGGGCGCAGACCAGGATCACGGTCTCCGACCCGAAGATCATGGTGAACCTGCTCGGCGCGGGCGACGAGATCCTGCGACTCGTCGAACGCTCGGTCACCAGCGACGTCCACGTGCGCGGCAACGAGATCACCATCACCGGCGCGCCCGCCGACAACGCCCTCGCCGAGCGTCTCTTCAGTGAGCTCCTCGAGTTGATCGAGAAAGGCGAGACCCTGACCACTGACGCCGTCCGGCGTACCGTCGGCATGCTCGAACAGGGCAGCGCCGAGCGGCCCGCCGAGGTCCTGACGCTCAACATCCTCTCCCGGCGCGGTCGCACCATCCGTCCCAAGACGCTCGGGCAGAAGCGCTACGTCGACGCGATCGACTCGCACACCATCGTCTTCGGGATCGGCCCGGCCGGCACCGGCAAGACCTACCTGGCGATGGCGAAGGCCGTCCAGGCGCTCCAGGCCAAGCAGGTCAACCGGATCATCCTGACCCGGCCGGCGGTCGAGGCGGGCGAGCGGCTCGGCTTCCTGCCCGGCACCCTGAACGAGAAGATCGACCCCTACCTGCGCCCGCTCTACGACGCGCTGCACGACATGCTCGACCCGGAGTCCATCCCGAAGCTGATGGCCGCCGGCACCATCGAGGTCGCGCCGCTGGCATATATGCGCGGTAGGACCCTAAATGACGCTTTTATCATTCTCGACGAGGCGCAGAACACCACGCCAGAGCAGATGAAGATGTTCCTCACCCGGCTCGGCTTCAACTCGAAGATCGTGGTCACCGGCGACATCACCCAGGTGGACCTTCCCGGCGGGACGAGCAGCGGCCTGCGGGTGGTCCGGGAGATCCTGAACAACGTCGAGGACGTGCACTTCGCCCAGCTCTCCAGCTCCGACGTGGTTCGCCACAAGCTGGTGGGCGAGATCGTCGACGCGTACGCCCGCTGGGACGCCGAGCGGGAGAGCCAGCAGGCGCAGAGCGTGCACGCCGTGCCGGGGCGGACCGCCCAGGGCGGCCGGGCCGGCCGGCGCCGCTAACCCACCAGAGGAAGACAGAGTTGTCCATCGAGATCGCCAACGAGTCCGGTGTCGACGTCGACACCGACGCCGTGCTCGCCGTCGCCCGGCACGCGCTCGACGAGATGGGGGTCAACCCCCTCGCCGAGCTGTCCGTGCTGCTCGTCGACATCGAATACATGTCGGAGCTGAACCACCGCTGGATGGGCGGGGACGGCCCCACCGACGTGCTCGCGTTCCCCATGGACGAGGGCAGCGTCGACCACGGGCCGGGGGAGAGCGCCCCGGCCGGCGGCGAGCCGGCGCTGCTCGGCGACATCGTGCTCTGCCCGGAGGTGGCGGGCAAGCAGGCGGCCACCGCCGGGCACTCGGCCGGCGACGAGCTGCACCTGCTCACCGTGCACGGCGTGCTGCACCTGCTCGGCTACGACCACGCCGAGCCCGAGGAGGAGCGGGAGATGTTCGGTCTCCAGGCCCGGCTGCTGGCCAGCTGGCGGTCGACCCGGTCGCAGTGATGGTTCCCCTCGCGGCGGCCGGTTCCCCGGCCGGTCTGCCCGACCTCCAGTTGCTGTTCTTCGGAGCCGGGCTGGTGGTGCTCGCCGGTCTGATCGCGATGACCGAGGCGGCGTTGGCCGCGGTCTCCCCGGCGCGTGCCGCCGAGCTGGCCCGGGACGGCGCGCGCGGCGCGCGCGCCCTCCAGGCGGTCGCCGGTGACGTGGTCCGCCACCTCAACCTGCTGCTCCTGCTCCGCCTGCTGGCGGAGCTGACCGCGACCACCCTGGTGGCGCTGGTGGCGGTGGACACGTTCGGCGCCGGCTGGCGGGCGGCGCTGGTGACCGCCGGGGCGATGACAGTGGTGAGCTTCGTGGTGGTCGGTGTCGCGCCGCGCACGTTGGGCCGCCAGCACGCGTACGCGGTCGGCCGGGCGGTCGCGCCGCTGGTGCGCTGGCTGGGGCGGGCGCTCAACCCGTTGGCGTCGCTGCTGATCCTGATCGGCAACGCGGTCACGCCGGGCAAGGGGTTCCGCGAGGGGCCGTTCGCGACCCAGGTGGAGCTGCGGGAGCTTGTCGACCTGGCCGAGCAGCGGGGCGTGGTGGAGCACGGCGAGCGCCAGATGATCCATTCGGTCTTCGCGCTCGGCGACACCATCGCCCGGGAGGTGATGGTGCCGCGCACCGAGATGGTGTGGATCGAGGAGCGCAAGACGCTGGCCCAGGCGCTGGCGCTCTTCCTGCGCTCCGGGTTCTCCCGCATCCCGGTGATCGGCGAGAACGTCGACGACGTGCTCGGGGTGCTCTACCTGAAGGATCTGATCCGGCGTACCCAGGGCGACCGGGGGGCGCGGCAGATGCCGGTGGCCGAGCTGATGCGCCCGGCGACGTTCGTGCCGGAGTCCAAGCCGGTGGACGACCTGCTCTCCGAGATGCAGGCGGCCCGCAACCACCTGGTCATCGTGGTCGACGAGTACGGCGGCACCGGCGGCCTGGTCACCATCGAGGACATCCTGGAGGAGATCGTCGGTGAGATCACCGACGAGTACGATGTCGAACGCCCACCGGTGGAGCACCTGCCGGACGGGGCCGTGCGGGTGACCGCCCGGCTGCCGGTGGAGAATCTGGGCGAGCTGTTCGACACCGAGCTGCCCACCGACGAGGTGGAGACGGTCGGTGGCCTGCTCGCCCAGGCGCTCGGCCGGGTGCCCATCCCGGGTTCCGGGGCCGAGGTGGCCGGTCTGAGCCTGGTCGCCGAGGGCACCACCGGCCGGCGTAACCGGATCGACACCGTCCTGGTGAGCCGGGCCGGGTCGGGCTCGACGCCGGACGGCTCGGGCCCGGCCGAGTCCGGTGGCAATCCCAACCATTCCGAGGAGAGGCAACCCGCCGATGCCTGAGTCAGCCGCCGTGCCGGCCGCCCTGCCCACGCCCGCCGATCCGGCCGAGCTGAGCGCCGAGGACGCCAAGCTCGTGGTCCTGGCCCGGGGCGCGCGGGGCCGGGTGGGTGCCGTGGAGGGCGCGGCGGTCCGCGACCAGGACGGCCGGACGTACGCGGCGGCAAGCGTGGCGCTGCCGTCGCTGACGCTGACCGCGCTCCAGTTGGCGGTCGCCTCGGCGGTGGCCGCCGGGGCGAGCCGGTTGGAGGCCGCGGTGGTGGTGACCGAGGCGTCGACGCTCGACGGCGCGGGGCACGCGGCGGTGCGTGACCTGTCCGCGGACGCGCCGATCCACGTGGCCGCGCCGGACGGCGCCGTGCTCGGCACGGTGGTCGAGTGACCACGCCCGAGGCGCGTCCCTACCGTGCCGGTTTCGCCTGTTTCGTCGGTCGGCCGAACGCCGGCAAGTCGACGCTGACCAACGCGATCGTCGGCACCAAGATCGCGATCACGTCGAGCAAGCCGCAGACCACCCGGCACATCATCCGGGCGGTGCTGCACCGGCCGGAGTCGCAGCTCGTGCTGGTCGACACACCGGGCCTGCACCGGCCCCGCACGCTGCTCGGGGAGCGCCTGAACGATCTGGTCCGGGAGACCTGGAGCGAGGTCGACGTGATCGGGCTGTGCGTGCCGGCCAACGAGCCGGTCGGCCGGGGTGACCGGTTCATCACCGGCGAGCTGTCCAGCCTGAAGGCCACCGTGCTGGCGGTGGTCACCAAGACCGACCTGGTGGACAAGAAGCGGCTGGCCGAGCAGTTGCTCGCGGTGAGCGAGCTGGCCGACTTCGCGGCCGTGGTGCCGGTGAGCGCGGTCTCCGGGCACCAGGTCGACACGCTCGTCGACGTGATGACCGACTACCTGCCGGAGTCGCCGCAGCTCTACCCGGACGACATGCTCACCGACGACCCGGAGCAGGTGCTCGTCGCCGAGCTGGTCCGGGAGGCGGCGCTGGAGGGGGTCCGGGACGAGCTGCCGCACTCCATCGCGGTGGTGGTGGAGGAGATGATCCCGGAGGGCAACCTCACGAAGATCTACGCGGATCTGTACGTGGAGCGGCCGAGTCAGAAGGCGATCGTGATCGGTCACCGGGGCAGCCGGCTCAAGCACGTGGGCAGCACCGCGCGCCGGCAGATCGAGGAGCTGCTGGGCACCCGGGTCTACCTGGATCTGCACGTGCGGGTGGCGAAGGACTGGCAGCGCGACCCGAAGCAGTTGCGCAAGCTGGGGTTCTGAGGTCAGGTTCAGTCTGGCCTATGGGGCATCTCACCCCGAGCGGACGTCCTTACACGTTTCACAGCTCGCCGGAGCAGGGTAGGGGCTTGAGTCTCTGCCCCCGGACCCCGCTGCGAGCTGATGCGAAACCGCTACCTCGACCTGCTGCGTTTCCTGGCCATCCTGCGAGTCGTCACCTACCACGTCACCGGCTACGCCACGCTCACCCTGGTGTTCCCGGCGATGGCGGTGATGTTCGCGCTGGCCGGGTCGTTGATGGCGGCGTCGCTGGACCGCACCGGGGTGCCCGCGGTGGCGCGCCGGCTCCGACGCCTGCTGCCCTCGCTCTGGGTGCTCGCCGCGGTCTTCGTGCCGGCGATGCTGCTGACCGGGCTGCAGTTCAGCCCGAAGGTGCTGCTCTGGCTCTTCCCGATCAGTGACCCGCCGGCCAACTACTGGGGTGGGCTGGCGCTCAGCCCGATCTGGTACCTGCGGGACTACCTGTGGTTCGTGCTCGCGTCGCCGCTGGCGCTCTGGCTGTTCCGCCGCGCGCCGCTGCCCACGCTGGCCGCCCCGTACGCGCTGCTGGCCGCGATCGAGTTCGGTGTCCTGCTCAACCCGCCCACCGTGCTGCGCGAGTTCGGTCTCTACTTCGGCGCCTGGCTGCTCGGCTTCGCCCACCACGACGGTCTGCTCCGGCGGATGCGCAACCGGGTGCTGCTGCCGCTCGCCGGCGTCCTCGCGGCGGCCGGCGGGGCCTGGATCGTCACCCATCCCGGCCCACGCGGCTACGACATCAACGACATCCCGCTCGGCAACGCGCTCTGGGCGACCGCGTTCATCCTGGTGGCGATCGGCCGGGCGCCGACCGGCGTGGCCTGGGTCGACAGGTTCCCGGCGTTCGGCCGCGCGGTGACCGTGGTCAACCGGCGGGCGCTCACCGTCTACCTGTGGCACATGCCGTTCGTGGTGGCGCTCACCCCGCTGGTCGGGCTGGTGGGCTGGTCGACCACCGACCCGGTCGGCCTCTGGGTACGGGTGGGGCTGGTCCTCGCGCTGGTCGGGGTGGTGACGCTGCTGGTCGGCTGGGTCGAGGACGTGGCCGCCCGGCGTACCCCGGAACTGGTGCCGGGCCGGCCCCGGCGGTCGGCGGCCGAACGGGCGGCCGACGCCCCGGCGAGCCCGGCTCCGGCCGGCGCGGCCGGCGGGCTGGTCGGCGCCGCGTCCCGGCTGCCGGCGCCGCGCCGCAGCCCCGAGCGCTCCGCCGACCGCGTCGCCGACTGAACGGCCCGCTCAGCGGCTGGTGACAGTGACGTTCCCGCTGGTCGCGGAGACGTCGAGCAGCAGGGACGCGGCCGGGTCGTTGGTCACCCGCACGTCGGTGTCGCCGGATCTGGCGTCGGCGCGCACCCGGTAGCGCCCGGCCGGTACGGCCAGGTCGACGTTCCCGCTGCTGGCGTGCAGCCGGGCCGGGGCCGGCTGGTCCAGCTCGACGGTGAGGTTTCCCGAGGTGGTCTCCGCGTCGACCGCGGAGGCGAGCCGGCGGGCCTCGACGTCGCCGGAGTCGGCGCGCAGCCGGACCGGGCCGGCCGCCTCGACCAGCCGGATGTTGCCGGACGTGGTGGCGGCCCGCACCTCGCCGCTCGCCCCGTTGACGGTGAGGTCGCCGGAGCTGAGCGTGAAGTCGACCGCGCCGACGTCGGTGAGGTCGACGGTGCCGGAGTCGGTGCCACCGCGCACCGCCACGCCCGCCGGCGCGGTCACCTCCCAGGAGATGCTGCACCGGTGACCGCAGTCGGTGGGCAGCACCAGCTCGTCGCCCTTGAGCGAGTAGCGGCTCTCCGGCTCGCCGCCCTGGTAGCGCACCACGCGCTTGATCTTCACCTGGTCGGCGGGGCCGTTGCCCCGGACCACCACGTCGCCCGAGCCGCCGCCGTCCACGGTGATCCTGGTGACCTTGGTGCGTTCGGTCTGGTGGTATTCGAGCCGGCGGAACGACAGGGTGTCACACCCGGCGAGCACGATGAGCGTGGCGGCGGCGGCCGCGGCCGTCACCGCGCGACCCGTTCGGAGCGGAACCATGGCCAGAACCCTAGGGCGGGCGGGGCGGCCGGCACATCGGGGATCGGCCGCCGGTCCACCCCGAGCCGACCCTGAGATCGCACCCCGAGAGAGAATGGACCGATGGCCGGATACCGCCGACAGCTCTACCGCGACGACGCGGTGGTCCTGCGCGTGCAGAAGCTTGGCGAGTCCGACCGGATCATCACCCTGTTCACCCGCCGGCACGGCCGGCTACGCGCGGTGGCCCGGGGCGTCCGGCGCACCACGAGCCGGTTCGGCGCCCGGCTGGAGCCGTTCGGGCACGTCGACCTGCAGCTCGCCGGCGACCCCAAGGGCAACCAGGGCAGCTCCCTGCACACCGTCAGCCAGGTCGAGGCGATCGAGCTGTACGGCAAGCGGTTCCTCGGCGACTACCCCCGCTACACGGCGGCCAGCGCGATCGCCGAGACCGCCGAGCGGCTGACCCCGGTCGAGCGGGAGCCGTCGCTGCGGTTGTTCCAGCTCACCCTCGGCGCGCTGAAGTCGCTGGCCCGCGGCGACCACGCCACCACGCTGGTGCTCGACGCCTACCTGCTGCGCGGCATGTCGTACGCCGGCTGGGCGCCGGCGCTGACCGCCTGCGCGGTCTGCGGTGAGCCGGGCGCGCACCGCGCGTTCTCGGTGCCGGCCGGCGGCGCCGTCTGCCCGGACTGCCGGCCCCCCGGCGCGGCCCACCCGGCGCCGGCCACGCTCACGTTGATGTCCGCGCTGACCACAGGCGACTGGGCGTACGCCGACGTCGCCGAGACCGCCGTCCGCCGCGAGTGCAGCGGCCTGGTCGCGGCGCACCTCCAGTGGCACCTGGAGCGCGCGCTACGCTCGCTGCCGCTGGTCGACCGGGGTGCCCCGGCGCCCGGCGCGGTCCCGCCGCCCGCCGGCGCGGGGCCGGGTGTGGTCCCGCCGCGCACCGGCGCCGGACCGGCCGCCGCCGGTGTCAACAGGGAGATGACCGAGTGATCCGATCGACGAGGGCGACCCGCCGCGAGCCGTCGCCGCCGACCCCGCACCCGTCCGGCGCCCGCCCGCCGGCGCTGCCGGCCGCCGCGCTGCCCCGGCACATCGCCATCGTGATGGACGGCAACGGCCGCTGGGCCAAGGAGCGCGGGCTGCCCCGCACCAAGGGCCACGAGCAGGGTGAGCACAGCCTGTTCGACACCATCGAGGGCGCGATCGAGCTGGGCGTGCCCTACCTGTCGGCGTACGCGTTCTCCACGGAGAACTGGCGGCGCTCGCCCGACGAGGTCCGTTTCCTGATGGGCTTCAACCGCGACGTCATCCGCCGCCGCCGCGACCAGCTCGTCGACCTGGGCGTGCGGGTGGTCTGGTCCGGCCGGGCCGGCCGGCTGTGGAAGAGCGTCATCTCCGAGCTGCAGACCGCCGAGGAGATGTCCCGCGGCAACTCCACGCTGACGCTGCAGTTCTGCGTCAACTACGGCGGCCAGGCGGAGATCGCCGACGCCGCCGCGGCGATCGCCCGTGACGTCGCCGCCGGCCGGCTGCACCCGGACAAGGTCACCGAGAAGACGGTGGCCCGCTACCTCTACCACCCCGAGGTGCCCGAGGTCGACCTGTTCCTGCGCCCCTCCGGCGAGCAGCGCATTTCCAACTTCCTGCTCTGGCAGACCGCGTACGCGGAGCTGGTCTACCTGGACACGCTCTGGCCCGACTTCGACCGCCGCCACCTCTGGTACGCCTGCGAGCTGTACGCGCAGCGGGACCGCCGCTTCGGCGGCGCGCTGCCCAACCCGGTCGCGCCGGGAGTCTGAGCTCACGCTTACCGACGCGGCGCGCTGGGTACCGGTAGGGACAACAGCACACACGCGGAGGTGAACCACATGATTCAGAAGCGGATCGCGCAGTGGGCGGTCATGGCGGTCGCCGTGCCGCTGGCGGCAGCCGGCGCGCGCCGGCTCAGCCACTCCCTGGAGGCCCGTCGCGGCCCGACCGGGGTGAGCCGCCTGCTGACCAAGGGCGCCGACCTGATGCGGCCGCAGAAGGCCAAGCGACGTCGGTTCTTCTGACCTGTCCGGCCGGCGTCGACCGGCCGTCGGCGGAACGCCCCGCATCCGCGGGGCGTTCCGTCTTACCATCGGCGCAGGGCGCGCCGCCGGGACGCGCCGCCACGGGGGTGGAGGATGCGCGATCTCCGGTACGA
This sequence comes from Micromonospora sp. NPDC051300, assembly GCF_044455315.1. Classification (NCBI taxonomy): domain Bacteria; kingdom Bacillati; phylum Actinomycetota; class Actinomycetes; order Micromonosporales; family Micromonosporaceae; genus Micromonospora; species Micromonospora sp. NPDC051300. The sequence continues at coordinate 132,794 of NZ_JBITEP010000010.1, read as the reverse complement.
GATGACGGCCGCCCTGGCCGCCGCCGACCTGGTGGAGCCGACCCGCCGGGAGGCGGTCGCCGAGCTGTGCGCCGGGGTGGCCGAGCGGCACTGCGCCGACCTCGGGCACACCCCGGCGGTCCGCTCCGGCGAGATCGCCGAGCTGGCCACCGGTGAACCGGTCGCCGGCTGGGCCCCCGACCCGCCCGAGCGGGCGTGGTGAGCCTCAGCCCTCCACTTCGGAGCGGTCGCCGGCCCAGAGCGTGTGGAACGAGCCGTCCCGGTCCACCCGGTGGTAGGTGTGCGCGCCGAAGTTGTCCCGCAGGCCCTGGATCAGCGCGGCCGGCAGCCGCTCGGCGCGCAGCGCGTCGAAGTAGGCCAGCGACGACGCGAAGGCCGGGGTCGGCACGCCCGCCCGGGCCGCGTCGGCCACCACCCGCCGCCAGGCCGGCACGCCGGCGCTGACCCGGTCGGCGAACCAGGGCGCGACGAGCAGCGTCGCCAGGTCCGGCTCACCGTCGTACGCCTCCTTGATCCGGTCCAGGAAGCGAGCCCGGATGATGCAGCCGCCCCGCCAGATGGTGGCCGTGCCGCCCAGGTCGATGTTCCAGTCGTACTCCCGGCTGCCGGCGCGGATGTGGTCGAAGCCCTGCGCGTACGCGACGATCTTGCTGGCCAGCAGCGCGCGGCGCACGTCCTCGACGAACGTGTCCCGGTCGTCCACCTGCCACTTCTCGCCGGCGTCGGCGAACACCCGGCGGGCGGCCTCGCGTTGGTCGGCGTGCCCGGACAGCGACCTGGCGAACGTGGCCTCGGCGATGCCGGTGATCGGGATGCCCAGGTCCAGCGCGCTCTGCACGGTCCAGCGGCCGGTGCCCTTCTGCTCGGCCTGGTCGAGCACCACGTCCACGAACGCCTTGCCGGTCGCCGCGTCGGTGTGGCCGAGCACCTCGGCCGTGATCTCGATGAGGAACGACTCCAGCTCGCCGCCGTTCCACTCCCGGAAGATCTCCGCGATCTCCGCCGGGCTCGCCGACAGGCCGGCCCGCAACAGGTCGTACGCCTCGGCGATGAGCTGCATGTCGGCGTACTCGATGCCGTTGTGCACCATCTTGACGAAGTGACCCGCGCCGTCCGGCCCGACGTGCCGGCAGCAGGACTCGCCCTCGACCTGCGCGGCGATCTTCTCGAAGATCGGGCCCAGCTTCCGGTAGGACTCCGCCGAGCCGCCCGGCATGATGCTCGGGCCGCGCAGCGCGCCCTCCTCGCCGCCGGAGACGCCGGTGCCGACGAAGTGCAGGCCGTGCTCGCGCAGCGCCTCCTCCCGGCGGCGGGTGTCGGCGAAGTGCGCGTTGCCGCAGTCGACGACGATGTCCCCCTCCTCCAGCAGCGGGATCAGCTCGTCGATCACGGCGTCGGTGGGCGCGCCGGCCTTCACCATCACGATCACCGCGCGCGGCCGCTCCAGCGAGCCGACGAAGTCGGCGAGCGACTCGGACGGCACGAAGGTGCCCTCGTCACCGTGCTCGGCGACCAGGCTGCGGGTGCGTTCCGGCGACCGGTTGTGCACCGCCACGGAGAAGCCGTTGCGGGCCAGGTTCCGGGCCAGGTTGCGACCCATCACCGCCAGACCGGTGACCCCGATCTGCGCCGTCGCCTGTTCTGCCATGCGTACCGCCACCTCTCGTCCTCGCTGCGTCCTGCGACCGTATCGCGGTCGTCGCATGAGCGGACCACACCTCGACGGTGGGTGAGGAGGCGGTGGCGCCGTGTCTCACCCCTCGGCGAGACGCGCCTCGACGTGCGCCACCTTCGCGGTCAACGCGTCGGTCACCCCGGGACGCAGATCGGCCTTGAGCACCAGGCTGACCCGGGGCGCCCGGGCCGCGACGGTGTCGACGGCGCGCTTCACCACGGCCATCACCTCGTCCCACTCACCCTCGACGGTGGTGAACATGGCGTCGGTGCGGTTCGGCAGGCCGGACTCGCGGACCACCCGTACGGCGTCGGCGACCAGGTCGCCCACGGACTCACCCACGCCGAGCGGGGTGATCGAGAACGCGATGAGCATGCCGACGATGGTGCCAGTAATTCGGCTGCGGCCGCCGACCGTGGCGGGCTAGCGTGTCGGCATGCGTAACTGACGCCCTTCCTCCGAGCCCGGTCCACCGCCGCAGTCGCCGTGGACCCGTCCCGCTCCGGGCGTCCGCATCCGCTTCCCGTCGCCGTTTCGTCGCGGTGTCCGTCGTGGTCGGTCCGCACCGGGGCACCCGCTCGGCGCGTCGCCGGTCGGCGCGCCCGACAGACAGGAGGCCCGCGGATGCCCGCGAAGCGCAGTCCGAAGAAGTCCCGCCGATCGTCGCCGCCCACCCCGACGCCGCCCGACGGCGCGTCGGCCGTCCCGGCGCTGTCCGACGCGGCGTTGCCCGCTTCGCTCCGGCTCGGTGAGGTGGTGCCCGGTGGTTCGGTCCGGCCCGGTGAACCGGGTGGCAGGTTGGACGCTCCGGTCTTGCCGGGAGTGGCGGCGCCCGCGGCGTCGACGCCCGTCGAGAGCCTGTCCGGCCTGGTGGCACCCGGCGCGCCGGTGCCGGGCGACGAACCGTCCGGCGCGACCCCGGGCGAGCCGAATCCGACCCGTCCGGCGCCGCCGAAGGCCGGCCCGCCCGGTGGCCGGGGCACCCGGATGAAGGGGAACAGCCAGCGTGCCGGCCAGACCCGCTTCTACGCCTTCCGGCGCAGCTGACCGTCGCGGAGCTGCCGGCCCCCGGGGCGGGGCCGGCAGCGCGCCGACCTCCCCGGAAGCGCACCCGCCACGCCCCCAGGGGCCCGAGACACCCACCGCGTTCCACCCGCCGCTCACCGGCCCCGTGAGTGGAACGGCATGGGTGTCTCGGGCGCGCCTAGACACCCATCGCGTTCCATCCGCCGCTCGCCGGGCCCACGAGTGGAACGGCATGGGTGTCTCGGGGTGCGAGTCACACACCCGCGGAATGCGGCGCGATCGCGGTGCGCCCCCCTTGGCCTCGCGCCGGCAAGGCTCCCACCAGCCGGCCTCCCCGAACACCTCCCTCTCCAGACCCCCACCCCGCTCCGTCGATCATGAAGTTGGCGGCGACAAAACGGACGAGACCCGCCGCTAACTTCATGATCGACGGGGCGAGGGCGAGGGCGGGGGGAGGACAGTCAGCCGAGGAGGGGGCGGAAGGTGCCGAGGAGGATGCTTGTGGTCAGGGCGGCGGCGGCCAGCAGGGCGGCGGCGACCACGAGCAGGGCGTCGGCCCGGGTGAAGCGCTGTCGGCGGGCGACCGTGCGCGGGGTGCCCGCGTCGAAGCCGCGCGCGTCCATCGCCACCGCGAGTCGGGTGCCCCGCCGGATCGCGCCGACCAGCAGGGTGAACGCGGTGGACGCGAAGAGCCGCAGCTTGGCCACCGGGTTGCGGCCGGCGTCCACGCCCCGGGCCCGGCGGGCCATGCTGATCATCCGCCACTCCTGTTCGAGGAGCGGCACCAGCCGGAACGCGGCAAGCGCGCCGATGGCGAACCGGGCGGGAGCCTTCGCGTTCTGGATCAGCGCGTCGGCGAGTTCGGTCGGATCGGTGGTGGCGAAGACGATGATGCCGGGCAGCGCCACCGCGAGCATGCGCAGCACCAGCCCGAGCGCGGTGACCAGCACGCCCTCGGTGACCAGCACCGGGCCGGCGTCGACGAGCACCCGGCCGGACCGGTCGGCGGCGAAGAGCACGAGGGTGACCAGGATGCCGACGGCGGCGGCCAGCAGCGGCCACGCCCGCCGGGCCAGCACCCGGTAGCGGACGCCGAACAGCGGCAGCACGGCCAGCTCGACCGCGATGGCGATGGCCGGCGCGACCGGGTCCAGCGTGGCCACCAGCACGATCGTGAACACCATCGCCGCGGCCAGCTTCGCCACCGGGTTGCGCCGGGCCAGCGGGGCGCCCGGCGTCGCCACCGGCTCCAGGTCGATCACGGGGCCACCTCGGCCGGGCGGTCCAGGGTGAGCGTGCGGTCGGCGAGCGCGGCCACGAAGTCGGCGTCGTGGGTCACCGCGACCACGCCGTGTCCGGCGTCGCGCAGCTCGGCCAGCAGGTCGACCAGCTCCCGCCAGGTGCGCCGGTCCTGGCCGAACGTGGGTTCGTCGCAGATCAGCAGGCGTGGCGCGGTGGCCAGGGCGGTCGCCACGCTCAGCCGCCGCGCCTCGCCGCCGGAGAGGGTGTACGGGTTGGCGCCGGCGAGCCGGTCCAGTCGCAGCCGGTCCAGCAGCGCGTCCACGGTGGCGGTGACCTGCGCCTCGGAGCGGCCGGTCCGGCGCGGGCCGAGCGCCAGCTCGTCGCGGACCGTGGCGGTGACGAACTGGTGCTCCGGGTCCTGGAAGACGGAACCGATCCGGCCGGCCAGCGCGGGTGCCCGCCACCGGTGCGGGGGAGTACGCACGTCCCGGCCGGCCAGGTCGGCCGAGGCGGTGACCGTGCCGGTGCCGGGGCGCATCAGGCCGCCGAGGAGCAGCGCCAGGGTGGACTTGCCGGCGCCGTTCGGGCCGAGCACGGCGAGCGCCTCGCCGGCGCGTACCCGGAGGTCGGTGGGGGCCAGGCGGGGTGGCAGGCCGAGCCGGTCGGCGGTGAGCAGCACGTCGCCGGCCGGCGCGCCGGCGTGCCGGGGCGGCACGGTGTGGCCGGGCACCCAGACCCCGGCGGCGGCCAGCGCGTCGCCGTGCGCGGCGAAGACCGCCTCGGGCGGGCCGTCGGCGTGCACCCCGCCGCCGGGTTCCAGCACCACCACCCGGTCGACGAGCGGCAGCGCCTCGGCGACCCGGTGCTCGACCAGGATCAGCGTGGTGTCGGCATCGAGCGCGTCCGCGATGGCGTGGCGGACGAGCGTGGCGCCGGCCGGGTCGAGGTTGGCGGTGGGCTCGTCGAGCAGCAGCAGCCCCGGTCGCAGCGCCAGCGCCCCGGCGAGGGCCAGCCGCTGCTGCTCACCGCCGCTGAGGGCGGCGGTCGGGCGGTCCCGGTGGTAGGGGAAGCCGACCCGGCGCAGCGCCTCGTCGACCCGGGGCCAGATCTCCTCGGCCGGTACGCCGCGGTTCTCCAGCCCGAACGCGACGTCGTCGCCGGAGCGGGCCATCACGAGCTGGGTCTCCGGGTCCTGGAAGACCACGCCGACGCGTTCACGGGCCTTGCGCGGGTCGAGCCCGTCGATCTCGACGGTGCCCTCCTGCTCGCCGGAGTCTTCGGGCAGCAGCCCGGCCAGCGCCGCCAGCAGGGTGCTCTTGCCCGCCCCCGACGCCCCGAGCAGCAGCACCCGCTCCCCGCTCTCGACGCGCAGGTCGACCCCGCGCACCGCCCAGCGTCTCCGCCCCCCGTGCCGCCACCCGAACCCCCGGAGAACCACCCCGCTCACCGTGCCACCCCCTCTGCCTCGTCGATCATGAAGTTGACGGCACCAGAACGCGCCGAATCCACAGTCAACTTCATGATCGACACCGGGAACCCCGTCAGACCAGGGCGCGGTCGCGACCGGCGGGGAAGCGGTCCAGGACGCCGGTGTTGGCCAGCGCCCGGGTCAGCACCCACGCGCCGAAGCCGGCGACGACGGTGGCGCTGACGATGGTGATCAGCGCGTAGGGGATGCGGTAGGAGGTCAGGTCGTAGGGCTTGTTCCAGTAGACGAAGTCGAAGATCGCCGCGCTGAGGCCGGTGAGCGCGCCGGCCAGCACCGCCACCGGCAGCTTGAACGAGCGGTAGCGGAACGCGGCGAACGCCAACTCGGCGCCGATGCCCTGCATCAGGCCCTGGAGGATCACGATGCCCGCCCACTGGCTGCCCAGCAGCGCGGAGACGATCGCGGCCACCGTCTCGCAGTAGAGCGCGGCGCCCGGCTTGCGGATGATCAGGCCGGCGAGCACCGCCGGGATCAGCCAGACGCCGTAGAGCACCGCCTGCGCCGGCGGGAAGAACGCGAACGCCGCGTCGGTGGCGCTCCAGAGCAGGCCCCAGGCCCAGAAGACGACGCCGAAGGCGACGGCGATGACCGAGGCGACGACGATGTCGACGGTACGCCAGCGGTTGCTGTCGGTGTGGTTCATGACGGACTCCCAGTTCGTGGTGCGGAACCAGGAGAAGACGCACGCCGCGCCCGGAAACGCCCGGACGGCGGCGCGGCTGGAGGTCGACCGAACTCCCTGCGCTGGCATTACCCAGATCAGGTTCGAGGGTCTGCGGGCACCGGCCCGCACTCTCAGCGCTGTGCGCTCCCCTGTCGGATGTGAAGTTGTCTCGTCGCAGACGCTAGCACCGCAGCCGGCCCCGGGCCCAGCAGGGCGTCTGTCGGCTACGGTGGCGATCATGCGGATCGAGGCGCGGGGTCTGACGTTCGACGTACGCACCGGCGGCCCGGAGGACGGCGCGCCCGTCCTGCTGCTGCACGGTTTCCCGCAGCACGCCGGCGAGTGGGACGCGGTGACGCCCGCGCTGCACGCCGCCGGGCTGCGCACGTACGCGCTCGACCAGCGCGGCTACTCGCCCGGCGCGCGGCCGGACGCGGTCGAGGCGTACCGGATCCCGGAGCTGGTGGCCGACGCGGCGGCCGTGCTGGACGCGCTCGGGGTGACCGCCGCCCACCTGGTCGGCCACGACTGGGGCGCGATCGTGGCCTGGGGCCTGGCCGCGGCGCACCCGCAGCGGGTGCGGACGCTGACCGCGGTGTCGGTGCCGCATCCGGCCGCGATGGGGCACGCGCTCGCCACCGACCCCCGGCAGAAGGCGAAGTCCGCCTACATGGCGCTGTTCCGGATGCCGGGCAAGGCCGAGAAGGTGCTGCTGGCGATGCGCGGGGCCGCGCTGCGGCGGCTGCTGCGCGGCGTCGGCGACGAGGCCACGGTGGCCCGCTACGCCGACCCGATGCGCGAGCCGGGCGCGCTCACCGCCGCGCTGAACTGGTACCGGGCGATGAGCGGGTCGGACATGAAGGCGGTCGGGCCGGTGGCGGTGCCGACCACGTACGTCTGGAGCGAGAAGGACGTGGCGATCGGGCGGACCGCCGCCGAGGCGTGCGCGGCGCGGGTCACCGGGGACTACCGGTTCGTGGTGCTCCCCGGGGTCAGCCACTGGATCCCCGACGAGGCCCCCGGCCCGTTCGTCGAGGCGATCCTCGCCCGGATCGCCGGGACGGAGGAGGAGGCATGACTGTGGACGCCGAGGCGTACCTGGAGACGGTGACGTCGACGATGCGGCGGGTGGCCGCCGAGCAGCGGGCGAACGTCGCCGCGGCGGCCGACCTGATCGCCGCGGCGGTCCGCGCCGACGGGGTGGTGCACGCGTTCGGCACCGGGCACTCCGAGGCGCTCGCCATGGAGATCGCCGGCCGGGCCGGCGGGCTGGTGCCCACCAACCGGATCGCGCTGCGCGACCTGGTCCTGGTCGGCGGCGAGCCGGCCGACGTGCTCGGCCCGAAGCTGGAACGTGAGCCGGCGGTGGCGCGCCGCCTCTACGAGCTGGCGCCGGTCCGGCCGGCGGACGTGTTCGTGCTCGCCTCGAACTCGGGTGTGAACGGGGCGATGGTGGAGTTCGCCTCCGTCGTCAAGGAGCGCGGACACGGTCTGGTGGCGATCACCTCGGCGCGGCACTCGGCGCGGATGACCTCCCGGCACCCGTCCGGCCGCAAGCTCGCCGACTTCGCCGACGTGGTGCTGGACAACGGCGCCCCGTACGGCGACGCCACGCTGCCGCTGCCCGGCGGCGGCGCGGTCGGCGCGGTCTCCTCGATCACCGCGGCGTTGCTGGCCCAGCAGATCACCGTCGAGGTGGTGGCCCGGCTGCTCGCGGCGGGGGAGCGGCCACCGGTCTACCTGTCCGCCAACATCACCGGCGGTGACGAGCACAACGCCGAGCTGGAGGCGCGGTACGCGGGGCGGATCCGACGCGGATCCTGAGCCGGTTTCGTGATCATCCGATTCGGGCAATGGCGCTGCTGCCGGCGGTCGTTCACCCGCCGGCGGTGCCGTCTTCACCGGAGGTTCACGAGTGTCCAAGGAATCCGAGAAGCAGCGTTGGCAGCGCAACTTCGCCGACCTGCTCCAAGAGCTGCGCGTCGCACAGACCGGCGTGCAGATCCTCTTCGCCTTCCTGCTGACGATGCCGTTCAGCAACGCCTTCGGCCGGACCACCGAGTTCCAGCGTGACGTCTACGTCGTGGCGCTGCTGGCCGCCGCCGCGGCCGCCGCGATGATCATCTCACCTGTCGCGTTCCACCGGGCGCTGTTCCGCCAGGGCCGCAAGCCGGAGCTGGTCCGCTTCGCCCACCGGATGGCCACCGGCGGCCTGTTCTTCATGCTGATCGCGATGGTCAGCGCGGTCCTGCTTGTCACCGACTTCGTGCTCGACCGGCCGATCGCGTTCCTGCTCACCGCGGTCACCGGCGTGTGGTTCCTGGTCTTCTGGGCCGTCCTGCCGTTCGCCCGGCGCAACTGGGGCGAGGACGACGTCGACGACGATGACGACGACCCGGAGACGCTCACCGGCGACTGACGGTCCGCCAAATCGGACGTGCACGCGACGCTACCCCTGGGTAACACCCGGGGGTAGCGTCGTTTTCGTCGCATCCGGACCGACCATCCAGGAGGCTCCCGTGACCACGACACAGAACAATGCCGACGGGGTGGGGCCGCTGCCCACCGAGGCGGGCCAGGTCTCGGAGAAGGAGGCCCGCCAGGTCGCCGAGGCGGCCCGCGAGTCCGCCTGGGACCGGCCCAGCTTCGGCAAGGAACTCTTCCTCGGCCGGTTCCGGCTCGACCTCATCGACCCCTGGCCCCGGTCCGACCCGGCCGACGTGGCCCGCGCCGACGAGTTCCTCGGCGCGTTCGGGGCGTACCTCGGCAGCGAGGTGGACGGCGCGGCGATCGAGCGCGACGCGCGCATCCCGGACGAGGTGTTCCACGGCATGGCCCGGCTCGGCGCGTTCGGCATGAAGATCGACCGGAGGTACGGCGGCCTGGGGCTGAGCAACCTGCACTACTGCCGGGCGCTGATGCTCGCCGGTTCGGTCAGCCCGGCGATCGGCGCGCTGCTCTCCGCGCACCAGTCGATCGGCGTGCCGCAGCCGTTGAAGATGTTCGGCACGCCCGAGCAGAAGGACCGTTTCCTGCCCCGGCTGGCCGCCGGCGAGGTGTCCGCGTTCCTGCTCACCGAGCCGGACGTCGGCTCCGACCCGGCCCGGCTCGCCACCACCGCCGAGCCGACCGCCGACGGCGCCGGCTACCGGCTCAACGGGGTGAAGCTCTGGGCCACCAACGGCACGGTCGCCACCCTGCTGGTGGTGATGGCCCGGGTGCCCGCCGGCGAGGGGCGGCGCGGCGGGATCACCGCGTTCGTGGTGGAGGGCGACAGCGAGGGCATCACGGTGGAGCGGCGCAACTCCTTCGTCGGGCTGCGCGGCCTGGAGAACAGCCTCACCCGGTTCCACGACGTCTTCGTGCCGGCCGAGAACGTGATCGGCGGTGAGGGCAAGGGCCTGAAGATCGCGCTGACCACGCTGAACACCGGCCGGCTGTCGCTGCCGGCGATGTGTGTGGGCGCCGGCAAGTGGGCGCTCAACGTGGCCCGGGAGTGGGCCGCCGACCGGGTGCAGTGGGGCCGGCCGGTCGGCGAGCACGAGGCGGTGGCGAAGAAGCTGTCGTTCATCGCCGCCACCACGTACGGCATGGAGTCCATGCTGGACCTGTCCTGCCTGCTCGCCGACGACGACCGCAACGACATCCGGATCGAGGCGGCGCTGGTCAAGCTGTACGCCAGCGAGATGGCCTGGCGGATCGCCGACGAGCTGATCCAGATCCGGGGTGGGCGCGGATACGAGACGGCCGACTCGCTCGAGGCGCGGGGCGAGCGACCGGCTGCTGTCGAGCAGCTCCTGCGCGACCTGCGCATCAACCGCATCTTCGAGGGCTCCACCGAGATCATGCACCTGCTGATCGCCCGGGAGGCGGTCGACGCGCACCTGTCGGTGGCCGGCGACATCATCGACCCGGACGCGGGGCTGGGCCGCAAGGCCGCCGCCGGCGCGCGGGCCGGCGCCTTCTACGCGAGGTGGCTGCCCACCCTCGCGGTCGGCCGGGGGCAGGCGCCCGGGGCGTACCAGGAGTTCGGGCCGCTGGCCGGGCACCTGCGGCACGTCGAGCGGACCTCCCGCAAGCTGGCCCGCTCGACCTTCTACGCGATGTCCCGCTGGCAGGGGAAGATGGAGCGCAAGCAGGCGTTCCTGGGCCGGGTGGTGGACATCGGCGCGGAGCTGTTCGCGATGTCCGCGGTCTGCGTCCGGGCCTACGCCGAGCTGGCCGAGCACCCGGAGAACGTCGAGCTGGCCGACCTGTTCTGCCGGCAGGCGCGGCTGCGCGTCGACGAGCTGTTCACCGGCCTGTGGTCGAACACCGACTCGGTCGACGTGGCGGCGGCGAAGCGGATCGTCGCCGGCCGGTACGCCTCGGTGGAGGACGGCGTCCTCACGCCCCCCGCCGACCTGCCCTGGGTGGCCCGCTGGACCCCCGGCCCGTCCACCGCCGACGACGTCCGCCGCCGGCTGTGAAAGGAGGGGCCCCCTGTTAACGCCTCCGGTAGAGGAGGGGGCCCCTCCTCACACCCGCTCAGCGGCGGGCGACCGCCCAGGCGATCACCGCGGCGAGGATCAGGCCGTTCAGCGCGGCCAGCACCAGGTACGCCGACGGCGGGATCTTGCGGCCCTTGCGGACGAAACTCACCAGCACACCCGCGTAGACCAGCAGCAGCGCGGCGACGGCGATCAGGAAGTACAGCACCGGCACACCCTACCGGCCGCCGCGCAACCCCAGTCCGCGCAGCTCCAGCGCGGCGAGCGCGTCGACCGTGGCGTCGTCCCCGCGCCGCCACGCCTCGGCCACGTCCGGCGCGATCCGGTTGAGCTTCGACAGCGGCTGGCCGGCCAGCGCGCGCAGCGCCAGCAGGTCCCGGCCGGCCGGGGCGGCGGCCATCGCCTTCGCCGCACCGGCCCGGCGCATCCAGCGCACCCGCAGCGGCAGCCAGCCGAACAGCACCAGGCCGAGCGGGAACACCAGCACCGCGACGGCAAGCGCGAGGGCCAACTGGTCGACCAGCTCCTGCTGGTCGCGGCCGGCCTCGGCCATCGCCCGCGCGGCGTCGGCGGCGCGGGTGAAGGGGGCGGTCAGCTCGTCGCCGACGAGCGGCACCCGGCCCACCTTGCCGCCGGCGTCGGCCAGGTTGTCGGCCAGCCCGGCGCCCGCCCCCTCCAGCTTCTGCCCGGGTACGGCGAGCTTCTCCACCAGGTCGTGCAGCCAGAACGCGAAGCGGATCGCCGCGTACACCCAGACGACCACGAGCAGGTCGGTCAGGAGCTGGCGGAGGGCGGTCGGAAAGCGGTCGGCGTAGATCTTCACGCCGGACAGCCTGCCACGGCTCAGGCGCGCCGGCACCGGTCGGTTTTACCGGCCGGCGCAGGCCGGACAGGTCCCGAAGATCTCGAACGTGTGGCTGACCTCGGTGAAGCCGTGTTCGGCGGAGATCCGCTCGGCCCACTTCTCCACCGCCGGGCCGGCCACCTCGACGGTACGGCCGCAGGCCCGACAGACCAGGTGGTGGTGGTGACCGCCGCTGCACCGCCGGTAGAGGTGCTCGCCGCCAGGCGGGCGCATCACGTCGATCTCGTCGGCGTCGGCCAGCGCCTGCAACGTCCGGTAGACGGTGGTCAGCCCGATCCGGTCGCCCCGGCGGCGCAGCATGGCGTGCAGGTCCTGGGCGCTGTGGAAGCCCTCGACCTCGTCGAGCAGGGCGCTCACCGCGCTGCGTTGCCGGGTGGTGCGTGGGGCGCCGGTGGTCATGACGGTCCCTCCCCGGCGTGGCTGACCGCGTCCGCGACGATGTGCGCGACGTGCTCGTCGACCAGGGCGTACGCGATCTCCCGGCCGCGCCGGGAGCCACGCACCACGCCGGCCCCGCGCAGCACCCGCAGGTGCTGGGAGACCAGCGGCTGCGGCGCGCCGAGCGTCTCGACCAGCTCGTGCACGCAACGCTCGCCCTCGGCCAGCTCGCTGACGATGGCGAGCCGGATCGGGGCCGATAGGGCGCGCAGCAGCTCGCCCGCGCCCTCGAACGTGTCGTACCCGTTGGTGCCGGTCACCCCGTAACGATAACCACTACCGGTTGGGCCGGCCTCATCCGAGCACCACCTCGTGCTCGGCCGGCTCGGCGGCGGCCGTTCCGGACGCCGCCCGGCCGCGTCGCCGCAGCGCCCGCGCGCCGGCCGCCAGCAACGCCACCACCAGGAACGAGCCGATCGCCACCAGCACCACCGAGGCGCCCGGCGCGGTGTCGGCGGTGGCCGCCACCCAGACCCCGGCGCCGGCCGCGAACAGGCCCAGCGCCATGGCCGCGGTCATCGTCGACCGGAAGCCGCGCGTCACCTGCTGGGCGGTGGCCACCGGCACCACCATCAGCGCGCTGATCAGCAGCACCCCGACCGCCCGCATGGCGATGGTCACGGTCACCGCGGTGCCGACCGCGATGAGCAGGTTCAACGCCCGCACCGGCAGGCCGGACACCCGGGCGTACTCCTCGTCGTGGCAGACCGCGAACAGCGCCGGACGCAGCACCAGCATGGTCGCCAGCAGCACCGCGCCGAGCACGCCGATGGTGACCAGGTCGGCCGGCGACGTCGTGGTCAGCGACCCGAAGAGGTACGCGTTGAGCGACCCGCTGCTGGCGTCGGAGAGCCCGACCAGCATCACGCCGCCGGCGATGCCGCCGTAGAACAGCAGCGCCAGCGCGAGGTCCCCGGAGGTGCGCCCGTACGCGCGGACCAGCTCGATGACCACCGCGCCGAGCGTGGCGGCGAGCACCGCCACCAGCACCGGGGAGCGGTTGAGCAGCAGCCCGGCGCCGACGCCGGTGAGCGCCACGTGGCCGATGCCGTCGCCGATCAGCGCCAGTCGGCGCTGCACCAGGTAGATGCCGAGCGCCGGCGCGGCCAGCCCGATGACAAGCGCGCCGACGAGCGCGCGGAGCATGAAGTCGTACTGGAAGAGGTCCATCTCAGATGCCCGTCCAGAGCCCGGCGGGCTCCTCGTCGCAGTGCGGGTGGACGTGCTCGTGGTCCGGGTCGGCGTGGTGGCCGACCGGCTCGGGCACCGCCCCGTCGTGGGCGATCCCGCCCTGGTGCACCACCACGGCCCGGCTGATCAGCGGGCGCAGCGGCCCCAGCTCGTGGGCGACCAGCAGCACCGTGCCGCCGCCGTCGCGGAACGCGCGCAGCGCCCCGGCGAACGCCTCCTGGCTGGCCGCGTCCACCCCGGCGGTCGGCTCGTCGAGCACCAGCAGTTCCGGCCCGCCGGCCAGCGCGCGGGCGATCAGGACCCGTTGCTGCTGCCCGCCGGAGAGGGTGGCGACCGGATCGCCGGCCCGGTCGGCGAGCCCGACCGCGCCCAGCGCCTCGGTCACCGCCGCCCGGTCCGCCCGGCCGGCCGGCCGCAGCACGCCCCGGCGGGCCAGCCGACCGGACGCCACCACCTCGGCCACCGTGGCGGGGACGCCGCCGCCGGCGCCGAGCCGCTGCGGGACGTACCCGATGCGGTGCCACTGCCGGAAGCGGCGCTGCGGCGTGCCGAACAGGGCGACCGACCCGGCGCCCAGCGGCACCAGGCCGAGCGCGGCGCGGACCAGCGTCGACTTGCCGGAGCCGTTGGCGCCGAGCACGGCGACCACCTCGCCGGCGGTGAGGGTCAGCGACACGTCGCGCAGCACCGGCCGGCCGTCGTAGCCGACGGTGGCGTGCGCGACGTCGATCACGGGTGCGGTCATGAGCAGTCCAGGGCGGTTCGCAGGGTCTGGAGGTTGGCGCGCATCGCGGAGAGGTAGTCGCCCTCGGCCGGCGGGCCCTCGATCGGGTCCAGGACGGCGGTCTTCGCCCCGACCGTCCGGGCGATGGTCTCGGCGACCTTCGGGCTGACAAGCGTCTCGAAGAAGATCGTGGTGGCCCGGTGCTCGCGAGCCTCGTCCGTGACCTGGGCGAGCCGCTGCGGGGAGGGCTCGGACTCCGGGGTGAGCCCGGTGAGGCCGATCTGCTCCAGCTTGTAGCGCTCGGCCAGGTAGCCGAAGGCGGTGTGACTGGTCACGATCTCCCGGCGCTGGCAGGTGCGCAGGCCGTCGGCGTACGCGGTGTCGAGCGTCGTCAGCTCGGTGCGCAACGCGCCGGCCCGGGCGGTGTAGTCGGCGGCGTGGTCCGGGTCGACCTTGCCGAGGCGTTCGGCGAGCTTGTCGCCCACGGCGGCCAGCCGGGTCGGGTCGAGCCAGAGGTGCGGGTCCTTGCCGCCGCCCTCCTCCTCGTGACCGGCCTCACCCTCGTGCTCGTGCTCGTGGCCGCCGGCGGCGGCGTCGAGCAGCGGGGCCACGCCGGCCACGTCGAACGCGTGGTCGCCGCCGTTCTGCTCGACCGCCTCGTCCACGGCCGGCTGGAAGCCGGTCAGGTAGACGATCAACTCGGCGTCCACCACCTGCCCGACCTGGCGGGGGTTCAGCTCCAGGTCGTGCGGCTCCGCGCCCGGCTTGGTGAGGTTGCCGACCACGACCCGGTCGCCGCCGATCCGCTCGGCGAGGAACTGGAGCGGGTAGAACGCGGCCACCACGTCGACCTTGTCCGGGTCGCTCCCCCCGCCGCCGTCCGAGCAGGCGGCGACACCACCCAGGGCGAGCAGGGCGGCGGTGACGGCGGTCAGGGCACGGGGGGTGGCACGGACGGTCATGGGATCAACTGTCCGCGACAACGAAAATTATTGTCAAAAACGCATGCTTGCATGTCAGCGCAGGTCAGCTCGCCTCGACTCGGCCCGCGCCGGTCAGCCGACCATCAGCTTGGCCAGCGCCGCCGCGATCAGCAGGGTGAGCATCAGCAGCCGGAGCACCCGGGTCGCGGGGGCCTGCACCGGCCAGGTCACCGACATCAACCAGACCAGCCCGGCGGCCAGCACCAGCAGCAGGACGCCACCGGCCGGACCGGGCGCGAAGAGGCCGACCAGCACCAGCACCAGCGCGGCGAGGAACACCGTCGTCGGGTTGAGCCGGGCCAACCGGGACAGGACGGGACTCTGCGTACGCTGCATGGCACAAACTCTACGAGGAGGAACGCCGTGCTGGTCACCAACCGGTTCGTGGTGGACGCCGAAACGGCTGACGAGTTCACCCGGGAGGCGCACGCGGCGCTGGCCGCCCTCGCCGCCCGACCCGGCTACCTGCGCGGCGAACTGCTGCGGGCGCTCGACGACCCGGCCCACTGGTGCCTGCTCACCGAGTGGGAGTCGGTGGGTGCCTACCGGCGGGCGCTGGGCGGCTTCGACGTCAAGGTCACCGCGGTGCCGCTGCTCGCCCGATCGGTGGACGAGCCGTCGGCGTACGAGACGCTCGCCAACGCCGCCCCGCAGGGCGAGATCGTCGTCGTCGCCAGCGATCGCGCCGCAGGTCCGTACCGCTGAGTCCCGGGGCACTACCCTGGCGCGTATGACCGCTCCCGGACCGGCCGCGCCACCCCCGTCACCCGTGCCGCCCGGCGCGCCGCCGGCGGACCCGGGCGTCCCCGCGCCGCCGGCCGGTCCCGGCGTCGCGCCGCCGTTCGCCGCCCCACCCACCGAGGGCGGCCGGACCCGGCTCTGGCTCGGCCTCGGCGTCGGCGCGCTGGCCGTGCTGCTCTGCTGCGGCGGGGGCGGGGCGGCGATCGTCGGCCTGGCCGTGAGCAACGTGCAGGCGGTCGGCGAGCAGGGCCGGGCGGTCACCGACGACTACTACCAGGCGCTCGTCGCCCGGGAGTGGTCCAAGGCGTACGACCGGCTCTGCGACGACGCCCGGCGGCGCGAGTCCCGGCCGGAGTTCACCCAGCGGGTGGCCACCGAGCCGCAGATCTCCGGCTACCGGGTGGGGCAGGTCGACACCGCCACGCTCACCGTGCCGGTGGACGTCACGCTGGCCGGGGGGCGCCGGGAGGCGCAGACCGTCACGTTGGCCCCCGACCGGCAGACCGGCGGCATGGAGGTCTGCGGGGTGAGCTGACCCGCCCCCGGTATTCTGCTGGGCTCGGGGCCGACGCGGTCGTACCGTTGTCCCGAACAGCCCGGAATCATCCATCTCAACCGCGCCGACCGCCAGCCGGCGTAGGAGGAAACATGCCAGCCGACCGTATCGACGCCGTCGTCAGCCTCGCCAAGCGCCGGGGCTTCGTCTTCCCCTCCAGCGAGATCTACGGGGGCACCCGGTCGGCGTGGGACTACGGTCCGCTCGGCGTCGAGCTGAAGGAGAACGTCCGCCGCCAGTGGTGGCGGACCATGGTCCAGCAGCGCGACGACGTCGTCGGCCTCGACTCAGCGGTCATCCTGGCCCGCAAGGTCTGGGAGGCCAGCGGCCACATCGCCGAGTTCGTCGACCCGCTGACCGAGTGCCAGTCCTGCCACAAGCGGTTCCGCGCCGACCACCTGGAAGAGGCGTACGAGGCCAAGCACGGCAAGCCGCTGACCTCGCTCACGGAGCTGAACTGCCCCAACTGCGGCAACAAGGGCACCTTCACCGAGCCGAAGATGTTCAACGGCCTGATGAAGACCTACCTGGGCCCGGTGGAGAGCGACGAGGGCCTGCACTACCTGCGCCCGGAGACCGCCCAGGGCATCTTCGTCAACTACAAGAACGTGGAGACGGTCGCCCGCAAGAAGCCGCCGTTCGGCATCGCGCAGACCGGCAAGTCGTTCCGCAACGAGATCACCCCGGGCAACTTCATCTTCCGGACCCGCGAGTTCGAGCAGATGGAGATGGAGTTCTTCGTCGAGCCCGGCACCGACGAGCAGTGGCACGAATACTGGCTCTCCGAGCGCTGGAACTGGTATCTCGACCTGGGCCTGTCCGAGGAGAACCTGCGCTTCTACGAGCACCCCAAGGAGAAGCTCTCCCACTACTCGAAGCGCACCGTCGACATCGAGTACAAGTTCCAGTTCGGCGGCACCGAGTTCGCCGAGCTGGAGGGCATCGCCAACCGCACCGACTTCGACCTGTCCACGCACAGCAAGCACTCCGGCGTCGACCTGTCGTACTTCGACCAGGCCAAGGGCGAGCGCTGGATGCCGTACGTGATCGAGCCGGCCGCCGGCCTCACCCGCGCGGTGTTGGCGTTCCTGCTTGAGGCGTACGACGAGGACGAGGCGCCGAACACCAAGGGCGGCGTGGACAAGCGCACCGTGATGCGCTTCGACCCGCGGCTGGCCCCGGTCAAGGTGGCGGTGCTGCCGCTGTCCCGCAACGAGGCGCTCTCGCCCAAGGCCAAGCAGCTCGCCGCCGACCTGCGCAAGCGTTGGGTGGTCGAGTTCGACGACTCGCAGGCCATCGGTCGCCGCTACCGCCGGCAGGACGAGATCGGCACGCCGTTCTGCGTCACCGTCGACTTCGACACGCTGGACGACAACGCGGTGACCGTGCGGAACCGGGACACCATGGCCCAGGAGCGCGTCGCCCTGGACCAGGTGGAGCGCTACCTGATCGAGCGCCTCCCCGGCTGCTGAGCGTGTAAGGAAGGGCCCCTTCTTAACGCCTCCGGTCGAGAAGGGGCCCCTTCTCACACCTGCGCCGGCGGTGGCTCGACGCGCACGTCGAGGGTGGCGGCGACGCCCCGGCGCGACTCGTACGCCTCCTCGACCGTCCGCCGCACCAGCGCGGGGCTCCGCCGGATCTGGGCCGGCGTGAAGTGCAGGATCAGCACCCCCGACCGGCTCAGCTCGTTGTGCCGGTCGAGCGTGCGCGCCCAGTCGCCCGGGGTGAAGTGGAACTCCTGCGAGTCCACCTCCAGCGCCACCGCCGCGTCGACCAGGTAGCCGTCCGGCGTGGGCAACCGTCGCCCGTCCCCGGCGTACAGCCGGGGGTTCCAGAGCAGCTCCGGCAGCAGCCGGCTGCCGGCCAGGCACTCCCGCAGCTCGGCCTCGGGCGCGGACCGGGCACCGGCGACCACCTCGGCGAACGCCCTGCGGACCAGGGCCGTCCGGCTCCGCCGCGCCCGCCGGATCTCCTCGTCGAGCGCGGCGAGGTCGGTGAACCCGCGTTGCACCGACTCGGCCACGATCGCCCGTACCGGACGCAACTGCCGCAGGTCGCGGGCCGCGTCGACCACCGCCCGGGCGGGTGAGCAGACCGGATAGAGCGCGGTGTGCCGGGCCTTGCCGTCCACTGCCAGCGCGCGGGCGATCACCGCGTGACCGGCGGACCTCCGCCGGGCCCGGTGCGGCACGACCAGGTGTACGTCGTCGGTCGGCGGGCCGTATCGGAAGCCGTACCAGCGAAGCGCGGCCAGCCCGGTGAGCTGCGCCTCGGGGCCCGCGTACAGGGCTGCGGAGATCCGCCGCTGCTCGTCCGTGAGGGTCCCGGTGACCAGCGCGTACGTGGCCGGCAGCACGCGTTGCCACAGCCCGCGTCGGGTCTGCCGGTAGAGGAACATGTCGTCGAAGCCGGCGGCGAGCAACTGGGCCCGGGTGAGGATCTGCTGCTGCCGGTGCGCCGTCTCCGCCAGCTCGGTGGTGAAGTCAACCATCCCCGCAGGCTGGCCCACCGCACCCACCCCGTGCCGCCCCGCGCCCCCCGCCCTGTGGACACCGCCCGCTTGTGGAGCACCCCGACACCTGGCCTGATCTGTGATATGCGCCGTGTTAACAGGGGGCCCCGCCTATGCAGAAGGCGTTAACAGGGGGCCCCTCCTTACACTTGGGCGGTGAGTGAGCTGAAGATCGGGCCGTATGCGGTGTGGCCGCCGGTGGTGCTCGCGCCGATGGCCGGGATCACCAACGTCGGCTTCCGCCGCCTCTGCCGTGAGCAGGGCGGCGGCATCTACGTCTGCGAGATGATCACCACCCGTGCCCTGGTCGAGCGGAACCCGAAGACGCTGCGCATGATCGCGTTCGGCGCCGAGGAGCACCCCCGCAGCCTCCAGCTCTACGGCACCGACCCGGAGATCACCGCCGCCGCCGTGCGGATCGTGGTCGAGCGCGATCTCGCCGACCACATCGACCTGAACTTCGGCTGCCCGGTCCCCAAGGTCACCCGCCGGGGCGGCGGCTCCGCGCTGCCGTGGCGGCGCCGGCTCTTCGCCCGGCTGGTCAGGGCCGCGGTGGACGCCGCGTCGCCGGCGGGGGTGCCGGTCACGGTCAAGATGCGCAAGGGCATCGACGACGACCACCTGACGTACGTGGAGGCCGGGCTGGCCGCCCAGGACGCCGGCGTCGCGGCGGTCGCCCTGCACGGGCGTACGGCGGCGCAGCGCTACTCGGGCACCGCCGACTGGGACGCCATCGCCACGCTCAAGCAGGCGCTCGACGTGCCGGTGCTCGGCAACGGCGACATCTGGGAGGGCGAGGACGCGCTGCGGATGGTCGCCCACACCGGGGTGGACGGTGTCGTGGTGGGGCGTGGCTGCCTGGGCCGGCCGTGGCTCTTCGCCGACCTGGAGGCCGCGTTCGACGGCCGCACCGACCGGCGGCTGCCCACCCTGGGCGAGGTGGCGGTGACCATGCGTCGGCACGCCGAGCTGCTGGTGGAGCAGTTCGTGGCCGGGGCCCGCAACCCGGCCCGGGGCGAGCGGGACGGCTGCACCGACTTCCGCAAGCACGTGGCCTGGTATCTGAAGGGGTTCCCGATCGGCAGCGAACTGCGCCGCTCGCTCGCCATGATCGACAGTCTGGCCCAGCTCGACGACCTGCTCGGCAAGCTCGACCCGGAGGTGCCGTTCCCAGTCGAGACGCTGGGCCAGCCACGTGGCCGGACCAACTCGCCGGGCAAGGTCTCCCTGCCCGACGGCTGGCTGGACAGCCGCGACGACGACACCCCGCCGGAGGGCGCCGAGCTGGACGACTCGGGCGGCTGACCCGGTACGCCGAAGGGCCCGACCCCGGTGAGGTCGGGCCCTTCGTCACGCGGTCAGGAGCTGTAGCCGCGGCTGGCGATCCAGTGCGCCAGGGCGTCCACGTCCATCCGGTAGGAGGCCTGGTCCGGGTTCGCCGAGTCGGCGATCGTCACGACCTTGCCACCGTCGCGGTAGCCCACCACGCTGATGTAGTGGCCACCCTCGAAGGAGTGGGTGGTGCCGTCGGTGTCGGTCGCGGTGCCGGCGATGTTGGCCACCACGGCCCGGCCGTCGTCCACCGCGCGCACCACGTCGGCGCGCAGCTTGTCGGCCTTGTCGCGGGCCTTGTCGACGGGGATCTCGGTGGACTTGTAGACGTCCTTGCCGGTCTCCTTGTTCAGCACCGGGGTGATGTCGTTGATGCTGTTGGTGCCGTCCTCGGTGGTGCCCATCTCCTTGGCCATCGCGGCCACGTCGATGTTCTTGCCCTGCACCGACAGCGCGTTGCGCGCCGCGGCCGGGCCGCAGAAGTAGAAGTTCGGCTGCGCCTCGTAGCGCACGTCCAGCTCCCGCTCGCCGTGGCCCTTGCGGTCGACGACGACCTGGGCGGCGCGCTCGGCGGGGGTGGCCTGCGCGGCGACGGCGGGGCCGGCGATGCCACCGGCGGTGGCGGCGATACCGGCGACGGTCAGGGCGGTCTTGCGGATCAGATCGGTACGCATGGTGCGACTCCTCTGCGTTCGGGGGTGTGCGGCACGCGTGCCGCGGGGGAAAGTCTGCGCCGGCCGGCGGTCAGCGGTGGCGACCTGCTCGGCGGCTCGGGGGTGTAACCACCGACCGGGCCCGCCAATTCCCGGCTGCCTGCTCCGGTCCCGGGCTCCCGGCCGTGAGCCATGTACAACCCCCCGACCCGCCCAGCGATTCCCCACCCGGCCCCCGCGATCCGGACACCCCGCCCACCCGACCCCATACCCCCGTCGATCATGAAGTTGGCGGCGACAAATCGGACCGCGAACGCCGCCAACTTCATGATCGACGGGCTCAGGCGGGGTAGGGGCCGCCTTGTGGGGTGATCGACGCGGGGTGCGGCGTCCGGCAGGGTGGTGCCGAACGGCCCATTCCTGGAGACGGGGGACCGATGTCCACGTACCGCACCCCGCGCCCGCCCGCCCCGGCCGGCGCCCCCTCCGCCGGCGAGTCCCTGCGCCGGTGGCGGGAACTGCGCCGGCTCAGCCAACTGGAGCTGTCCATCCGGGCGGAGGTGTCGACCCGGCACCTGAGCTTCGTCGAGACCGGGCGCTCCCGGCCCAGCCGGGAGATGGTGCTGCGGCTGGCCGATCCGCTCGACCTGCCGCTGCGCGAACGCAACCGGCTGCTGCTCGCCGCCGGATACGCCCCGGCGTACCCGGAGACCGCGCTCGGCGCGCCCCGGATGGCCGCCGTCCGGGCGGCGGTCCGGCAGGTGCTGGCCGGGCACGAGCCCTACCCGGCGGCGGTGGTGGACCGGGGCTGGAACCTGGTGGACGCCAACGACAGCCTGACGGTGCTCACCGGGCGGGTGGCGCCCGAGCTGCTGACCGGCCGGGTGAACGTGCTGCGGGCCAGCCTGCACCCGGACGGGTTGGCCCCGCACATCGTCAACCTCGGCGAGTGGCGGGGGCACCTGCTCAAACGGCTGGCCCGGCAGGTGGAGCTGACCGGGGACGCGGAGCTGGCGGCGCTGGAGGAGGAGCTGCGCGGCTATCCGGGCGGCGGCCCGGACCGGTCCGTGGACCAGCCCGGCCCGGACGAGCTGGTGGTGCCGCTGCGGGTGCGGCACGACGGCGGCGAGCTGTGCTTCCTCAGCACGGTCGCGACCTTCGGTACGCCGCTGGACGTCACGCTGGCCGAGCTGTCCATCGAGTCGTTCTATCCGGCCGACGAGCGGACCGCCGCCGTGCTCCGGGACCGCGTCCGGAGCTGACGGGTCACGCCGCGGTCCGCGCCCGCCCGGCGGCGTCCGCCGGGGCCTCCCCGCGGCCGGCCGGCCAGGGGATCTCGGGCGCGGCGTGGAACGCGATCCCGGCGGCGCTCCAGCGCGGGCCGTGGCCGGCGAGCCGCTGCCGGAACCCGGCCCAGTCGTGTGTCGAGCGGGGCGACCAACCCAGCTCGGCGACGGCGGGCAGGCGCGGGAACATCATGAACTCGATCTCGGCTCGGGTGGTGACCGACTCGGTCCACAACGGCGCCTCCACCCCCAGCACCGCCTCCGCCGGCACGCCGTGGACGTGCGCCCCCGGGTCCCACTCGTAGGCCCGGCGTACGTCGACGAGCCCGGCCCAGTCGTGCCCGATCGGGGTGTCCGGGGCGTACTTCATGTCGAGGTAGGCGTGGTTGCCGGGGGAGAGGACGAGCCGGGCGCCCCGGCGTACCGCGTCGGCCGTCTCGGGGTCGTCGCCGTTGGTGCCCCACCACTGCACCACGCGCCCGTCGACGTGCCCGGCCGGGGCGATCTGGTGCCAGCCGACGACGGTCTTGCCGGTGGCCGCGACAAGTGCCTGGGCCCGCTCGACGAAGGCGCGGTAGTCGCCCGCCGGCACCTTGAACGCCTCGTCGCCGCCGAGGTGCAGCCACGGGCCGGGGGTCAGCGCGGCCACCTCGCCGACCACGTCGGCGACGAAGGCGTACGTCCGCTCGTCGTGCGGGTCGAGGTAGCTGAACCCGACGTCGGTGCCGGTGTACGGCGGCGGCGCGGTCTTGCCGGGCGCCAGCTCGGGATAGGCGACGAGCGCCGCGTTGGTGTGGCCGGGCAGGTCGATCTCGGGCACCACCGTCACGTGCCGGCGGGCGGCGTACGCGACGATCCGCCGGTAGTCGTCCCGGGTGTACCAGCCGCCCGGCGCGCCGCCGACCGCGGTGCCGCCGCCCGCCTCGGTGAGCCGGGGCCGGGAGTCGACGGCGATCCGCCAGCCCTGGTCGTCGGTGAGGTGCAGGTGCAGGTGGTTGAGCTTGTAGCGGGCCAGGTGGTCGACCACGCGCAGCACGTCGTCCACGCCGAAGAAGTGCCTGACGACGTCGAGCATCGCGCCCCGGTAGGCGAAGCGCGGCCGGTCGACGATCGTGCCGCCGGGCAGCACCCAGCGCTCCGCGACCGGGGCGGCGCTCTCGATCGCCGCCGGCAGGAGCTGGCGCAGCGTCTGCGCGCCGTGGAACAGCCCGGCCGGGGTGGCGGCGGTGATCCGCACGCCGTCGCCGGTGACGTCGAGGCGGTAGCCCTCGTCGCCGAGCGCCGCCTCGTCACCGCCGCCCACGTCACCGCCGCCCACGTCGCCGCCGGTCGCCGAGACGGTGAGCGTCAACCGGCCCTCGGCGCCGTCGGTCGGGTCGGTCACCGGGAGCGGGAACCCGGTGGCCGGGCGCAGCCAGCCGGCGAGCTGCTCGGCGACGTCCCGGCCGGCGGCGTCGATCCGGATCGCCGCGTCCGCCGGGATTGTGAAGTCGCCGCTCGGATCGGGGAGCACCCGCTCGGGCGCTGGCACCACGTCGCCGAGGCGGACCGGCGCGGGCGGGGCGAGCAGGTCGGTGGCCCGGTCGGCGGCGACGCGGGCCAGCTCGCCGGCGGCCGGCGACACGCCGGGCAGGCGGTCGGTCGACGTCGGACGGGGGAGGGCGGGGACGGGCCCGGTCTCGGGTGCTGCGGGGTTTGTCGACACGGCGACTGCTCCGAGTGGTGTATTCGTGCGGGATATGGCAAAGGTCAGGTTCGGCGATATCCGGTGCCGTCAAGAGTACGAGGGGAATCGGAATTGCGTGATCCTGCGCGTGGAAGCGTTCCCAAAGACCCGTACGAACGCGGGCAGTGGTGACTGTTGTGCCGATTGTCACCGAACGGTCCCAGGCCTCGCGAAGTTCGCTTAACCTTCGCCCACCGATCGCTGACGAGCCGGGATTACCGGTGGTCGCTCCCGGGGTATGTCCGAACTGAACCTTCGTTAAGTGTCAATGGCGCGCGTGGGAGGCTCTGGTGGCAGCGCAAGAAGAAACGGTCGAGCACAAGTACGTCTACGACTTCGCCGAGGGCAACAAGGACCTCAAGGACCTGCTCGGTGGCAAGGGCGCCAACCTGGCCGAGATGACCAACCTCGGCCTGCCCGTCCCGCCCGGTTTCACCATCACCACCGAGGCCTGCCAGGCGTACCTGACGACCGGGCGCGAGCCGGACGGGCTGGCCGCGCAGATCGAGGCGCACCTGGAGTCGCTGGAACGCGAGATGGGCCGCCGGCTCGGCGACCCGGCCGACCCGCTGCTGGTCTCGGTGCGCTCCGGCGCCAAGTTCTCCATGCCCGGCATGATGGAGACCGTCCTCAACGTCGGCCTCAACGACCGCAGCGTCATCGGCCTGAGCACCCAGGCCGGGGGGAACGACAGGTTCGCCTGGGACTCCTACCGCCGCCTGATCCAGATGTTCGGCAAGACCGTCTGCGAGGTGCCCGGCGAGGAGTTCGAGCACGCGCTGGACGACGCCAAGCACGCCAAGGGCACGCAGAACGACCTCGACCTGGACGCCGACGACCTGCGCGCGCTCGTCGACGCGTACAAGAAGATCTTCGCCAAGCACACCGGGCGCGAGTTCCCGCAGGAGCCGCGCGAGCAGCTCGACCTGGCCATCCGCGCGGTCTTCGACTCGTGGAACGCGGAGCGGGCCATCCTCTACCGCCGGCAGGAACGCATCCCGGCCGACCTGGGCACCGCGGTCAACGTGGTCAGCATGGTCTTCGGCAACCTCGGGCCCGACTCCGGCACCGGCGTCGCGTTCACCCGCGACCCGGGCAGCGGCGCGCAGGGCATCTACGGCGACTACCTGGCCAACGCCCAGGGCGAGGACGTGGTGGCCGGCATCCGCAACACGGTGCCGTTGCAGGAGCTGGAGCAGCTCGACAAGACCTCCTACGACGAGCTGCTCGGCATCATGGCCCGGCTGGAGGAGCACTACAAGGACCTCTGCGACATCGAGTTCACCATCGAGCGCGGCAAGCTCTGGATGCTCCAGACCCGGGTCGGCAAGCGCACCGCCGCCGCCGCGTTCGTCATCGCCGGCCAGCTCGTCGACGAGGGCCTGATCGACCTGGACGAGGCGCTGCACCGGGTCAACGGCGCGCAGCTCGCCCAGTTGATGTTCCCGCGCTTCCAACTCGACCACGACTTCCAGCCGGTGGCCAGGGGCATCGGCGCGTCCCCGGGCGCGGCGTCCGGCAAGGTGGTCTTCACCTCGGCCCGCGCCGTCGAACTGGCCGCCGAGGGCGAGGCGGTGATCCTGGTCCGCCGGGAGACCAACCCGGACGACCTCAACGGCATGATCGCCGCCCGGGGCATCCTCACCTCGCGCGGCGGCAAGACCAGCCACGCCGCGGTGGTGGCCCGGGGGATGGGCAAGACCTGCGTCTCCGGCGCCGACGAGCTGGAGGTGAACGTCCCGGCGAAGAAGTTCACCGTGGCCGGGCACACCGTCGGCGAGGGCGACGTGGTGTCGATCGACGGCACCACCGGCAAGGTCTACCTCGGCGAGGTGCCGGTCATGCCGTCCGAGGTGGTGCAGTACTTCGAGGGCGACCTCGACCCGGAGACGACCGACGACCCGCTGGTCCGCGCCGTACACCGGATCATGACGCACGCCGACGGGGCGCGGCGGCTGCGGGTCCGGACGAACGCCGACACCGGCGCGGACGCGGCGCGGGCCCGGCGCTTCGGCGCCGAGGGTATCGGCCTGTGCCGCACCGAGCACATGTTCCTCGGCGAGCGCCGGGAGCTGGTCGAGCGGCTCATCCTCGCCGGCGGCGGGCGGGAGCGCGACGAGGCGCTGGCCGCGCTGCTGCCGTTGCAGCGGGCCGACTTCGTGGAGATCTTCCGGGAGATGGACGGGCTGCCGGTCACCGTGCGGCTGATCGACCCCCCGCTGCACGAGTTCCTGCCCCCGCTGGAGCAGCTCGCGGTAAACGTCGCGGTCGCCCAGGAGCGCGGCGAGGACGTGGCCAAGGAGGAGGCGCTGCTCTCCGCGGTCCGCCGGATGCACGAGGAGAACCCCATGCTGGGCCTGCGCGGGGTGCGGCTCGGCCTGGTCATCCCCGGCCTGTTCGCCATGCAGGTCCGCGCCATCGCCGAGGCCGCCGTGGCGGTCGCCCGCGACGGCGGGACGGCCTGCCCGGAGATCATGGTGCCGCTGGTCGGCGCCGTGCAGGAGCTGGAGACGGTACGCGCCGAGGCCGAGAAGATCATCGCCGAGGTGGTCGGCGACAGCGGTGTCGACGTGCTGATCGGCACGATGATCGAGGTGCCCCGGGCGGCGCTGACCGCCGGGCAGATCGCCGAGGCGGCCGAGTTCTTCTCCTTCGGCACCAACGACCTGACCCAGATGGGCTGGGGCTTCTCCCGCGACGACGTGGAGGGCGCGTTCTTCTGGCGCTACCTGGAGCTGGGCATCTTCGGCATCTCGCCGTTCGAGTCGATCGACGCCGACGGCGTCGGCCGGCTGGTCCGGATCGCCGCCGAGGAGGGCCGGGCGGCCCGCCCCGGGCTGAAGCTCGGCGTCTGCGGCGAGCACGGCGGCGACCCGGACTCGGTGCACTTCTTCCACGAGGTGGGCCTGGACTACGTCTCCTGCTCGCCGTTCCGGGTGCCGGTGGCCCGCCTGGAGGCCGGCCGCGCGGCGATCAGCACGACCGGCTCCGACTCCCGCTGAGCCTGTCGGCGCGGGGCCGCCGGTGACCGCCGGCGGCCCCGCCCGGCGCGCCTTTCCGGTCTCCCGGGCGTAACCTGAGCTTCCGCCACGTGTTGATCAGGAGGGGTGGCCGCATGACCGCCGTCTGGGAGAACCTGACCATCGACGCCCGGGACCCGTCCCGGCTCGCCCGCTGGTGGGCCGAGGCGCTCGGCTATCAGGTGATCACCGACCGGCCGGACGAGGTGGAGATCCGGCGCACTCCCGACACGCTCCCCGGCCTGGTCTTCGTCCCGGTCTCCGGGCCGAAGCAGGGCAAGAACCGGCTGCACGTCGACCTGCGCCCGACCGACCTGGAGGCCGAGGTGGAGCGACTCGTCGACATGGGCGCCCGGCACGTCGACATCGGGCAGGGCGACGTGCAGTGGACCGTGCTGGCCGACCCGGAGGGCAACGAGTTCTGCGTTCTCCGGGAGCGCGAGGAGTGAGCCGGTGTTGCGAGCCCCGCAGTCGCGACCTCCGGCGTCTCCGGGAGCGCGAGGAGTGAGCCGGTGTTGCGAGCCCCGCGTTCGCGACCTTCGGTCCCTGCGCCGGCGAAGCCCCGTTGCACGCTGACGACGCGGCGCGGCTGGTCGCCGAGGCGCCCAAGGACACCGGGTACGGACGGTCCCCGTTCGAACGCGACCGGGCCCGGGTGCTGCACTCGGCGGCGTTCCGTCGGCTCGCCGCGAAGACCCAGGTGCACGTCGCCGGCACCGACGACTTCCTGCGTACCCGGCTGACCCACTCGCTGGAGGTGGCGCAGATCGCCCGCGAGATGGGCGCGCGCCTCGGCTGCGACCCGGACGTGGTGGACACCGCTGGGCTCGCCCACGACCTCGGTCACCCGCCGTTCGGCCACAACGGCGAGTACGCGCTGGACGAGCTGGCCGCCGCGTGCGGCGGTTTCGAGGGCAACGCGCAGACGCTGCGGGTGCTCACCCGGCTGGAGGCGAAGGTGCTCACCCCGGACGGGCGGTCCGCCGGGCTGAACCTGACCCGGGCCGCGCTCGACGCGGTGGGCAAATATCCCTGGGAGCGCCGCCCCGGCGAGCGCAAGTTCGGCGTGTACGCCGACGACCGCCCGGTCTTCGACTGGCTGCGCGCCGGCGCCCCGCCCGGTGACCGGCGCTGCCTGGAGGCCCAGGTGATGGACTGGGCCGACGACGTGGCCTACTCGGTGCACGACGTCGAGGACGGCATCCACGGCGGGCACGTGGACCTGGGCCCGCTGCTGGCCGACGAGGACGAGCGGCGGGCGCTCTGCGCCGACGTGGCGTCCGCCTACTCCGGCGAGGCGCCGGAGGACCTGGGTGAGGTGCTGGCCGAACTGCTCGCCGATCCGGTGCTCGCCCCGCTCGCCGCGTACGACGGCAGCCACCGGGCCCTGGCCGCCCTGAAGGCCACCACGAGCGTGCTCACCGGCCGGTTCGTCTCGACGGTGGTGGCCGCCACCGAGGCGCGCCACGGCGCCGGCCCGCACCGCCGCTACGCCGCCGACCTGGTGGTGCCGCGCCGGATCCGGGCGCAGTGCGCGCTGCTCAAGGGCATCGCCCTGCGCTACGTGATGCGTCGTCCGGGCGCGAGCGGGCGCTACGACAGGCAGCGGGAGGTCCTCGCCGAGCTGGTCGCCGCGCTGCTCGACCGGGCCCCGGACGCGCTCGACGAGGTCTTCGCGCCGTGGTGGCGGGACGCACCGGACGACGCCGCGCGGCTGCGCGTGGTGATCGACCAGGTGGCCTCGCTCACCGACCCGGCCGCGCTGGCCTGGCACGCCCGGCTGGTGTCGCCGAGCTGACCGCCCGGCCGCCCCTGTCGCAACTGAGGGTAGCCTAAGCCGCATGACGGAACGCCCGAAGTCGCTCACCGCCGCCACGGTCGTCCGGACCTCGCGGCCCACCCCGCACCTGATCCGGCTCGTGCTGGGCGGCGCGGAGCTGACCGGCCTGCCGGTGGGCGCGCACACCGACCACTACGTGAAGTTCGTCTTCCCGCCGGTCGGGGTGACCTATCCGCATCCCACCGACCTGGCCACCATCAAGCGCGAGTTCCCCGCCGAGCAGTGGCCCCGGCTGCGGGCGTACACGGTGCGGGCCTGGGACGCCGCGGCGGGTGAGCTGACCGTCGAGGTGGTGCACCACGGCGAGGAGGGGTTGGCCGGGCCGTGGGCGGCGGCGCTGCGCCCCGGCGACCGGGTGCTGTTCACCGGGCCCGGCGGCGCGTACGCGCCGGACCCGACCGCCGACTGGCACCTGCTGGCCGGCGACGAGAGCGCGCTGCCGGCGATCGCCGCCGCGCTGGAGCGGTTGCCGGCCGGCGCGCCGGCCCGGGTCTACGTCGAGGTGGCGGATCCCGGCGACGAGCTGCCGCTGGCCAGTGCCGGCGCGGTCGAGCTGCGGTGGCTGCACCGGGCCGGACGTCCGGCCGGCGCCGCGCTGGTCGAGGCGGTCCGGGCGCTGGAGTTCCCGCCCGGCCGGGTGCACGCGTTCGTGCACGGCGAGGCCGGCGCGGTGAAGGAGCTGCGCCGCCTGCTGCGGGTGGAGCGCGGGGTGCCCCGGGACGACCTGTCCATCTCCGGCTACTGGCGGCGCGGCCTGGACGACGAGGGCTGGCGCTCCACCAAGCGGGCCTGGAACGCCGAGGTCGAGGCCGAGGAGTCCGCCGGCGTCGCGACCTGACCGGTTGACGCGTTTCGTCCCGCGCCGGGCGGCGGCCCGCTCAGGATGGGGCCATGGCGGAACAGGTGCGGGATCGACCCGCGACGCAGCCGGCCGACCGGGTGGTGCTCGGGCTCGGCGTGGCCGGCGTGCTGGCCGTGGTGGCCTGGGGCGTGTTCGCGCGCGGTTCCCTGGCGTCGTTCGGTGCGGCCGGCCTGAGCTGGACGATCAACACCTTCGGTTGGTTCTTCGTGGTCGCGGCCGACGCGTTCCTGGTGCTGGCGGTGGTGCTCGCCGCCTCCCGGTTCGGCCGGATCCGGCTGGGCGCCGACGACGACGAACCGGAGTTCGACGGGCTGGCCTGGGTCGCCATGATGTTCAGCGCCGGTATGGGCATCGGACTGGTCTTCTTCGCCGTGGCCGAGCCGATCCAGCACTACGCGGCGCCGCCGCCCGCCTCCGGCGTCGAACCGCAGACCGGGGCCGCGGCGGCCACGGCCATGCAGTACACGCTCTTCCACTGGACGCTGCATCCGTGGGGCATCTACGCGATCGCGGCGCTGGCGCTCGCCTACTCCACGTTCCGCAAGGGGCGCGGAAGCCGGATCTCGTCGGCGTTCGCGCCGTTGCTGGGCGCGTGGACCGAGGGCCCGATCGGGCGCGCGATCGACCTGCTGGCGGTGTTCGCCACCGTGTTCGGCTCGGCGACCAGCCTCGGCCTCGGCGCGCTCCAGGTGGCGGCCGGGCTGGACCTGGTGAGCGGCGTGCGGGACAGCCGGGGCGTCGAGCTGGTGATCATCGGCGCGCTCACCCTGGCGTTCGTGGTGTCGGCCTTCTCCGGCCTGCACCGGGGGTGAAGTGGCTGTCCACCACCAACGTGCTGATCGCCGTGCTGCTGATGCTGTTCGTGTTCGTGGTCGGTCCCACGGTCTACACGCTGGAGGTGTTGCCGGCGTCGGTAGGTGACTACCTGAGCGGCCTGGTGCGCATGTCGACCCGCACCGGGGCGTTCTCCGACCCGGCCTGGCTGGGTTCATGGACGATCTTCTACTGGGCGTGGTGGATCTCCTGGGCGCCGTTCGTGGGCACGTTCATCGCCCGGATCTCGCGGGGGCGTACGGTCCGGCAGTTCCTGGTCGGGGTGTTGCTCATCCCCAGCGGCGCGAGCGCGGTGTGGTTCGCGGTGATGGGCGGCACCGCGCTGCGGACCCAGTCCACCGGCATCCGGGACCTGGTGGCCGACGTGGGCGCCGGCTCGGAGCAGGCGCTGTTCGGGCTGCTGGACGCGTTGCCGCTGGCCACGGTGACGAGCGTGCTCGCCATGGCGCTGATCGCGCTCTACTTCGTCACCAGCGCCGACTCGGCGTCACTGGTGCTGGGCTCGTTGAGTTCGCGGGGGGCGCTGCGTCCGCACCGGGGCGTGGTGGTGCTCTGGGGTGTGCTCATCGGCGCGGTCGCGGCGGCGCTTCTGCTCGCCGGCGGGCTGGACGCGTTGCAGCAGGCCACCATCCTGGTCGCGCTGCCGTTCGTGGTGGTGATGCTGGGCCTGGCCGTCGCCCTGGTCCGGGAGATGGCCGCCGACCCGGTCCTGCGCGCGGGGACCCGGCCGCGCCGGTCCGGCCTGGCCGCGGCGGTGCGGGCCGCCCGGTCGTACGAGGAGGAGGAGTCGCCACCCGTCACCCGCTGGCTGCACCGTCCGCGTCGCTGAGCGGGTGTACCGCGAATTGTAGTATGAGTGCTACATTCCGGGGCATGACTGCGACCGACTCCCTGGATGCCGTCGCGCCGACCGGACGACCCGACGAGGATCTCGTCCTCGACGTCCGCGACCTGCGCATGCGCTACGGCAGCGTCGACGTGCTGCACGGTGTCGACCTCACCGCCCGGCGGGGCGAGGTGGTCGCGCTGCTCGGCCCGAACGGCGCCGGCAAGACCACCACCATCGAGATCCTGGAGGGCTTCCGGCTGCCCTCGGCCGGCGAGGTGCGGGTGCTCGGTGTCGACCCGGCGCGCGGCGACGAGCGGTGGCGCGCCCGGCTCGGCGTCGTGCTCCAGTCCTGGCGCGACCACGGCAAGTGGCGGGTGGGCGAGCTGCTCACCCACCTCGGTGACTTCTACGCGCCGTACGCGACCGACCGGATCCGGCGTCCCTGGCCGGTCGACGACCTGCTGGCCACCGTGGGGCTGACCGCGCACGCCGGCACCCGGGTGGCCCGGCTCTCCGGCGGGCAGCGCCGCCGCCTCGACGTGGCGGTCGGCATCGTGGGCCGGCCCGAGCTGCTCTTCCTGGACGAGCCGACGGTCGGCTTCGACCCGGCGGCCCGGCGCGAGTTCCACGAGTTGGTGCACCGCCTCACCGACACCGACGAGACCACCATCGTGCTGACCACGCACGACCTGGACGAGGCGGAGAAGCTGGCCGACCGCATCCTCATCCTGGCCGGCGGCCGGATCGTCGCCGAGGGCTCGCCGGATGAGTTGGCCCGCCGCGTCGCCGGCGACGCCGAGGTGCGCTGGACCCGCGAGGGCGAGCGCTACGTGCACGCCACCGCCGACGCCACCGGCTTCCTGCGCGATCTGCTGCGCGAGCACGGCGACCGGGTCCGGGAGCTGGAGGTGCGCCGGGCCAGCCTGGAGGACGCCTACCTGGCGCTGGTGCACGAGGAGGAGACCGGGATCCGCACCGGCCGGGCCGAGCGGGTGTGGCAGCGGGAGGCGACGCGATGAATCCGACCACCAACGCGATGCGGGCCGGGGTGCGGCGTGGCCTGATCGAGCTGCGCGCCACGTTCACCAACGGCCAGGACCTGTGGAACTACTTCTTCCCCACGGTGGTGCTGCTGGTCGCCGTGTTCTGGATGCGCGGCTCGACCGTGCCCGGCACCGACTTCTCCCTCGGCGCCCGGACGCTGCCCAGCGCGCTCGGCATGGGCCTGCTCTTCGGCGGGCTGCTCGGGCTGGCCCAGCAGCTCATCGTCGACCGGGAGGACGGCACGCTGCTGCGCGCCAAGGCGATCCCGGACGGCATGCTCGGCTACCTGGTCGGCAAGCTCGTGCTGGTCTCGGCGATCTCGCTGATCGGGGTGACCATCCAGCTCACCCCCGGCCTGTTCTTCCTGGACGGGCTGCGGCTCGGCGACCCGGGCGCCTGGCTCACCCTGGCCTGGGTGGTGCCGCTCGGGCTGGTGGCGACGCTGCCGTTGGGCGCGGTGATCGGCTCGGTGATCGAGAACCCGCGCAACATGGGCCTGGTGGTCCTGCCGATCTTCGGCCTGATCGCGCTCTCCGGGATCTTCTACCCGATCAACGGCCTTCCCGGCTGGGTGCAGGGCGTGGCCCAGGTCTTCCCGCTCTACTGGCTAGGCTTGGGCATGCGCTCGGCGCTGCTCCCGGCCGACCTGGCGGCGGTCGAGCTGGGCGGCTCCTGGCGGCACCTGGAGACGCTCGGCGTGCTCGGCGCCTGGGCGGTGCTCGGGCTGGTGCTGGCCCCGGTGGTGCTGCGCCGGATGGCCCGCCGGGAGTCCGGCTCGCGGGTCGCGGCCCGGCGGGAGCGGGCCATGCAGCGGGTCGGATGAGAGGGCGTCGATGAGCGAGACCGTGCACAACCGGATCGCGGTGCTGCGCGCCGAACGGGGCGTCTCCCGTCGACAGCTCGCCGACGCGCTCGGGGTGCACTACCAGACCGTCGGCTACCTGGAACGCGGCGAGTTCCGGCCCAGCCTGCACCTGGCGCTGCGCATCGCGGCCCACTTCGAGGTGCCGGTCGAGGTGGTCTTCTCCATCGAGCCGTTCCCCCGCATCGGCGACCCCGCGACGGCCCGCTCGGCCTGAGCCGGCGGGGACGGGCGGCGTCCGCCACACGCCCGTCCCCCCGGCCACCGGATCGTCGGTCCGGCAGGGCAGGATGTACGCCGAGGAGGTGGCGGCCATGGCGGGGCGGATCCGGGACGAGGACATCGCGCTGGTCCGCGAGCGCACCTCCATCGCGGACGTGATCTCCGAGGTGGTGACGCTCAAGTCGGCAGGTGGCGGCAACCTCAAGGGGCTCTGTCCGTTCCACGACGAGAAGAGCCCCTCGTTCAACGTCTCGCCCGCCCGCAACGTGTTCTACTGCTTCGGCTGCGGGGTCGGCGGCGACGCGATCAAGTTCCTGATGGACGCCGAGCACCTCGGGTTCGTCGAGTCCGTGGAGAGCCTCGCCGCGCGCGCCGGCATCCCGCTGCGTTACGTCGAGGACGACAGGTCGACGCCGCGCGCCCGGCCGCAGCAGGGCCAGCGGCAGCGGCTGGTCGCCGCGCACGCCGCCGCCGTCGAGTTCTACCGCGCCCAGCTCACCACGGCGGGCGCCCGGCCGGCCCGGGAGTTCCTCGCCCGGCGCGGCTTCGACCGGGCCGCCGCCGAGCGCTACGGCTGCGGCTTCGCCCCCGACGCGTGGGACCTGCTCACCAAGCACCTGCGGCAGCAGGGCTTCAGCCACGACGAGCTGGTCACCGGCGGCCTGTCCCGCCCGGCCCGCTCCGGCTCGCTGATCGACAGGTTCCGCCGCCGGCTGATGTGGCCCATCCGGGACATCACCGGCGACGTGATCGGCTTCGGCGCCCGCAAGCTCTTCGACGACGACGACGGCCCGAAATACCTCAACACCCCCGAGACGCCGATCTACAAGAAGTCACACGTCCTCTACGGCATCGACCAGGCCAAGCGGGAGATCGCCAAGCAGGGCAAGGTGGTGGTGGTCGAGGGCTACACCGACGTGATGGCCTGCCACCTGGCCGACGTGCCGACCGCGGTGGCGACCTGCGGCACCGCGTTCGGCGCGGACCACATCTCGGTGCTGCGTCGGGTGCTCTTCGACAGCGACGAACGCGCCGGGGAGATCATCTTCACGTTCGACGGCGACGCCGCCGGCCAGAAGGCCGCGCTGCGGGCCTTCGAGGACGACCAGCGCTTCGTCGGGCGCACGTTCATCGCGGTCAGCCCGGACAACATGGACCCGTGCGACCTGCGGCTGGCCAAGGGCGACCTGGCCGTGCGCGACCTGGTGGCCCGCCGCGAGCCGCTCGTCGACTTCGCGCTCCGGCACATGATCAGCCGGTTCGACCTCGACACCGTCGACGGCCGGGTCGAGGCGATGCGCCGGGCCGCGCCGCTGGTGGCGAAGCTCAAGGACCGGGAGAAGCGCCCGGAATACGTCCGCAAGCTCGCCGGTGACCTCGGCATGGAGATCGAGCCGGTGCAGCGGGCGGTGCTGAGCGCCGCCAACGGCCAGCCCGCCGCCGGTCGCCCCGCGCCGTCGCGTCCCGGCCCGGCCACGCCGGCCGTGGACAGTCCCCGGTCCATGGTGGAGCGCGAGGCGCTGAAGCTGGCGTTGCAGGAGCCGGTGCTGGCCGGCCCGATGTTCGACGCCGTCGAGGCCGGCGACTACCAGCACCCGGTGCACGCCGTGGTGCGCGTGGCCGTCGCCGCGGCCGGTGGGGCGGCCGGCGCGACAGGCGGCGCGGTCTGGATCGAGCGGGTCCGGGACGCCTGCGACGACCTGGCCGGGCAGGCCCTGGTGGGCGAGCTGGCGGTGGAGCCGTTGCGCATCGACGGCGAGGTCGACCCGAGGTATGTCTCGGTCACCATGGCCCGGCTCCAGTGGAGTTCGGTCACCGGCCGCATCCGGGACCTCAAGTCGAAGATCCAGCGGATCAACCCGGTGAGCAACAAGGACGAATACTTCGCCCTCTTCGGCGAGCTGCTCTCGCTCGAACAACACGCGCGCGCCCTGCGCGAGCAGGCCGCCGGAGGACTGTGATGGGACTCTTCCGCCGCCGCCCGAAGCTGCCGCCGGCCGACCGGCCGCCGCTGGCCGCCGACGAGCGGGTGCTCGCCTGGGCCGCCGCCGGCAACGGAGAGGGTGACGGCGTGCTGGTCGCCAGCAACCGCGGGCTCTGGCTGCCCGGTCGCGGTGAGCGCCTCGGCTGGCACGACGTCCTCAAGGCGGTGTGGTCCGGCCGCGAGCTCACCGTCACCCCGGCCGAGGCGGTCGCCGAGCGCGACGGCTACCTCGTGGTCGCCGACGCGCCGGCCGAGACCTACCTGCTGCTCGACCCGGGCGACCTGCCGCACCAGGTGCGGGCCCGGGTCACCGCCTCGGTGGCGTACACCGCGCACCACCCGGTGCCCGGCGGCGCCGCCCGGGTCGCGGCGCGGCGGGTGTCCGGCGTCGACGGTCTGACCTGGACGGTGCGCTATGACCCGGGCACACCGGTCGACGACGAGGCGGTGGCCGCCGAGACCGACCGCCTGGTCGCCGAGGCCCGCGCCGCCACCACGCCCGCCGACGCCTGACGGCGACCGGACCACCGTACGGCTGTGGCCCTCGGCGGACGGCTTGGCCGGGCCGCCTTGTTCGGAGATCGAGACGCCGGCCGGCAACGTGGCAATGCGACGGACCGCCGAGACGTGCGGTTTCACCCACGAGGGCACCCAGCGGGAGCGCGCGTACGACGGGGACGGCTTCGCGGACATGGCGATCTACGGTCTGCCGCGGCGTGACTGGACGCCGTGAGTGTGAGATGCCCGGCCGGCCGACGTCCGAGTCTCGGGCGGGCCCCTCTTCGGGCTCGGTGGAGTGGTCACAGGAACTCGCTGCGGTAGGTCGAGGCCAGTTCGGCGGCGAGGCGGCGGCGTTCGGCGAGTTCGTCCGGTGCGAGCTGCGGCGGCGGTGCGTCCCGGCCCGCGACGACGTCGCCGATGCGGCTGAAGTACTCGTCCTGCCCGGCCGGGGTGCACATGCACAGCATCCGGGCCGGCGCGCCGGAGGTGTTGCGGAAGTGGTGCGGCGCGTTGGCCGGGATGTTGACCGTCGACCCGGCCCGGACGAGGTGCTTCTCGCCGCGGAAGGTGAACTCGATCTCGCCGTCGAGGATCGTGAACATCTCCTCGAAGTCGTGCCGGTGCGGCGGCGGGCCGCCACCGTCGGGGACGCGCATGTCGATCAGGCAGTACGCGCCGTTGGTGTGCTCGCCTGTGATCAACATGCCGTAGGTGTTGCCCACCAGGGAGATGTAGGTCGTGTCGGGATCGTCGGGGTTCGCCACGGTCAGCGAGCGCGCGGGATCGTCGTCGGGAATCATCGTGATCGTCTCCAGGCAGTGCGGTGGCGGGTCAGGCGGTTGGCGCGAGGACGACGGTCTTGCCGGGCAGCTCGCCCGCACCGGCCCGGGTGTGCAGTGCCGGCAGGTCGGCCAGCGCGACCCGCTCGGCGACGTCGACGCGCAGCTCGCCGGTGCTGACGCGGGCAGCCAGGTCGGCGAGTTGGTCGGCGTCGCTGCGGACGAACAGGTCGACGCCGTGCACGCCGCGCGCCTCGTCGGACGGGGCGGGCATCCAGACGGTGGTGTTGACCAGGGTGCCGCCGTCGCGGATCAGCGTGACCAGCGCGGCGAGCTGTTCCGGGGCGACGGGCGCGAGGTTGAGGACGAGGTCGACCGGATCGGTCACCGCCGCGGTCACGTCGGTGGTGGTGTGGTCGATCACCTCGTCGGCGCCGGCACTCCGGACGCGATCGGCGCTGCGCGGGCTGGCCGTGGCGATCACCTGGGCGCCGACCTCCTTGGCCAGCTGGACCGCGTAGCCGCCGACCGCTCCGCCCGCGCCGTTGATCAGCACCCGCTGACCGGCGGTCAGCTTGCCGTGGTCGAACAGCGCCTGCCACGCGGTGAGGCCCACCAGCGGGAACGCCGCCGCGTCCGCCAACGGGATGTTCCGGGGCGCCCCGGTCAGGATCTCCGCCGGCGCGAGCACGTACTCGGCTGCCGCACCCGGCTCCGTCATCGGCAGGAAGCCGACGACCTGGTCGCCGACCGCGACGTCGTCCACGCCGTCACCGAGCGCGTCGACAGTGCCGGCGACATCGAGGCCGGGGGTGTGCGGCAGCTCGACCGGGATCGGGCCCTGCATGAAACCCGCGCGGATGTTGCCGTCGACGCCGTTGAACGACGTCGCGGCGACCCGGATCCGGACCTGGCCGGCACCGGGGGTGGGCTGCTCGACGTCCTCGTAACGCAGGACCTCGGGGCCGCCGAACTCGTGGAAACGCACTGCCTTCATCGCTGAACCTGCTTTCGTGAGCGCCGTTCGTGTGCACTCAATCTGGCAGGATCCGGCGTGGTCAGCCTGGGCCGGGCTGGCCCACCTTGACGATGGCCGGCTCGGCGGCGGCGCCGACGATCTCCGCCAGGCGCGCCGCGTCGGCCGAGCCCGGCGCCGCGGTGAGCATCAGAGCGGCCAGGTCGTCACCCGGGATGGCGAGCAGGCTGCCGACGAGCGTGACCGCGCCGGCGTCGGGATGGATGAACGCGGCACTGCTCTCGTACGCCTCCACCGGCCGCGGCGTTCGCCACAGGGTGTCGAACAGGCGGCTTCGGCTCCGCATCTCGTCCACCAGCGCGGCGAGCGACGCGTCGGCGGGATAGCGCAGCAGCGCGCTCCTCAGCTGCGCGGCGAGGATCGCTTCATGATCGGTCGCGTCATCGGCTGACTGCTTGAAGTCGTCGAACGGATCACAGAACGTGCGCCAGGCGACGTTCCACTCCCAGGGGTCCCCGGTGAGATGCCAGTGCTCCAGCGCCAGGAACGCGCTGTTCACCGCGACGATGTTCATCGCCGCGTCGGAGACGAACATCGGAGTGTCGGTGAACCGCTCCAGCAGCCGCATCGCGCCCGCACCGATGTCGGTCGGCACCTGCCCGTCCGCGGCGGCGTACCCGGCCAGCGCGCACAGCCGCTCGTAGTCCGCCCGCCCGATCCGCAACGCCCGGGCGATGGCGTTCACCACGCCGGCCGACGGGTGGCTGCGCCCCTGCTCCAACCGGCGCACGTAGTCCGCGGACATACCCGCGAGTTCGCCGAGTTCCTCCCGCCGCAGCCCCTGGGTCCGCCGGCGGCCGACCGGCAGCCCGACGGCCTCCGGTGCCGTCCGCTCCCGCAACTGGCGCACCGCGACACCGAACTCGTGACGTTCCACGGCCCAATTGTGCCCGGTCAGCGTGTCGACGACTGTTCCGGTACCGGCCGCTCAGCGGTCTTCGGCGGCCGTCGCCTGCCAGGGATCGACGACCTCGACGCCGGTGTCGGCGAAGTCCTCGGTGTTTCGGGTGGCGAGTGCGGCGACCTGCCGAGCCTGTCCCGGCCGGCCACCAGCCGGCTGTCCGGGCAGAAGGAAAGGCAAGGAGTCGTCTGCTCCCTGCCACTTTCAACGTATATCGCACCCCGGGTCTTGCGGCAAGCCCCCGGTGCTGCTGAAGAATCCCCCTCCGACGCCGTGACCTGGCGAAATCGAACGGGGGATTCCGTGATCGACGTGATCGACGTGATCGTCGTGGGCGGTGGGCCGACCGGCCTGATGCTGGCCGCCGAGTTGCGGCTGCACGGCGTGCGGGTGGTCGTCCTGGAGCGGGACGCGGAGCCGACCAGCGTCGTCCGCTCGCTCGGCATGCACGTGCGCAGCATCGAGCTGCTGGACCAGCGCGGTCTGCTGGATCGTTTCCTCTCCGTCGGGCAGAAGTTCCAGCGCGGTGGCTATTTCGCCGGCATCGCGAAGGAGTGGCCGCAACGGATGGACACCGCGCACAGCTACATCCTCGGCGTCCCGCAGCCGGTCACCGAGCGGCTGCTGGCCGAGCACGCCACCGAGGCCGGCGCCGAGATCCGGCGGGGGAGCGACCTGGTCGGGCTGAGCCAGGACCAGGACGGGGTGACCGCCGAGCTGGCCGACGGCACCCGGTTGCGGTCGCGGTGGCTCGTCGGCTGCGACGGCGGTCGCAGCACCGTGCGCAAGCTGCTGGGCGTCGGCTTTCCGGGGGAGCCCAGCAGGTCCGAGACGCTGCTGGGCGTGATGGAGCTGACCGCGCCGGCGGACGAGGTGGTCGCCGTGATGACCGAGGTACGCAAGACGCAACTGCGGTTCGGCGTCGGGCCGGTCGGGGACGGCGACGGGCTGTACCGGGTGGTCGTACCGGCGGCGGGGGTGGCGGAGGACCGCGCGGTCCCGCCGACCATCGAGGAGTTCCGGCAGCAGTTGCGGGCGACCGCCGGCACCGACTTCGGGGTGCACTCGCCGCGCTGGCTGTCCCGCTTCGGTGACGCCACCCGCCTCGCCGAGCGCTACCGGGTCGACCGGGTGCTGCTGGCCGGCGACGCGGCGCACGTCCACCCGCCACTGGGCGGGCAGGGGCTCAACCTCGGGCTCCAGGACGCGTTCAACCTGGGCTGGAAGCTGGCCGCGCAGGTCGGCGGGCGGGCGCCGGCGGGGCTGCTGGACACGTACGAGGCCGAGCGGCGGCCGGTGGCGGCGGACGTGCTCGACAACACCCGCGCGCAGACGGAGCTGATGTCCCTGGAACCGGGCCCGCAGGCGGTACGAAGGCTGCTGGCGGAGCTGATGGCCTTCGAGGAGGTGAACCGCCACCTCATCGAGAAGATCACCGCGATCTCGGTCCGGTACGACCTCGGTGACGGACACGACCTGCTCGGCCGGCGACTGCGCGACCTGAAGCTGGCGCGGGGGAACCTGTACGGCCTGATGCACTCCGGTCGCGGGCTGCTGCTGGACCGGACGGGCGCGCTCTCGGTGGCGGGCTGGGCGGACCGGGTCGACCACGTCGTCGACGCCGGCGCGGAGCTGGACGTGCCCGCCCTGCTGCTGCGGCCGGACGGGCACGTCGCGTGGGCCGGCGACGACCAGCGAGACCTGGCCGCCGGGCTGTCCCGGTGGTTCGGACCCGCCGGCTGACCCTCCCGCCCCGCCCCCGCCGGCCCCGCCCCCGGCGTAGCCTCAGCGGCTCGTCTGGCGTGGGTGGAACGCCATGGGTGTCAAAACGAGCCGGAGAGACCCATGGCGTTCCACTCGTGGGCTGGCTGGAGCGCGAGTGGAACAGCATGGGTGTCTGAGGCGCGCGGAGGCACCCATGCTGTTGACGCCGGCGTGACGGCCGCTCGGTGTCAGGTCGCGGTGGTCACCCGCACCGGCATCTGCATCTCGGTGACCCACAGGTCGAGGTCGGGCGGGCAGTCCAGGTAGACCTCGCGGGCGAAGCCCGGCTCGACCGCGCGGTGGCCGTTGTCGTCGATCCAGGTGGCGAGCTTCTGTCCGGTCCGGAACGCCTCCGACATCGGGCCGTGGTGCAGCGCGGTCGCCGCGTACTCCACGGGCGGGAGCGTGACCACCTCGAACCCGGCGGCGGGGGACACCTCGGCCGATCCGACCGGGACCGCCGCGTGCACCCGGATCGTTTCGTCGCCCGGCTCGACCGGCGCCGGTTCGTACCAGGCGATCGGCGCGCCGGTGACGGCCACCCGGTGCCGTTTCAGCAGCTCCATCAGACGAGGGTAGAGCGGGCTGAGGTTCTCGGTGATCGACGTCGGGTGGTCGTAGCCGGCGGCGGTGCCGGACAACTGCGCCACCCGGATCGCCGCGATGCTCTTCAGGACGACGTCTCCGGTCTCCATGTGTCCCTCGCTCTCGATCATGCGGAGTCGCGCGTCGACCTGGGCCAGGCGGGCGGTGTCCTGCCGCATGCGCGCGGCCAGCTCGGCCCGGCGCAGGCGCAGCATGCCGCGCAGCTCGGCGGGATCCACCTTCTCGTCGATCAGTGTCTGCACCTCGTGCAGGCTGAAGCCCAGGTCCTTCAGGGCGGTCGCCCGGTTGAGCAGGCGCAGTTGCAGCGCGGTGTAGAAGCGGTAGCCGCTGTGCGGGTCGACGTGGGCGGGACGCAACAGGCCGATGGCGTCGTAGTGGCGCAGCATGCGCACCGACACCCGGCCCAGGCCGGCGAACTCTCCGATACTGAACATGGTCCCCCCAGCCTCGGCCCTGACACCGTGTGAGGGTCAAGCATCGCGGTCAGGTGACGTCGCGGCGTAGCGGAAGGAGCACCGCGAGCGCCGAGGCGGTCGCCGCGTACGCGGCGAGGACGAGGGCGCCGGCCGCCGGTGGGAGGAGGGGGACGGCGGCGGTGCCGAGCTGATCGGACATGGCGTCGGTGAGGTAGGTGAAGTCGGTCAGCGCGGCGGTCGCGCCGCCGGGCAGGACCGGGTAGAGCAGGTTGACCCCGGGGATCATCATGAGCACCGGCTCGCCCAGGTACAGGTAGCCGACCACGACGCCCACCGCGGCGACCTGGTGGCGGACCAGGGCGCCCACGCCGACGCCGATCAGCAGGTACACCGCCATCGCGACGCCGATCCGGGCGAGCAGCGCCAGCACGGTGGTGGTCGGCAGCCCGAGCGGGACGTCGCGGGCGGCGGCGACGGCGAACAGCGCCACCGCGGCGGTGCCGGCGAGCACGAGCCCGTACGCCAGGCCGACGACCGTGTACGCGGCGAGTTTGGCGGCCAGCACCCGGCCCCGGCGTGGCGCGAACAGGAAGGTGACGGCGGCGGTGCCGTGCCGGTACTCGGAGGTGACCGCGAGCGTACCGGCGGCGGCCGGCACGAACGCGGTGTAGCCGAGGATGCCGAGCACGGCACGGAGGCCGGCCTCGGTGTCCAGCCCGGGCAGTGGCGGGTCGAAGTTCTCCGGGCCCACGAGTGCCATCGCACCGAGCATGCCGCCGCCCAGCAGGGCGGCGGTGAGCAGCAGCCCGCGCCACATCCGGGTGGCCAGCAGCCGGCGGAACTCCGCGGTGATCAGCAGGCTCATCGGGTGGTCACCTCGTCCGTGGTCAGGCGCAGGAAGAGTTGTTCGAGTCCGGTGTGTTCGGTGACCAGCTCGTGGACCCGCAGCCGGTGGGCGGCCGCGTGGTCGGCGACGCCAGGGGCGTCCCACCCGTGCACCCGGAGCCGGCCGGCTCCGACGGTCTCCACCCGGGGGACCGGGCCGGGGCCGACGGTCAGGGTGGCGGCGAGGGCTTCGGCGTCGGGGGAGGTGACCAGGACAGCCGGTGGGCCGGCGAGTCGGGCCAACGGCCCGGCGGCGACGAGTGCGCCGCGCCGGATCACCACCACGTCGTCCACCAACTGCTGGATCTCGCTGAGCACGTGGCTGGAGACCAGCACGGTGCGGCCCTCGTCGGCGAGCCGGCGCAGCAGGGTGCGCAGCCACGCCATGCCTTCCGGGTCGAGCCCGTTGCCGGGCTCGTCCAGCAGCAGGACGCGGGGGTCACCGAGCAGGGCGGTGGCGAGGTTCAGCCGTTGTCGCATGCCGGTGGAGAATCCGCGGGTCCGTCGGTCGGCGGCCTCGGTCAGGCCGAGCAGGTCGAGCACCTCGGCGACCCGGCCGTCCGGGTGACCGCCCAGCGCGGCGTAGACGTGCAGGTGGTCCCGGGCGGTGTGTCCGGGGTGGAACGCGTTGCCGCCGAAGACCGCGCCGACGGTCCGCGACGGGTGGCTCAGCCGGCCGTACGGCCGCCCGCCGATCGTGGCCGTGCCGCCGGTGGGCGACACCAGCCCGGTCACCATGCGCATCGTCGTGGTCTTGCCGGCGCCGTTGGGCCCGAGGAATCCGGTGACCGCGCCGGGCTCCACGGTGAAGCTCAGGTCGCGTACGGCGGTGATGTCGCCGTAGCGCTTGGTCAGGTGCGACACCTCGATCGCGAGGCGGTCGCCGGTCATGCGCCGGCCGCCGTCGCCCGCCCGATCGCCTCCGCGAGCGCCGGCCCGGCGGGCGTGGAGAGCACCACCTCGTCGAACTCGCCGCCGGCCGTCGACCGGTCGAGCACCAGGTGCAGTCCGGGTTCGCCCCGGCGGGCCGCGACGAGTTGGCGGGGACCGCCGAACAGGCCCCAGACGCCGATCTTGGCGAAGCCGGAGACGGCGTATCCCCGGCGGGCGCCGCGGGCCAGCCGGATCGGGTCGGGAACTCCGGCGGCGTGCCGGACCGCGCCGGTGGGCACCGCGAATCGCTCCCGTCCGGTCCAGAGCCGTTCCCAGCCGCTGAACCGGATGTCGATCAGGTGGCCGGTCACCGTCACCGTTGCCATCAGTTCTCCCCCGTCGTCGTGGAGCCGTCGCCCGGCTCCGGTTGCCGTTCGTCGTGGTCGGTGGGCGTCGGCCGGTCGGCAGGCATCAGGACGGTCGCCAGCAGTCGCGGTGTCCGCCCGTCGCC
Source organism: Micromonospora sp. NPDC051300 (assembly GCF_044455315.1). Taxonomy (NCBI): domain Bacteria; kingdom Bacillati; phylum Actinomycetota; class Actinomycetes; order Micromonosporales; family Micromonosporaceae; genus Micromonospora; species Micromonospora sp. NPDC051300. The sequence goes on along the minus strand of NZ_JBITEP010000010.1, from coordinate 89,432 downwards.
TCGTTCGTTGCTCAGCAGCGGCCCGACCAGCGCGTTGAAGCCGGCCGCGAACTCGCCCAGCTCGGCGTCGGTCAGGTGCAGCACGAGTTGCTGGTAGCCGACGCCGTCAGCGACGAGGTCGAGCCGCTCCCGGCTGAGATAGCGGGAGAACTCGGACAGCAGGCTCGACACGAAAGCCGTGAAGTAGCGGGCGTGCTCCTCCGGGGTGGCCGTGGCCAGCGCCGAGGCGTCGAGCGTCGCGCCGTGGGCGGGCAGCGCGTACACCCGTTCGGCGGTGCCGCGGACCCGGCGCTGTTCCACGACGTCGAGCAGCCCGGTCCGGACCAGCAGCGCCAAGTGCCGGTAGAGCGTCGCCTGGGGGATGTCGGGCAGCAGTTCGACCAGGTCGTGCGTGGTCAGCCGGGACCCGGCGACCGCGCGCAGGATCCGGATCCGCACCGGATGCAGCGCGGTCTCGGCCCAACGCTCCCGCGACATCTCCACGGCGGAACGTTATCACTATCGAGAATGATAATGAAAGTGAGGTGGTCAGCCGCCGCTGCGGTAGAACCGTCGCGCGCCCGGGTGCAGCGGGATGGGGTCGGTCAGCGCCGCGCTGGCCCGGGTGAAGTTCGCCGCCTCCGGATGCACCTGCACCAGCTCGCCCTGCCAGGTGAACAGCACCCGGGTCAGGTCGTACGCGAGCTGGTCAGGCATGTCCGCGGCCACCAGGATCACGTTCGCCACCGTGATGGTCGGCGTCGGCGCGGGCGTGCCGTAGACCTCCTTCGGCAGCAGCGCGGTGGTGTAGACCGAGCCGTAGCGGGCGCCCAGCGGCTCGATCAGCTCGGTCAGCGGCAGCAGCCGGAACTTCCCGGGCGCGGCCGAGAGCAGGTCCTTCACGCCCGGGGTGGGCAGCCCGCCGGAGAAGAACATGGCGTCCAGGGTGTTCGCCCGCATCCGCTTGACGGTCTCCGGCAACGACAGGTTGAACCGCTGGATGCCCCGGTCGGGGTCGATGCCGGCGGCGGTGAGCAGCCGCCCGGCGATGATGTCCGTGCCGGAGCGCGGGGAGCCGGTGGAGACCCGCTTGCCGCGCAGGTCGGCGAAGCTGCCGATCTTGCCGTCGGCCCGGACGATCACGTGGGTGTAGTTGCTGTACACCCGGGCCAGCGCCCGCACCGGCTGCGGCTGCTTGTCGAAGACGCCCCGCCCGTTGACCGCGTCCGCGGCGGTGTCGGCCAGGCTGAACGCGATCTCCATGTCGCCGCTCGCCACCCGGATGATGTTCTCCACCGACGCGCCGGTCGGCTCCGCCCGCGCCTCGTAGCCGGGCAGGTGCCGGCTGATCAGGTCGGCGTACCCGCCGCCGAGCTGGTAGTAGACGCCCGTGGTGTTGCCGGTGGCCAGGAAGATCCGCCCGCCGTGCCAGGCCGGCGCGTCGGTGTCGCCGGCGCCGCAGCCGGCCACCAGCACGACCGACAGCAGCGCCGCCACCAGTCGCGCCGGGCGGCCGGTCACTGCCGGACCGCCGGTTCCAGCGCCTCCGCCACCCGCTGCACCAGCGTCGCCGTCTCGTAGCCGATCTGGCCCAGGTCGCAGCCGGGCGCGGCGAGCACGCCGAGCAGCGCCCGCTCGCCGACCGCCATCACCAGCAGCACGCCGCCGTCCATGTCCACGATCTGCTGGCGTACCCGACCGGCCGACATCAATCGGGCCGCGCCGACGGTCAGGCTGGCCAGCCCGCTGATCACGGCGGCGAGCTGGTCGACCTGGTCGGCGGAGAGGTCGGGGGAGGAGGCCAGGCGCAGCCCGTCCTCGGAGACCGCGAGCGCGTGCGAGACGTCCGGGACCTGCTCGGCGAAGTTCGCCAGGAGCCAGTCGAGTCCGGCGGTGACGGGTGTGGTCATGACGTTCTCCCGGTCGGTGTGGTGGGGTTCGGGGCACGACGCGTCGCGCTGGCCACGCCCTCGGCGAGGGCGGACAGGCGGGCGCGTACCACCTCGGGGTCGAGCAGGTCGGCCGCCGGCGGCGGCGTGGTGGTGCTGGGCATCGGCGCGGGCAGGTGCCCGCCCCTCGTCCGGCGCGGCAGCCCCGCGCCGGTGGTCGCCACCGGCGCGGGCGGCGCGCTCGTCGGGCGGATGCGCGCCGTGCTCGGCGCCAGCAGGGCGTTGCCGGGTGGGCGTACCGTGGCGACCCCGCGCGCGCCCGGCGGGCGCCCGGCGATCGGCGCGGCGGTGACCAGGCCGTGCGGGCCGGTCGGATGCGACGTCCCCGGCGCGGCGCCGGGCTTGAACCACGGCGCGGCGGACCCGTGCGCCGGCCGGCGCGCGGCGGCCGGCCGACGGGTCACCGACTCGACCCGGGTCAGCGCCGACTCGGGCACCTCCACCTGCGCCACCGTGCCGTCGCCGGCATGGTGCAACTGCACCCGGATCCCGTGCCGGGCGGCGAGGTGGGCCACCACGTGCAGGCCCATGCTGCCGGCGGCCGCGCTGGACAGCGTGGCCGGCGCGGCGAGCCGTTGGTTGATCTCGGCCAGCCGGCTGTCGCTGATGCCGATGCCCTGGTCGTGCACGCGCAGCACGAGGCCGTCGACGGTCCGCCGCCCGTCCACCAGCACCCGCGAGTCCGGCGGCGAGTAGACGGTGGCGTTCTCCAGCAACTCGGCCAGCAGGTGCACCAGGTTGCCGGCGGCCGCGCCGTGCACCGCGGCGGACGGCAGGTCGATCTCCACCCGGGGGTAGTCCTCGATCTCCGAGGCCGCCGCCCGCGCCACGTCGTCGAGGAGCAACGCTCCCTCGTGCCCCCGGCCGGGCTCCCCGCCGGCGAGGACCAGCAGGTTCTCGCCGTTGCGGCGCAGCCGGGCAGCCAGGTGGTCCAGGGCGAAGAGCCGCGCCAGCGCGTCCGGGTCGGTCTCCTCGCGTTCGAAGTCGTCCAGCAGTCGGAGCTGCCGGGTGATCAGCGTCCGGATGCGGCGGGCCAGCGCCTCGGCCATCCGGGTGACGTCCAGGCGCAGCTCGGCCTGCTGACCGGCCAGCCGCAGCGCCGCCCGGTTGACCGTGTCGAACGCCTCGGCGACCTGCGCCACCTCGTCCTGGCCCCGCCGGATCCCGTCGGTCGTCCGGGTCGCCGGACCGTCCACCGGCGCCCCCTCGCCGGACGCGATCGCGGTGATCCGTTCCGGCAGCTCCCGGTTCGCCATGGTGAGCGCCGCCACCCGCAACCGGCGCAGCCGGCGGCTGGTGCGGACCGCCAGCAGCACGGCGGTGACCAGCGAGCCGAGCGCGACGGTGCTCGTCGCGCCGGCGGTCACCAGCGCGCGCAGCCGGGCCGTCCCGGCCAGTTCGGCGGCGTCGGCGTCCAGGTCGTCGGAGAGTTCCCGGCCCAGCAGGTTGTACCGGCGGATGGTGCCGCTCTGCGCCACATACCAGGCGTCGCCGTCGGTGCGCAGCGACTCCGGCTCGCCGTCGGTGTCGAGCACCGCGTCGCGCATCCGGCGGGCCGCCGTGACGTCGGTGCCGTCGACCACCCGGTACCAGGCGTCGTTCGCCGGACCGGAGGCGATCCGGAGGAACTCGGCCTGCCGTTGCTCCCGGGCGCCCCGGAGCCGGCCCAGCCGGGCCAGCTCGCCCCGTTCCAGCGCGCCCCGGACGAACACCGCGCGCAGCAGGTCGCGCTCCAGCGCGGAGAGGTGTTCCTGGGCGGCCACCGCGGCGACCTCGCGGGCCTCGTTGGCCAGGCGTGCGTCGCGGAGCTGGCTGGGCAGCGCGTCGGCGACCGCGAGCAGCGACTCGACCAGGGAGCCGTACGCCGGGTCGCCGCGGTCCCCGGTCAACGCCAGCGCGCGGGTCGGGGTGAGCTGGTCGAGGTGACCGTCCGCGTCGTCGAGCACCCGGGCCAGGTCGGGCGCGGTGCGGCGGGCCTCGCCGCCGGCCGAGCGGTAACGGTCGACGGCGCCGTCCACCCGGCGTCGCTGGGCGTCGACGAGCGGACGGCCGGCGTTGCCGCCGCGCTGGCGCAGCGCCGCCGTCTCGCCCAGTTCGCGTTCCAGCTCGTGCACCAGCCGGACGGTGGCGGTGGCGGTGCCGGCGAGCACCCGGGCCCGGCCGGCGTCCGTGGACGCGTCCAGCGCCGCGCCGGTCTGCGCCGCGCCGAGCACCACCAGGCCGGCGGTGGCCACCAGGATCGGCGCGAGCAACTGCACCCGGACCGACCGGAGTCGCCCGGCCCGGTCGGCGGAACGGTGGTGCCGACGTACGCGGGTGGGGTGGGGCAGCGGCACGGGGGTCTCCGGGTCGGGTGTGGGTGGGCCGGGCCCGGACGCGGTCCGGGCCCGGCCGGTCGGTCAGCTCGCGCCGAGGTCGGTGAGCGCCCGGTCCGCGCCCCGGTGCAGCGGCACCGGATCGGTCTTGCGGGCGTTGCCCAGCTCGATGCCCTTGGCGGCCGGGTTCGCCTGGGCCAGCACGTCCTTGCGGTCGAAGACGGTCCGGGTGATCGCGCAGGCCACGTCCGCGTCGAGGTTGTCGCGCACCAGCAGCACGTTCGGCACCACGATGGTGGGCACGTCGGCGGGCGTGGAGTAGACGTCCTTGCCGATGGTGCCGGCCTGGTACGCCGGGTTCAGCTCGGCCATCTTCGGCAGCAGCGCGCCGAGGTCGAGGAACGTCACCTTGCCGCCGGCGGTGGTGAGCAGGTCGGTGACCCCGCCGGTCGGGATGCCCCCGGACCAGAAGAAGCCGTCGATGCTGCCGTCCTTCATGCCATCGACGGTCTTGGTCAGGTCGAGCCGCTGCGCCTGGATGTCCTTGGCCGGGTCCAGCCCGGCGGCGGTGAGCAGTCGGTTGGCGATGACCTCGGTGCCGGACTTGGGCGAGCCGGTGGAGATCTTCTTGCCCTTCATGCCGGCGACCGAGGTGATCCCCGAGTCGGCCCGCACCACCACCTGGGTGTAGTTGTCGTAGATCCGGGCCAGCGCCTTAACCGGCTGCGGCGAGCTGAAGCTGCCCTTGCCCTGCACCGCGTTGACCGCGGTGTCGAACAGCGAGAACGCCACGTCGTACTGGCCGGCGACGAGCTGCTCGACGTTCTGCACGGAGGCGCCGGTCTCGGCGGCCGTTCCGGTGAGCTTGCCGTCGCTGGTCTTGGCCAGCTCACCGGCGAGCGCGTTGCCGACCACGTAGTAGACCCCGGTGGCGTTGCCGGTGGCGATGCCGACCCGGGTGTCCTTGGTGACCTTGCAGGTGATGTCCTTGGCGGCGTCGTCGGTCGCCGCGCCGTCCTGCCGGCCCCCGCATCCGCCGGCGCCGGCGGCGACCAGGGCCAACGCCCCGACGCCGGCGGCTATTCGCGTGTCGATCCTTCTCACTCTCGGTCCTCCCCAGGGTTGACGGACTCCACAGCCGACGGGCGGCCGGCGCCGCGTCGGACGTACACGCCCGCGACGGCCAGCGCGGCGAGCGCCACGCCGATCGTCACGGGCAGCGGTTCCAGCCAGAGCAGCACCAGCCCGGCGACCGCGCCGAGCAGCCGTTCCGGCATTCCGGCCGGCCCGACGCCGGGTAGCCAGCCGCCGGCCGCGACGGCCAGCACGGCGACGCCGAGCGCGGAGACCAGCCCGGCCGACGCGATCCGTCCCGGCCCGCCGATGCCGAGCAGGCCGAGGCCGGTCGGTGTGACCACGAAGGCGAGCGGGATGAGGTACGCCGGCAGCGCGTACCGCAGGGTCTGCCACATGGTCGGCACCAGCCGGCCGCCGGTGACCGCCGCGGCGGCGACCGCGGCCAGCGCGGTCGGCGGGGACACCTCGGACAGCACCGCGAAGTAGAAGACGAACATGGCGGCGGCGGGGGCGGCGACGCCCAGGTGTAGCAGCGCCGGCCCGATGATCACCCAGCCGATCACGAAGGATGCGGTGACCGGCACCGCGAGGCCGAGCAGGCTGAGCGCGACGGCGGCGAGCACGGCGGTGAGCGCCAGCACCACCGCCGGTTCCGAGCTGACCGCCTGCGCGCCGCTGACCAGCAGCGCGGCGGCCTGCGGGCCGAGGCCGGTCTTGGTGGTGGTGGCGGTGATGATGCCGGCCGCGGCGCACACCGCGCTCACCGCCAGCACGCCGCGTACGCCGTCGCGCAGTGCCGCGACCAGCCGGGCCGGGGTGAGCCGGTGCCGCCGGTCCAGGAAGGACAGCGCGGCGGCGAGCACGGTGGCGATCACCACCGCCCGCATCGCCGAGGCGCCCAGCGCCAGCACCACGATGATCACGGCGAGGGAGAGGAAGTGGTAGCCGAAGCGGGCCAGCAGCCGCCAGGCCGAGCCGGTGTCGACCACCACCGGCCGTACGCCGGAGCGGCGGGCGTCGATCTCGACGGAGAGCAGGATGCCGAGGTAGTAGAGGACGGTCGGCACGGTGGCCCAGCCGAGCACCTGGAGGTAGGACACGCCCAGGTATTCGGCGATGATGAACGCGGCGGCGCCGAGCGTCGGCGGGGAGAGGATCGCGCCGACCCCGGCGGCGGCGAGCATGCCGCCGGCCCGCTCGGCCGGGTAGCCGGCGCGGCGCAGGATCGGCCAGGTCACCGCGCCGATGCTGACCGTGGTCGCGGCCCCGGAGCCGGAGACGGTGCCGAGCAGGAAGCCGGAGGCGACGGCGGTGCGGCCGGCGGCGGTGCGGGAGCGGCGGAACGCGGCGGCGGAGAGTTCCACGAAGAACCGGCCGGCGCCGGAGAGGTCGAGCACCGCGCCGTAGACGGTGAACAGCACGATGTAGGTGGCGGCCACGTCGAGCGGGGTGCCGTAGAAGCCGCTGTCGGAGTTGTAGAACGCGTCGACGAGCTGGCCGAAGTCCAGGCCGGCGTGCGCCACCGGCCACGCCTGCGGGAGCAGCCCGCCGTAGTAGCCGTAGCCGAGAAACAGCAGGCACACGGCGGGAAGGATCCAGCCGGTGGCGCGCCGGCACGCCTCCAGCAGCAGGAGCAGCAGCCCGGTGCCGAACGCGACGTCCATCGGGTCGAGCAGGCCCTGCCGGTCGAGGAACGCGTCGTAACCCCCGCCGCCCGCGCCGAGCGCGAACGGCAGCACCGGGTAGAGGCAGACCACGAGCGCGGCGGCGGCCAGCACCCAGTCGAGCACCGTCGGCCCGGCCCGCTCCGCCGTGCGTCGCCGCACCCCCGAGGGGTACGCCAGGAAGACCGTCGGCAGTACGCCGGCGAGGAAGAGGACGAGGTAGTACTTGCTGCCCTGCGACAACGGGAAGAACACCTGCCGCAGCGCCAGCAGTGCGACCGCGACGGTGATTCCGGTGAAGAGCGTGCCGACCGGCCCGGTGAGCGTCCGGCCCGGTTTCTCCTCCTCGAATCGGGCGGCGAGTTCGCGGGTGTCCGGGTGGGCCGGGTCCCGGTCCGGGCGGTGGGTCTCGCCCGGCCCGTCGTCCGCCCACGCCGGGTCGGTGGTGTCGCCCGCGTCCGGCGGGAGCGGCACCTCGGCAGCGTCCACTTCGGACCCGTCGGGCTCGCCGGCGGGCGGCCGGGGTGACGGGGGAGTGGCGTCGGAGGGGCGAACGGGTGGCACGAGGGGGCACGATACGCGAATGGCGGACACGTTGGGAACATTGCCAATCGTGATTGCAATGAGTGACGGAATGGTCTTTCGCTCACTCACCGCACACCGTTCTTGAATCGATTTCGCAATTACCCCGACGCAAAGCCGAACCGCTCTTCGCCCATCGCTCCACTATGGTGAGTTAGGCCCGCTTCTAACGATGGAACGGGTCGGTTACGGAACGTAATGGCGATCACGCACCGTGCAGGCCCGGAGAGGTGTCGGACGCTGCGGTTAGGGTCGGCGGGTGACCATCGGGCAACCACTCATCCAGGCGCGCGGGCTGGTGAAGCGGTTCGGCGACTTCACCGCCGTCGACGGCATCGACGTGGAGGTGCGCCGGGGGGAGGCGTTCGGGTTCCTCGGCCCCAACGGCGCGGGCAAGTCCTCCACCATGCGCATGATCGGCTGCATCTCCCCGCCGTCCGGCGGTGAGCTGCGCATCCTCGGGCTCGACCCGGTGCGCGACGGCCCGGCCGTGCGGGCCCGGCTCGGCGTCTGCCCGCAGCTCGACAGCCTCGACCCGGAGCTGACCGTCCGGGAGAACCTGACGACCTACGCGCGCTACTTCGGCATCCCGCGTCGGGTGGCCCGGGAGCGCGCCGCCGAGCTGCTCGACTTCGTCCAGCTCACCGAGCGGGCCGACAGCAAGGTCGACCCGCTGTCCGGCGGCATGAAACGGCGGCTGACCATCGCCCGCGCGCTCGTCAACGAGCCGGAGATCGTGCTGCTCGACGAGCCCACCACCGGCCTCGACCCGCAGGCCCGGCACCTGGTCTGGGAGCGGCTGTTCCGGCTCAAGCGGCAGGGCGTCACGCTGGTCCTGACCACCCACTACATGGACGAGGCGGAGCAGCTCTGCGACCGCCTGGTGGTGATGGACGGCGGCCGGATCGTCGCCGAGGGCTCGCCCCGGGCGCTCATCGAGCGGCACGCCACCCGCGAGGTGGTGGAGCTGCGCTTCGCCGGCGACTCGCAGGAGGCGTTCGCCGGCAAGCTCGACGGGCTGGGCGAGCGGGTCGAGGTGCTGCCCGACCGCATCCTGCTCTACGTCTCCGACGGCGACGCCGCCGTGGCCGAGGTGTCCGCGCGCGGCCTGGACCCGGTCGGCGTGCTGGTCCGGCGGGGCAGCCTGGAGGACGTCTTCCTGCACCTCACCGGCCGCACCCTGGTCGACTGAGGCACGCGCCGGCCGTTCTAGCGGCGCCGGGCCCAGAGGACGAAGCGTTCAGCCAGGTGCCCCGGTGCGGTGTCCGGCCGTCCGGCGGTCAGGTCGGCGGTGGCCTCGCACAGCAGCGTCCCGAGATGGATCAGCAACGCGGTCCGGTCCTCGCGAAACTCACCGAGCAGCGCCAGCCGGGCCGGCGAGCACGGCCACGCGGCGCCGCAGACCCGGCAGCGCCAGGACGGGCGCGCCGCGACGTGGGGGCGATAGCGGGGCATCAGCGCGTGCCCTCCTCGGTCGGGGTGCGTCGGGGGAGCGTCGCCATGGTGAGCCTCCGTGGTGGCGGGGATGGGGGCGTCGGCGGACCTCGTCGTGCGCCGACGCCCCCGGCCTGGTTCCGCCCGCCGTCCGATCCCGGGAGCGGTTCCGCTGCGTGACAGTCTGGTGACGGCGCGACTACGGTGGGAGGTCCGGCGCGGCGACGACCAGCGCGTGCGGCGACCGGCCCGCGGGTGTACCGAGGACGTACGGAGGCTGTCCGTGGAACTGTCGTCCATGCTGGAGCACTTCGCGGAGGAGCTGCGGCTGGCCCGCGCCGCCGGCGGCATGTCGCAGACCGCGCTTGCCGAGGCGCTCACCTACTCGGGCGCGCTGGTGGCCAAGGTGGAGACCTGCGAGCGCCGCCCGAGCCTGGACTTCGCCCGCCGCTGCGACGCCGTGTTCGGCGCCGACGGCCGCTTCGAGCGCATCCAGCGGCGGATCGGCCGGGAGACCATGGTGCCGTGGTTCCGCGACTGGCCCGGCATCGAGGCGGAGGCGACCGCGCTGCGCTGGTTCGAGCCGATCTGCGTGCCGGGCCTGCTCCAGACCGAGGGCTACGCCCGCGCGCTGCTTTCCGGCAGCGGCCTGTTCCCGCCGGACGAGGTGGAGCAGCAGGTGGCGACCCGGCTGGACCGCCAGCCGGTGCTGACCCGGGAGCGGCCTCCGCTGCTCACGTTCGTCGTCGACGAGCACGTGCTGCGCCGCAGCGTCGGCGGGCCGGAGGTGATGCGCGAGCAGGTGTGCCACCTGGTGAAGGTCGGCTCGACGCTGCCCCGGACGAGAATCCACGTCGTGCCGTTGACCGCCGGGGCCTACCCTGGCATGAACGGCCCGTTCGTGATCGCCACCCCGCCGCACGGCGAGGACGTGGTCTACCAGGAGGGCCAGCTCCACGCCCAGGTGATCGACCGCGCCGACCACGTGCGGCAGATGGTCGAGGTGTGGGAGTCGATCCGCGGTGAGGCACTATCGCACCAGCAGTCCCTCGAACTCGTGACGGAAGTGGCGGAGACATGGACCTGAACGGCGTCCGGTGGCGCAAGAGCAGCCGCAGCAACGGCCAGGGTGGAGCCTGCGTGGAGGTGGCGGGCGACCTGCCCGGAGTGGTCGCGGTGCGCGACTCCAAGGACCCGGCCGGCCCGGTGCTGGCCTTCGATTCCGACGCCTGGCGCGCGTTCGTCACCGGGGTCGCCCCGCGCTGACCGGAGCCGCTCCGCCGAGGGGGCGGCCCGCCACCTCGGCGGGCCGGCGCGGATCACGCTCGCGCCTGTCGTACCCGGGGAGTAGGAAGGTCGACGGGGGTGGTGCGGGTGACGACCGTTCGGGCCGTGGCGCGGGTGCCGGCGACGGCGGTGCTGGCGCACTACCTGGTCGGCTACCGGCGCACCTGGCGGGCGGGCGTCTTCTCGTCGTTCCTGCTGCCGGTGCTCACCGTGGTCGGGTTCGGCTTCGGCGTCGGGGCCTACGTCGACCAGGGCGTCGACGGCGTGCGCTACCTGTGGTGGCTGGTGCCCGGCCTGATCGCCTCGACCGCGTTCCAGGTCGCCGTCGCCGAGTCGACCTGGCCGGTGCACAGCAACTTCAAGTGGATCCGCACCTACCACGCCCAGGTGGCCGCGCCGCTGCGCACCGGTGACATCGTGGCCGGTCACCTGGCCTTCGTGCTGTTCCGGGTGGTCACCAGCACGGTGGCGTTCCTGCTGGTGACCGCGCTGTTCGGGGCGCTGCGGTCGCCCTGGGCGCCGGCGGTGGCGCCGATCGCCCTGCTGCTCGGCCTGGCGGTCGCCGCGCCGGTCTTCGCGTTCAGCGCGCGGGTGCCCAGCGACAGCTACCTCGCCCTGCTGTTCCGGTTCGCGGTGATCCCGATGACGCTCTTCTCCGGGGTGTTCTTCCCGGTCGAGTCGATGCCTGCCGCGCTGCGGCCGGTCGCCTGGGCGACGCCGCTCTGGCACGGCGTCGACCTGTGCCGGGCCGCCACCCTGGGCGTGGCGCCGCAGTGGTCGGTCACCGGCCACGTGCTCTACCTGGCCGCCTGGGCCGGCATCGGCTGGTGGCTGGCGCTGCGGGCGTTCCGTCGTCAACTCGTCGTCTAGGGAAGGGGTCTCGTGGTCGCTCTCCTCATGCCCCGGCTGGCCGGCGTCACCGGGGCGCGGCGCTCGGCGGCGGTGGCCGAGCGCAACCTCACCGCGCTGCGCAGCGCCTACTGGCTGGTGCTGGTCTCCGGCTTCGTGGAGCCGGTGCTCTACCTGCTGTCGATAGGCATCGGCGTGGGCGCGCTGGTCGGCGACCTGACGCTGCCCGGCGGCCGGGTGGTGTCCTACGCGGCGTTCGTCGCGCCGGCCATGCTCGCCTCGTCGGCGATGAGCGGCGCGCTGTCCGAGACCACCTTCAACTTCTTCGGCAAGATGAAATACATGAAGCTGTACGACGGGGTGATCGCGACCCCGGTACGGCCGTTCGAGATCGCCCTCGGCGAGTTGGGCTGGGCGATGGCCCGTGGGTCGCTCTACTCCGCCGCGTTCCTGCTGATCATGGTGGCGCTGGACCTGACCACCGTGGCCAGGGCGCTCGTCGCGTTCCCGGCGGCGGTGCTCGTCGGGTTCGCGTTCGGCGCGCTCGGCATGACCGTCGCCACGCTGCTGCGCAGTTGGCAGGATTTCGACCTGATGGGCTCGGCCCAGTTCACGCTCTTCCTGTTCTCCGGCACCTTCGTGCCCGCCGAGGCCTATCCGGCGGTGCTGCGCTGGCTTGTCGAGCTGACCCCGCTCTACCGCTCGGTGCACCTGATCCGGGGCGTCTGCGTGGGTGGGTCCGGCTGGTCCTGGCTGCTCGACGTGGGCTACCTGGTGGCGCTGACCGGCGTGATGTTGGCGCTGGCGTCCCGGCGGATGGCCAGGTTGCTCTACCCCTAGCGGGGGTTACCCGGCCCGACCTCGGGGCAAGTCGTGCAGTGACGACACGACGACGAGGGAGGTGTGATGGCCGGCGACGAGTCTCCCGTCCGGGACGAGCGCGACCGCACCGAGCCGGTGGGGCCGGACGACGGGCCGGACAGCCCGACCGAGCTTTCGGGTCCGGGCTGGGTGGCCACGCTGAAGCGGACCGTCCGGGAGTTCCAGGACGACAGCCTGACCGACTGGGCCGCCGCGCTCACCTACTACGGGGTGCTCTCCATCTTCCCCGGCGTGCTGGTGCTGATCTCCCTGCTCGGGCTGCTCGGCGAGCGGGCCACCCAGGGCGTGCAGGACACGGTCAACCAGGTGGTGCCCGAGGACAACATCCGCAAGATCATCGAGAGCGCGATCACCCAGGCCGGCGACTCCGGCGGGCTGGCCAGCGTCGCGGCGGTGATCGGTCTGGTCGCCGCGTTCTGGTCCGCGTCGGGCTACATCGCCGCGTTCATGCGCGCCTCGAACAGCATCTACGACGTGCCCGAGGGGCGGCCGATCTGGAAGACGCTGCCGATCCGGCTCGGCGTGACCGCGGTGATCGGCGTGCTGCTGCTGATCAGCGCCGTGATCGTGGTGTTCACCGGCGGGCTGGCCGAGCAGGCCGGCAACGCGATCGGGCTCGGCTCGACGGCGGTCACGGTGTGGAACATCGCCAAGTGGCCGGTGCTGCTGGTGATCGTCAGCCTGATGTTCGCGATCCTCTACTGGGCCTCGCCCAACGCCAGGCACGGCGGCTTCCGCTGGGTCAGCCCGGGCGGGATCCTCGCGGTGGTGCTCTGGCTTGTGGTGTCCGGCCTGTTCGCGCTCTACGTGAGCAACTTCGGGTCCTACAACAAGACGTACGGCGCGGTGGCCGGCGTGATCATCTTCCTGGTCTGGCTCTGGCTGAGCAACATCGCCATCCTGCTCGGCGCCGAGTTCGACGCCGAGTTGGAGCGCAGCCGGGCGATCGCCGCCGGGCTCCCCGAGGACAAGGAGCCCTACGTCGAGCTGCGCGACGACCGCAAGCTGCGCAAGAAGCGCAACGCCCCCAGCCCCCGCTGACCCGACTCGCGCCGCCCCGCCCGGAAACCCGGGCGGGGCGGCGCGTTTTCATGATCCGGAACTCGCTTTTGTTCGTATGGACAAAAGTTTCCATCAGATGTGCCGAAGCTATGGACACGTGACCCGGAAGGCTCCTACTGTGTCGGACACAACACATCGCCATTGCGTCGATGTGAACGACTTCGATGCGGAGGTGACTGCCGGTGCGGACGGTCGACCCCCTGCACGTGCGGCTCCTGCGACTGCTCCGGGACGAGGGCGCGGTGTCCCGGGCCGAGCTGGGTGACCGGCTCCAGATGCCCCGCCCCCGGCTGCTCGCCGAGCTGGAGCGCCTGGTCGCGCTCGGCTACGTGGCCGAGGCCGGGCTGGCCGCCTCCCGGGGCGGGCGCCGCTCCACCCTTGTCGAGTTGAGCCCGCACCTGCGCTTCGCCTCGGTGGACCTGGGCGCCAGCTCGATAGACGTCGAGGTGGTCGACGGCCGCCTGGAGCCGGTGACCGCGTACACCGAACCGGCCGACATCCGCTCCGGCCCGAAGGTGACCCTGCAACGGGTCAACGACCTGCTGCACAAGGCCAAGGTCGACGGCGCCTACGAGCGGCTCGACGCGATCGGCATCGGCGTCCCCGGGCCGGTGAGCTTCCGCGACGGGGTACCGGTCTCCCCGCCGATCATGCCGGGCTGGGACCGCTTCCCGGTCCGCGAGCTGCTGACCCGCGAGCACGGCTGCCCGGCCGTGGTCGACAACGACGTCAACATCATGGCGATCGGCGAGCGGCACGGCGGCGTCGCCCACTCGGTCGACGACTTCCTCTTCATCAAGATCGGCACCGGCATCGGCTGCGGCATCTACCTGCACGGCGAGGTCTACCGGGGCACCGACGGCTGCGCCGGCGACATCGGCCACATCCAGGTCGACCCGAGCGGTCCGATGTGCTCCTGCGGCAACGTCGGCTGCCTGGAGGCGGTGTTCAGCGGCGCGGCGCTGGCCCGGGAGGCGACCGCCGCCGCCCGCGCCGAGGTGTCGCCGGCCCTGGTCGAGCGGCTCGCCGCGCGCGGCGCGGTCACCGCGCTGGACGTGGCGCAGGGTGCGATCGAGGGCGACGTCACCTGCATCCAGCTCATCCGCGACGGCGGCCGGCGGGTCGGCAGCGTGCTGGCCGGGCTGGTCAGCTTCACCAACCCGTCGATGATCGTGATCGGCGGCGGCCTGGCCCAGCTCGGCCACATCCTGCTCGCCGAGATCCGCAGCGTGGTCTACCGCCGCTCGCTGCCGCTGGCCACCGGCAACCTGCCTGTCGTCCTCTCCGAGCTGGGCCCACGCGCCGGCGTCGCCGGCGCGGCCGTGCTGGCCAGCGACGTCGCGTTCGGGGAAGCCGCCTGATGACATCCGAGGAGGTCGAGGTGACCGGGAAGGAAACGCCCGCCGTCGCGGGCGAGGTGGTGCTGCGCCTCACCGACGTCGTGAAGACGTTCCCCGGCGTACGCGCGCTGGACGGCGTTCAGCTTGAGGTGCGGGCCGGCGAGGTGCACTGCCTGCTCGGGCAGAACGGCGCCGGCAAGTCCACCCTGATCAAGGTGCTCGCCGGGGTGCACCGGCCGGACTCCGGCGAGGTGGTGTGGCGGGGCGAGCCGGCCGCGTTCGCCGACCCGCAGGCCGCCATGCGCGCCGGCATCGCCACCATCTACCAGGAACTCGACCTGGTCGACGACCTGTCGGTGGCGGAGAACGCGTTCCTCGGCCACGAGCCGCGCCGGCTCGGCTTCGTCAGGCGCGGGCAGATGGCCCGGCGTACCCGGCAGATCCTGGCCCGGCTCGGCCACGCGGAGATCCCGCCGGGGCGGTTGGTGCGGCACCTGCCGGCGGCCGGCAAGCAGATCGTCAGCATGGCCCGGGCGTTGTCCCACGAGGCCCGCCTGATCATCATGGACGAGCCGAGCGCGGTGCTGGCCCACGACGAGGTGGGCAACCTGTTCCGGATCATCCGGGAACTCACCGCGCAGGGCATCGCGGTCATCTACATCTCGCACCGGATGGAGGAGATCCGCGAGATCGGCGACCGGGTCACCGTACTCAAGGACGGCCGGACCACGGCGGCGAGCCTGCCGGCGCGCGACACCCCGACCCGCGACCTGGTCGCCCGGATGACCGGACGGACCATCGAGTACGTCTTCCCGCAGCGCCCGGCCGACGACGGCGCCGGCGCGGAGCTGCTGCGGGTGGACGGGCTGACCCGGCACGGCGAGTTCGCCGACGTGTCGCTCGGTGTCCGGGCCGGGGAGATCGTCGGCATCGCCGGGCTGGTCGGCTCCGGCCGCTCCGAGCTGCTGGAGACGATCTTCGGGGCCCGCCGGCCGCACGCCGGGACGGTCCGGCTCGACGGGAAGGCACTGCGCCCCGGCAGCGTGGGCGCGGCGGTGCGGGCCGGCGTGGGCATGGCCCCGGAGGAGCGCAAGAGCCAGGCGTTGCTGCTCGGCGAGCCGATCTACCGCAACGTCACGCTCGCCACCTTCGGCAGGTACGCCCGCCTCGGCTTCACCGACACCGGACGGGAGCGGGCCGAGGCGGACCGGGTCGCCGCGTCGCTGGAGCTGCGGCCCCGCGACGTCCGGCGGCCGGTGCGCACCCTCTCCGGGGGAAACCAGCAGAAGGTGGTGGTCGGCCGGTGGCTGCTGGGGGACACCCGGCTGCTGCTGCTCGACGAGCCGACCCGGGGTGTGGACGTGGGCGCCCGGGCCGAGCTGTACCAGGTCATCCGCGACCTGGCCGCCCGGGGCGTCGGGGTGCTGCTGGTCTCCAGCGAGGTGCCCGAGGTGCTCGGCCTGGCCGACCGGGTGCTGGTGATGCGGGAGGGCCGGGTGGTCCGGGAGGCCCCGGCCGGCGAACTCGACGAGAACACCGTGCTCGACCTCGTCATGGCGGGGTCCCTCATGGAAGGCGCACCGGCATGAGCGACGTGACCGACACGAAGCTTCCCGCACAGTCGCCGCCGGTCGACCGGGCGGAGACCGCCAAGGCCGACGCGGCGGCCCGGCTCTCCTGGTGGCGCGGCGACGGCGGGGAGGGCGCCAAGCGCAACCTCGGTCTGCTGGCCACGCTCGTGGTGCTTGTGGTCATCGGCATCCTGACCCGGCCCGACCTCTACGGCGACCCGAACTGGGTGTGGGGCAACACGCTCACCATCCTCAAGCTCGCCTCGGTGGTCGGCGTGGTCACCGTCGGCATGACCTTCGTGATCATCGGCGGCGGCATCGACCTGTCGGTCGGCGCGATCGTGGCGCTGGCCGGGGTCTGGTCCACCACGCTCGCCACCCAGAGCTACGGTGCCGGCGGCATGATCTTCAGCGCGCTCACCGTCGGGCTGGCCGTCGGCGTGGTCAACGGGCTGCTCGTCTCGTACGGGCGGCTGGTGCCGTTCATCGCCACGCTGGCCATGCTCGTCGCCGCCCGGGGGTTGGCCGCCGAGATCTCCGACAAGCAGACCCAGGTCTCCACCAGCTCGTTCATCAACGGCATCGCCACCACGAAGGTGCTCGGCATCCCGCTGCTGGTCTACATCCTCGTCGCGGTGGTCGGGGCCGGCTGGGTGCTGCTCAACCGGACCACGTTCGGCCGCCGCACGGTGGCGGTCGGCGGCAACCCGGAGGCGGCCCGGCTCGCCGGCATCAACGTCCGCCGGCATACCGTGCTGCTCTACGCGCTCTCCGGCCTCTGCTGCGGCATCGCCGCGGTCATGCTGACCGCGCAGGCCACCTCCGCCCAGGCGGCGATGGCAAACCTCTACGAGCTGGACGCGATCGCCGCCGCGATCATCGGCGGCACGCTGCTCAGCGGCGGGCGGGGCACCATCATCGGCTCCCTGCTCGGGGTGATCATCTTTTCCACGATCACCAACCTGTTCGCCATCAACAACCTCTCCGCCGAGGCCCAGAACATGGTCAAGGGCGGCATCATCGTCGCCGCCGTCCTGGTCCAGCAGGTGCAGTTCCGCAGCCTGACCCAGTTCCTCGCCCGCAACCGGGCCACCACCACCTGATCCCACCGCGCCACCAGGCCGCCGTCGATCCGACGCCGGCCCGGCCCACCGCACCCGAAATCACCCCCACCACCTCATCAGGAGGCCGTCATGACAAGTGACCTGTCACGCCGCCGGCTGCTCTTCGGCGGGGCCGCGGTCTCGGCCGGGGTGTTGCTCGCCGGCTGCACGAGCAACGAGCAGTCCCCGACCGAGGCGCAGACCAAGGCCGCCGCGAACAGCGCCAACACCGAGCCGGGCAAGAAGGTGACCATCGGCTTCTCCGCCCCGGCCGCCGACCACGGCTGGATCGCCGCCATCACCAACAACGCCAAGGCGCAGGCCGGCGCGTACGGCGACGTGGAGCTCAAGTCGGTGGAGGCCGGCGCGGACGCGGCGGCCCAGCGGGCGGCGCTGTCCACGCTGATCTCCCAGAAGCCGGACGTCATCGTGCTGCTGCCGCACGACGGCAAGGAACTCAACGCGTTCGGCCTGGAGGCGATGAAGGCCGGCATCCCGGTGGTGAACCTGGACCGGGCCTTCCCCGACCCCAAGGCCTACCGGCTGCAGATCAAGGGCGACAACTACGGCATGGGGGTGGCCGCCGCCACCTACATCGCCGAGCAGCTCAAGGCCAAGGGCGTGAGCAACCCGGTGATCGGCGAGATCCCCGGCATCGAGTCGCTGGAGCTGACCCAGGAACGCTCCAAGGGCTTCGCCGACACGCTCGCGTCGTACGGGCTGAAGGTGGCCAACCGCCGCCCTGCCGAGTTCACCGTGGACTCCGGCCAGCAGGCCGCCACCGGGCTGTTCCAGGCCCTGCCGAAGATCGACGCGGTCTGGAACCACGACGACGACCAGGGCATCGGCGTGCTGGCCGCGGTCAACCAGGCCAACCGCAAGGAGTTCTTCATGGTCGGCGGCGCCGGCTCGAAGAAGGCCATGGAGGACATCGCGGCCGACAACACGGTGCTCAAGGCCACCGTCACCTACAGCCCGTCGATGGCCTCGTCGGCCATCTCCCTCGCCCGGCTGATCGGGCAGGGCAAGGGCATGTCCGACCTGGTGGAACTCCAGGTGCCGAAGGAGATCGTGCTCTCCTCCGAGACGATCACGAAGCAGAACTCGGGCGACTACCTGAAGCTCGGGTTCTGACACACGGGGGGAGACCCAGCTTGTCCAGTCACGACAGCATCCTGCGGGTCGGCATGGTCGGCTACGCGTTCATGGGCGCCGCGCACTCCCAGGCGTGGCGCACCGTGAACCGGGTGTTCGACCTGCCGGCGAAGGTGCGGATGTCGCTCGTCTGCGGCCGGGACGAGCCGAAGGTGGCCGAGGCCGCCGACCGGCTCGGCTGGGACGGGTACACCACCGACTGGCGGCGGCTCGTCGAGTCCGACGAGATCGACGTGGTCGACATCTGCACGCCGGGGGACAGCCACGGCGAGATCGCCCTCGCCGCGTTGGCCGCGGGCAAGCACGTGCTGTGCGAGAAGCCGTTGGCCAACACCGTCGCCGAGGCGCGGGAAATGACCGCCGCCGCCGCGCGGGCCCGCGAGTCCGGGGTCCGCGCGATGTGCGGCTTCAACTACCGGCGGGTGCCGGCGGTCGCCCTGATGCGGCAGCTCGTCGCCGACGGGCGGCTCGGCGAGATCCGGCACGTCCGGGCGGTGTACCTCCAGGACTGGATCGTCGACCCGCAGTTCCCGCTGGTCTGGCGGTTGCAGAAGGACCGGGCGGGCTCCGGCGCGCTGGGCGACATCGGCGCGCACATCATCGACCTCACCCAGTACGTCACCGGGCAGTCGATCAGCGGGGTCAGCGCGCTGACCGAGACGTTCGTGCGGCAGCGGCCGTTGCCGGCCGGGTCGAGCGGCCTGGCCGCGCAGGCCGGTGGCAACGGCCGGGGCACCGGCGAGGTCACCGTGGACGACGCGGCGGTCTTCGTGGCCCGGCTCGACGGCGGCGGGCTCGCCACCTACGAGGCGACCCGGTTCGCCACCGGCCGGAAGAACGCCCTGCGGGTCGAGATCAACGGCTCGCGCGGCAGCGTCGTGTTCGACCTGGAACGCCTCAACGAACTGGAGTTCCTGGACGCCACCCGGCCCGCCGCCGAGCAGGGCTTCAACCGGATCCTGGTGACCGAGCCGGAGCACCCGTACCTGGACGCGTGGTGGCCGCCGGGCCACATCATCGGCTACGAGCACTCCTTCACCCACCAGATGCGCGACTTCGTCGAGGCGGTCGCCACCGGCACCGACCCGAGGCCGTCGTTCGCCGACGCGTTGCAGGTGCAGTTGGTGCTGGACGCGGTCTCCCGGTCGGCGGCCGACTCCGCCTGGGTGGAGGTGGAGAAGGAGGGGTCCCCTGTTAACGCCTCCGGTAGAGGAGGGGGCCCCGCTTAACAACCCGCCCACCCCGCGCGGCGCGTGAGCGCCGCCGACACCTTCCGGCGCCGGCCGGCGAGGGCCCGCCGCGGTTGCGCCCCGCGGCGGGGACGAGGCCGGCGTCGGGGAGCGTGCCGCCGGGATCCTCCGGCCGGCACGACCAGCACGGCCCTCCGGTGCGGCCGGACCGGGATTCCCCGGCCGCACCGGCGGGGCCGGCACCGACCTGGGGAGGTAACGCGATGCGTACGGGTGTCTGGCTGGTCGGAGCGCGCGGCTCGGTCGCCACCACGAGCGTGGTCGGGGCGCTGGCCCTGCGGGCCGGGCTCACCCCGCCGACCGGGTGCGTGACCGAGCTGCCCGAGCTGCGCGGTCCCGCGCTGCCGGGCCTCGGCGACCTCGTCTTCGGCGGTCACGACGTGGTCGCCACCCCGCTGACCAAACGCGCCGAGGCGCTGGCCGCCGCCGGGGTGCTGCCGGGCCGGTTGGCCGACGCCGTCGCGCCGGACCTGGCCGACGTCGAGGCGGCGCTACGACCCGCGCCGACCGAGGGCACCCCGGCCGACCGGATCGCCGCCGTGGTCGACGACCTGACCGCGTTCCGCCACCGGCACGGGCTGGACCGGGTGGTGGTGGTCAACGTCGCCGCCACCGAGCCGGCGCCCGCCCCGCACCCGGCACACCACGACCCGACCGCGCTGCGGGCTTCGCTGGCCGGCCCGGACGAGGTGCTGCCGGCCAGCTCCCGATACGCGTACGCGGCGTTCACCGCCGGCTGCCCGTACGTCGACTTCACCCCGTCCACCGGTGCCCGGCTGCCGGCGCTGGCCGCGCTGGCCGACGCGCGCGGACTCCCGTACGCCGGGCACGACGGCAAGACCGGCGAGACGCTGCTCAAGTCGGTGCTCGCGCCGATGTTCGCGATGCGGCACCTGGCGGTGCGGTCCTGGTCGGGCACGAACCTGCTCGGCGGCGGCGACGGCGCGACGCTCGCCGAGCCGGCCGCCAACGCCGCCAAGGTGGGCAGCAAGCAGCGGGTGCTCGCGGAGACGCTCGGCTACCTGCCGCAGGGCAGCACCCGGATCGACTACGTCGAGGAGCTGGGCGACTTCAAGACCGCCTGGGACCTGGTCACCTTCGCCGGCTTCCTGGGCACCGGGATGCGGATGGAGTTCACCTGGCACGGCTGCGACTCGGCGCTGGCCGCCCCGCTGGTGCTGGACCTGGCCCGGCTGACCGCCGCCGCGCACGCCGCCGGCCGCCGGGGACCCCTGGCCGAGCTGGCGTTCTTCTTCAAGGATCCGCTCGGCGGCGCCGGCCACGCGCTGGGCGACCAGTGGGCGGTGCTGCGCGACTTCGTCGCCGGCCTGCACGCCGGGGCGCCCCGGTGACCCGCCTCGCCGACCTGGCCGAGCTGGTCCGGGCACCCGCCGCGCTGTCCGTACCCGGTGACGTGCTGGCCGGGGCCGCGGCGGCGGGCGCGCTCGGCCGGCGTACCCCCGCCCTGGCCGCCGCGTCGGTGCTGCTCTACTGGGCCGGGATGGCCGCCAACGACTGGGCGGACCGGCGGCTCGACGCGACCGAGCGGCCGGAGCGGCCGATCCCGTCCGGCCGGGTCCGGCCCGCCGTCGCGCTCGGCCTGGCCGGCGGCCTGACCGCCGCCGGGCTGGCCGTCGCCACCGCCGCCGGGGGCCGGCACGCGGCGACCGTCGCGCTCCCGCTCGCGGCCACCATCTGGGGGTACGACCTGAGCGCGAAGGACACCACGGCCGGTCCCGCCGTGATGGCGGCGTGCCGGGGGCTGGACGTGTTGCTCGGCGCGACGGGCGGCCGGACCGCCCGGGCGTTGCCGGCGGCGCTGACCGTCGCCGCGCACACCTGGACCGTCACCGCGCTGTCCCGCCGCGAGGTGACCGGCGCGGCCGACCGCCGGCTGCCCGCCTTCACGCTCGCCGGCACCGCGCTGATCGCGCTCGCCGCCCCGGGCCGGCCGGACGTGTTAAGCGGGGCCCCCTCCTCTACCGAATGCGTTAGGAAGGGGCCCTTCCTTCGCCTCGGGCCGGCGGCGTTGGCGGCGGGGTACGCGGTTCGGTACGGGCGGGCGCAGGCCCGGGTGCTCGCCGACCCGTCGCCGGCCCGGGTACGCGCCGCGGTCGGCGCCGGCATCACCGGGCTGCCCGCGTTGCAGGGCGCGCTGACCGCCCGCGCCGGCGCCGGGCTGCTCGGCCTCGCGGTGGCCGCCGCCGCGCCGCTCGGGCGCCGCCTGGCCCGGCTGGTCTCCCCGACATGACCACCGTGACGCCGGCCGTCGCGCCCCGCCGGCCCGCGCCCGCGCCGGGCCGGCTGCGATTCGGGTACGGCACCAACGGCTTCGCCAACCACCGCCTCGACGACGCGCTCGGGGTGCTCGCCGACCTCGGCTACGCGGGGGTGGCGCTCACCCTGGACCACGACCACCTGGACCCGTTCGCTCCCGGGCTGGCCCGCCGGGTGGACGCCGTGCGCCGCCGGCTGGGCGCGCTGGGACTGGCCGTGGTGGTCGAGACCGGGGCCCGCTACCTGCTCGACCCGTGGCACAAGCACGCCCCGACGCTGCTGCACGACGACCCGTCCCGCCGGGTCGAGTTCCTCCGCCGGGCCGTGCGGATCGGGGCGGACCTGGGCGCCGAGGTGGTCTCCTTCTGGGCCGGCATCCGCCCGCCCGAGGTGCCGCCCCGGGTGGCGTGGGAGCGCCTGGTCGCCGGGTGCGCCACGGTCTGCGCCGAGGCGGCCGGCGTGCCGCTGGGCTTCGAGCCGGAGCCGGGCATGCTGGTCGAGGACATCGCCGGCTGGCGGCGGCTGCGCGCGGCGCTCGGCGAACCGCCCGGCTTCGGCATCACCCTCGACATCGGACACTGTCGCTGCCTGGAGCCGCTGCCGGTGCCCGACTGCGTGACGGCGGTCGCCGACCACCTGGTCAACGTGCAGATCGACGACATGCGCCGGGGCGTGCACGAACACCTGGAGTTCGGCGCCGGCGAGATCGACTTCCCGCCGGTGCTGGCCGCCCTCGCCGACGCCGGCTACCCCGGCCTGGTGGCGGTGGAGCTGCCCCGCCACTCGCACGCCGCCCCGACCGTCGCCGCCCGCTCGCTGGACTTCCTGCGCGCCGCCGCCCGCCGCGGCGAGAGGCGGTGACCGACCACCTTCCACCACCGGCAGAGGGAGACGGCATGACACCCGACCGACTGCGCGCCGCGCTTCGGGGCGTACCCGATCCGCAGTGGCTGGACGCGGCGCTGCGCCGCGTCGCGACCGAACCCGCGGCGATCCCGCGCTACTTCGCCGCCGCCGCCCGGCGCTGCGGGCGCGGTCCGGTGCCCGACCCGGCCGGCTGGACCGTCGACGAGGCCGCCCGGGCGCTGCTGCTGACCGCGCTGCCCGGCGGGCACGCCACCGCGGCCGAGACGCTCTACCGGGAGGGCGACGCCGCGGAGAAGCGGGCCGTGCTGCGGGCCCTGCCGCTGCTGCCGATCGGGGCGGAGTGCGTGCCGCTGCTGCACGACGCGATCCGCACCAACGACACCCGGCTGGTCGCCGCCGCGCTCGGCCCCTACGCCCGGCACCTGGAGCAGCCGGCGTGGCGGCAGGCGGTGCTGAAGTGCGTCTTCGCCGGCGTGCCGCTGGCCGTGGTGGACGGCCTGACCGAGCGCTCCGACGGCGAGCTGGCGCAGATGCTTGCCGCGTACGCCGCCGAGCGGCACGCCGCCGGACGGACCATGCCGGCCGACGCCACCGACCTGCTCGACCGGCTCACCATCACCACCACGGAGGCGTGACGTGCGCATCTTCGACCCGCACATCCACATGACGTCCCGGACCACCGACGACTACGAGCGGATGGCCGCCGCCGGGGTGCGGGCGGTGGTCGAGCCGGCGTTCTGGCTGGGCCAGCCACGCACCGGCGTGCAGAGCTTCGTCGACTACTTCGACTCGCTCGTCGGCTGGGAGCCGTTCCGGGCCGGGCAGTTCGGCGTCCGGCACCACGCCACCGTGGCGCTGAACCCGAAGGAGGCGAACGACCCGCGCTGCCGCCCGGTGCTCGACGTGCTGCCCCGCTATCTGGACAAGGACGGCGTGGTGGCGGTCGGCGAGATCGGCTACGACGCGATGACGCCGGCCGAGGACGCCGCGCTGGCCGGGCAGCTCGCCCTGGCCGTCGCGCACGACCTGCCCGCCCTGGTGCACACCCCGCACCGGGACAAGGCGCGCGGCGTCGAGCGCACCCTGGCGGTGGTCGCCGAGTC
The DNA here is from genome assembly GCF_044455315.1 of Micromonospora sp. NPDC051300. NCBI lineage: Bacteria > Bacillati > Actinomycetota > Actinomycetes > Micromonosporales > Micromonosporaceae > Micromonospora > Micromonospora sp. NPDC051300. The sequence goes on along the minus strand of NZ_JBITEP010000010.1, from coordinate 65,686 downwards.
GGGCATCGCGCCCGGGCGGGTGCTTGTCGACCACCTCAACGAGGTGACCGTGGAACTGGTCCGGGACAGCGGCTGCTGGCTGGGCTTCTCGATCTATCCGGAGACCAAGATGTCGCCGCCGCGGATGGTCGAGCTGCTGAAGGCGTACGGGACGGAGCGGATGCTGGTGAACTCCGCCGCCGACTGGGGGCGCTCCGACCCGCTGCTGACCCGGGCCACCGGGGAGGCGATGCTTGCCGCCGGGTTCGACGACGACGACGTGGACCGGGTGCTGTGGCGCAATCCGGTGGAGTTCTACGGCCAGTCCGGCAAGCTGGACCTCACCGACCTGGAGGACCCGGCCGCCACGTTCGCCGGCAACTCGATCCTGCGTGGGGGCGCGTGATGCGGCTGCGTCACGCCGACGGCACCACCGTCCACCTCGGCTACTGCACGAACGTCCACCCGGCGGAGGACCTGCCGGGCATCCTCGCCCAGCTCGACACCTACGCGGTGGCGGTGCGCCGGAGCCTGGACGCCGACCTGCTCGGGCTGGGGCTGTGGCTGGCCGCGCCGGTGGCCGCCGCGCTCGCCGCCGACCCGGCGGCCCGCCGCCGGCTGCGCCACGAGCTGACCGTACGCGGGCTGGAGGTGGTCACGCTCAACGGTTTCCCGTACGCGGCGTTCCAGGCCCCGGTGGTCAAGGGCGCGGTCTACCGGCCGGACTGGACCACGCCGGAGCGCCTCGCGTACACCCTGGACCTGGCCCGGGTGCTCGCCGACCTGCTGCCCGACGACGCGGCCCGGGGTTCGATCTCGACGCTGCCGCTGGCCTGGCGCACGCCGTGGGGCCCGGACCGGGCCGACGCCGCCCGGCGCCGGCTCGACGCGCTCGCCGCCGGGCTGGCCGCGCTGCGCCGCGACACCGGCCGCACGGTCCGGGTCGGGTTCGAGCCGGAGCCCGGCTGCCTGGTCGAGTCGACCGGGCAGGCCGCCGCGACGCTGTCCGGCGTGGACCAGGAGTGGCTCGGCGTCTGCCTGGACCTGGCGCACCTGGCGTGCGCCTGGGAGGAGCCGGTCGACGCGCTGGCCCGGCTGCGCGACGCCGGGCTGCCGGTGGTCAAGGTGCAGGTCTCGGCCGCCGTCGAGGCGCCCGACCCGGCCGGCGCGACCGGGGCGCTGCGCCGCTTCGTCGAGCCGAGGTTCCTGCACCAGACCCGGGCGGTGGGCTGCGCCGGCGCGGTCGACCCGGCCGACCCGGCGTGGGCGGCCGACGACCTGGACGCCGCGCTGGACGCGCGGCTGCCGGGGGCGTGGCGGGTGCACTACCACGTGCCGTTGCACGCGCCACCCGAGGAACCGTTGCGCTCCACCGTGCCGGTGCTGCGGGCCGCCCTCGCCGCGCTGTACGCCGGACCGGCCGCCGGCTGCGACCACCTCGACGTGGAGACGTACACCTGGGGGGTGCTGCCGGAGGCGCGGCGGCCGCGCGGCGACGCGGAGCTGGCCGCCGGCATCGCCGCCGAACTGGCCTTCGCCCGCGACGAGCTGACCGCGCTCGGTGTGGCCGGCGGGGTGGGGGTGCCCTCATGAGCCGGCGGCTGGTGGTGCTGGACGTGGTGGGGCTGACGCCGCGCCTGCTGGCGCACATGCCACGGCTGCGCGCGGTGGCCGAGGCCGGTTTCGCCGCCGAGTTGGGCACCGTGCTTCCGGCGGTGACCTGCTCGGCGCAGGCCACCTTCCTCACCGGCGAGCCACCCGCCGGGCACGGCGTGGTGGGCAACGGCTGGTACTTCCGGGACCTCGGCGAGGTGCTGCTCTGGCGGCAGCACCACGCGCTCGTCGGCGGCGAGAAGGTGTGGCAGGCGGCCCGCCGGGTGGAGCCGGGCTACCGGGTGGCAAACGTCTGCTGGTGGTACGCGATGGGCGCGGACGTCGACTGGACGGTCACGCCGCGCCCGGTCTACCACGCCGACGGGCGCAAGGAGCCGGACTGCTGGACCGACCCGCCGGAGCTGCACGACACGCTCACCGACGCGCTCGGCACCTTCCCGCTGTTCAGCTACTGGGGGCCGGGCGCGGGGCTGCCGTCCTCGGCGTGGATCAGCCGGGCCGCGCAGCGGATCCTCGCCGACCACGCCCCGGACCTGACCCTGGTCTACCTGCCGCACCTCGACTACGACCTGCAACGCTTCGGCCCGTCCTCGCCGCGGGCCGCCGCCGCGGCGGCGGAACTGGACGCGGTGCTCGGGCCGCTGCTGGACGCGGCGCGGGCACGCGACGCCACGGTGGTGGCGCTGTCGGAGTACGGCATCACCGACGTGTCCCGCCCGGTGGACGTCAACCGGATGCTGCGCGCCGAGGGGCTGCTGCGCGTGCACACCCAGGCCGGAATGGAATACCTGGAGCCGTGGACGTCGCGGGCCTTCGCGGTGGCCGACCACCAGGTCGCGCACGTCTACGTGCGGGACCCGGCGGACGTGCCGGCGGTGGCGAAGCTCTGCGCCGCGCTGCCCGGCGTGGCCGAGGTGCTGGACGCGACCGGGCAGGCCGGCTACGGGCTGGACCATGCCCGCTCCGGCGAGCTGGTGCTGGTGGCCGAGGCAGACGCCTGGTTCACCTACTACTACTGGCTCGACGACGCGCGGGCGCCCGACTTCGCCCGGCTGGTCGAGATCCATCGCAAGCCCGGCTACGACCCGGCCGAGCTGTTCTTCGACCCGGCCGCGCCGGGCGCGGCGAAGCGCCGGGCGGCGGTGGCGCTGGCCCGCAAGAAGCTCGGGATGCGCTACCTGATGAGCGTGGTGGGGCTGGACGCGGGCGCGCGGGCGGTCCGCGGCTCGCACGGGCGGCTGCCGACCGACCCGGCGGACGGCCCGGTGCTGCTCTGTTCCGACCCGACGGCGGCCCGGGAGGGGGTCGCGGCGACGGAGGTGAAGGCGTTGCTACTCCACCTCGCCGGGCTAACTTTTGTCGATCCACGTCAAAAGTAGTTTCCGATCGATCAGAAGCTATGGACATGCCGATCGAAAGGTTTTAATGTCGTGCCCAGCACCAGCTCCCCCCTTTCGGCATCCGGCGCGACGCGCGCCCGATCCTGGCTGCGCGCGTCAGGAAGGACTGCACGGCATGTCCAGCCACCCCCACCACCCACCCGCCCGACGACGACTGGCCGCCGGCGCGGCGCTGCTGCTCGCCGCCACCGCCGGCACGGTCACCCTGGCCACGACGCCCGTCCCGGCGTCCGCCCACCCCATCACGGCGAGCGACTTCCAGCAGGTCGAGCTGGCCCGCGGCGTCGCCGAGACCGGCGAGCCGATGTCGCTCGCGGTGCTGCCCGACCGCTCGGTCCTGCACACCGCCCGCAACGGCACGCTGCGCCGCACCGACGCGGCCGGCACCACCACTGTCGTCGGCACCCTCGCCGTCTACACCCACGACGAGGAGGGGTTGCAGGGCGTCGGCGTCGACCCCGGCTTCGCCACCAACCGGCACATCTACCTCTACTACGCGCCGCCGCTCTCCACCCCGGCCGGGGACGCACCCGCCACCGGCACCGACTTCTCCGCCTGGCAGGGCGTCAACCGGCTCTCCCGGTTCACGCTCAACGCCGACTTTACGCTCAACCAGGCCAGCAAGGTCGACGTGCTCGACGTGCCGGCCGACCGGGGACTCTGCTGTCACGTCGGCGGCGACATCGACTTCGACGCCGCCGGCAACCTCTACCTCTCCACCGGCGACGACACCAACCCGTTCGACTCCGCCGGCTACGCGCCGATCGACGAACGCACCAACCGCAACCCCGGGTACGACGCGCAGCGCAGCGCCGGCAACACCAACGACCTGCGCGGCAAGATCCTGCGGATCAAGGTGAACGCCAACGGCACGTACTCGATCCCCAGCGGCAACCTCTTCGCGCCCGGCACCGCGAAGACCCGCCCGGAGATCTACGCGATGGGCTTCCGCAACCCGTTCCGGATGAGCGTCGACAAGGCCACCGGCATCGTCTACGTCGGCGACTACGGGCCGGACGCCGGCACCACCTCGGCGCGCGGCCCCTCCGGGCAGGTCGAGTTCGACCGGGTCACCGGGCCGGGCAACTACGGCTGGCCGTACTGCACCGGCACCAACACCGCCACCGAGACGTACGCCGAGTGGGACTTCGCCACCGGCACGGCCGGTGCGAAGTTCAACTGCACCGGCGGGCCGACCAACAACTCGTTCCGCAACACCGGCCTGGCGACGCTGCCCGGCGCGAAGCCGGCCTGGATCCGCTACGGCGGTGACGCCGGCACCCCGAGCGAGTTCGGCGGCGGCTCCGAGTCGCCGATGGGCGGCCCGGTCTACCGCTACGACGCGGCCAACCCGTCCACCACCAAGTTCCCGCAGTCCTTCGACGGGCAGTTCTTCGCCACCGAGTTCGGCCGCGGCTGGATCAAGCCGATCCACGTCAACGCGGACGGCTCGCCCGGCACCATCGACGCGTTCCCGTGGACCGGCAAGCAGGTGATGGACTCCGCGTTCGGCCCGGACGGCTCCTACTACGTGCTCGACTACGGCACCGGCTACTTCAACGGCGACGCCAACTCGGCGCTCTACCGCTTCGACTACCTGGGCGGCGGCAACCGCGCCCCGGTGGCCCGCGCCGCCGCCGACCGGACCTCCGGCACCGCGCCGCTGGCCGTGACGTTCTCCTCGGCCGGCTCGTCCGACCCGGAGGGCGGCACGCTCACCTACGCCTGGACGTTCGGCGACGGCGGCACCTCCACCGCCGCCAACCCGTCGCACACCTACACCGCCAACGGCCGCTACACCGCCACGCTCACCGTCCGCGACCCGCAGGGCGCCACCGGCACCGCGAGCGTGACGATCACCGTCGGCAACACCGCGCCGACAGTGGTCATCGAGACGCCCGGCAACGGCAAGCTCTTCTCCTTCGGCGACACGGTCCCGTTCCGGATCACCGTCACCGACCCGGAGGACGCCACCATCGACTGCACCAAGGTCAAGATGACCTACGTGCTCGGCCACGACCAGCACGGCCACCAGATCACCTCGGCGACCGGCTGCACCGGCACGATCGCCATCCCGGTGGACGGCGAGCACGACGACGCGGCGAACATCTTCGCCATCTTCGACGCCGAGTACACCGACTCCGGCGGCCTCACCACCCACACCCAGCACACGCTCCAGCCCCGGCACCGGCAGGCCGAGCACTTCAAGACCTCGTCCGGGATCAACACGTTCGACAAGGGCACCGCCGAGGGCGGCAAGACCGTCGGCGACATCAACAACGGGGACTGGATCGCGTTCCAGCCGTACCTGCTCGCCGACGCCACCGGGTTCAGCGCCCGGGTCTCCTCGGCCGGCGCGGGCGGCACGCTCCAGGTGCGGGCCGGCTCGGCCACCGGCACCGTGCTCGGCTCGGCCACCGTCCCGGTCACCGGCGCCTGGGACTCGTTCACCACGGTCACCGGCACCATCACCAACCCGCCGGCCGGCACCACCACGCTCTACCTGACGTTCGCCGGCGGCACCGGGGCGCTCTACGACCTGGACGCGTTCACGTTCACCACCTCGGCCGTGCGGACCGGGCCGGTGACGGGACTGGCCGGCAAGTGCCTCGACGTGCGCAACGCGGCGACCGCCGACGGCACCCAGATCCAGATCTACACCTGCAACGGCACCGCCGCGCAGACCTGGACGGTGACGCCCAACTCGACGGTCAAGGCGTACGGCAAGTGCCTCGACGTGTCCGGCGGCGCGAGCGCGGACGGCACCAAGATCCAGCTCTACACGTGCAACGGCACCGGCGCGCAGAACTGGTCGGCACAGGCCGACGGCACGGTGCGCAACCCGCAGTCCGGCAAGTGCCTGGACGTGTCCGGCAACAACTCGGCCGACAGCACGCCGGTGCACCTGTGGACCTGCACCGGGGCCGCGAACCAGAAGTGGACGCTGCCGTGAGGATGGCAAGGAGAACACCGATGAGACTCCTCCGTACCGCGGTGGTGGCGGTGACCGCCGTCGCCGCCACCCTCGCCGGCGCCCCGGCGAGCGCCGCCGACGCCCCGTACGACGTGCTGGTCTTCTCCAAGACCGCGGGCTTCCGGCACGACTCCATCGCGGTCGGCACGCAGACCGTGCGTGACCTGGGCGCGGCGAACAACTTCACGGTCACCGCGACCGAGGACGCCACCCAGTTCACCACCGCCAACCTGGCCCGCTTCGAGGCGGTGATCTTCCTCAACACCACGGGTGACGTGCTCAACGCCACGCAGCAGGCCGCGTTCGAGAGTTACATCGGCGGCGGCGGCGGATACGTCGGCGTGCACTCCGCCGCCGACACCGAGTACGACTGGCCGTTCTACGGCAACCTCGTCGGCGCCTGGTTCGCGTCCCACCCGGCGATCCAGCCGGCCACCGTCAAGGTGGAGGACCGGGCGCACGCGGCCACCGCGCACCTGCCGCAACTGTGGAACCGCACCGACGAGTGGTACGACTACCGCACCAACGCCCGATCCACCGCGCACGTGCTGGCCAGCCTCGACGAGTCCACCTACTCGGGTGGCTCGATGGGTGGCGACCACCCGCACGCCTGGTGCAAGTCCTACGGCGGCGGCCGGTCCTTCTACACCGGCGGCGGACACACCCAGGCGTCGTACGCCGAGCCGGCGTTCCGGGCGCACCTGCTCGGCGGCATCCGCTACGCCGCCGGGCGCACCAGGGCCGACTGCCGGCCCGAGACCGGCTACACCGCGCTCTACAACGGCGGCACCACAGGCTGGTCGCAGGCCGGGCCGGGCAGCTTCACCAACTCCGACGCCACGCTCACCTCGGTCGGCGGCATGGGCCTCTACTGGTACAGCGCGAAGCAGTTCACCAACTACTCGCTCAAGCTGGACTGGCGGCTCCCCGGCGACGACAACTCCGGGGTGTTCGTCGGCTTTCCGCCGTCGAGCGACCCGAACTCGGCGGTGAACAACGGCTACGAGGTGCAGATCGACCCCACCGACTCGGCGGACAAGACCACCGGCGCGATCTACGGGTTCAAGTCCGCCGACCTGGCGGCCCGGGACGCGGCGCTGAACCCGGCGGGGGAGTGGAACACCTACGAGATCCTGGTCGAGGGCGAACGGCTCCAGGTCTTCCTGAACGGCGTCCGGATCAACGACTTCACCAACACCGACCCGGTCCGGTCGCTCGCCGGACACGTCGGCATCCAGAACCACGGCACCGGCGACGACGTGTCGTTCCGCAACATCCGGATCAAGGAACTGGGCGGCACCCCGCCGCCGACCGGCAACACCACCGTGCAGGCCGAGGCGTTCAGCGCGGCCAGCGGCGTCAGCGCGTTCACCAAGGCCGGCGCCAACGGCGGGCAGACCCTGGGGTACGTCGACCCGGGCGACTGGGCCGCGTACCAGGGGTTGGACCTGACCGGGGCGACGTCGTTGCGGGCCCGGGTGGTCTCCGGCGGGCCGGGCGGCACCATCGGGGTGCGGACCGGCTCGCCGACCGGACCGCTGCTCGGCCAGGTGGCGGTGCCCAACACCGGGAGCTGGACCACGTACGCCGACGTCACCACCACGCTGAGCGGGGTGCCGTCGGGGACGCAGACGGTCTACCTGACGTTCACCGGCAGCGGGTCCGGGCTCTTCGACGTGGACGACTTCACGCTGGTCCGCGGCGGTGGCGGCACCGGCGGGACCGGCCCGGTGAAGGGTCTGGCCGGCAAGTGCCTGGACGTGCGCAACGCGGCGACCGCCGACGGCACCCAGATCCAGCTCTACACCTGCAACTCGTCGACGGCGCAGACCTGGACTGTCACGCCGAACGGGCCGGTGAAGGCGCTGGGCAAGTGCCTGGACGTCTCCGGCGGCGCGAGCGCGGACGGCACGAAGATCCAGCTCTGGACGTGCAACGGCACCGGCGCGCAGAACTGGTCGGCGCAGGCCGACGGCACGGTGCGCAACCCGCAGTCCGGCAAGTGCCTGGACGTGTCCGGCAACAACTCGGCCGACGGCACGGCGGTGCACCTGTGGACCTGCACCGGCGCCGCCAACCAGCGCTGGACCCTGCCGTGAGGTAGGCCATAGAGTGGGGACGGCGACCGCGAGGTGGCCGGTGGCCCGTCGGGAGGCGCAACCCGTCGGGCGCAGACGCTCCGGCGTCCACCGGTGCCCAGCCGTCGCCGTCCCCCGGTCACCCTCGCCCCGGTCCGCGACGGAATCCCCACCACGACAGGGGAGAAGGACAATGGCGCGACCCATCACGCTCTTCACCGGCCAGTGGGCCGATCTTCCGTTCGACGAGGTCTGCCGGCTCGCCGCCGAGTGGGGATACGACGGGCTGGAGATCGCCTGCTGGGGCGACCACTTCGAGGTCGACAAGGCGCTCGCCGACGATTCCTACGTCGACCGTAAGCGGGAGACCCTGGCCAAGCACAACCTCCAGGTCTTCACCATCTCCAACCACCTGGTCGGGCAGGCGGTCTGCGACCACCCGATCGACGAGCGGCACCAGGACATCCTGCCGGCGAGGATCTGGGGCGACGGCGAGGCAGAGGGGGTGCGCCGCCGCGCCGCCGAGGAGATGAAGGACACCGCGCGGGCGGCGGCCAAGCTCGGCGTCCGCACGGTCGTCGGGTTCACCGGCTCGTCCATCTGGCACACGCTGGCGATGTTCCCGCCGGTGCCGCCGGCGATGATCGAGCGCGGCTACCAGGACTTCGCCGACCGGTGGAACCCGATCCTGGACGTCTTCGACGCCGAGGGCGTGCGCTTCGCCCACGAGGTGCACCCCAGCGAGATCGCCTACGACTACTGGACCACGAAGCGGACCCTGGAGGCGATCGGCCACCGGGAGGCGTTCGGGCTCAACTGGGACCCGTCGCACTTCGTCTGGCAGGAGCTGGACCCGGTCAACTTCATCTTCGACTTCGCCGACCGGATCTACCACGTGGACTGCAAGGACGCGAAGGTCCGCACCGGCGACGGCCGGCGTGGCCGGCTCTCCTCCCACCTGCCCTGGGCCGACCTGCGACGCGGCTGGGACTTCGTCTCCACCGGCCACGGGGACGTGCCCTGGGAGGACTGCTTCCGGGCGTTGAACGCGATCGGCTACGACGGCCCGATCTCGATCGAGTGGGAAGACGCCGGCATGGACCGCCTGGTCGGCGCGCCGGAGGCGCTCCAGTTCGTCCGCCGCCTCGCCTTCGACGCCCCCACCGCCGCCTTCGACGCCGCCTTCAGCACCACCCGCGACTGACAGCTCACCCCGGCCGGCGCGCCCCCTCCGGCGCGCCGGCCCCTGCGGCCGGCGCGGCCCGAAGCCCGACGGCTCGGGGTCCTGGCGGCTCGGGGTCCTGGCGGCTCGGGGTCCTGGCGGCTCGGGGTCCTGGCGGCTCGGGGTCCTAGCGGCTCGCGGCCCGGCAACCCGGTGTGCTCGGAATTCGGCGACTTCGCGACTTGGCGACTTCGCGACTTGGCGACTTCGCGGCCCCGCGGCTCGGCAGTCCGGTGGTTCCGGATCCCGGCGGTGCGCGCCCCGGCGGGCTCGCGAGCCGGGCGGCCGGGCAATCTCGCGCGCGCCTACAAACTTGATGGCACGGATGACTCACCCATCACCCCGTAGCCCTGGCCCGCTGACCCGACCGGCTATGTCATCGCGGCGCCCACCCTCCAGCCTTCCGGTGAAAGCGTGGGTGGAACGGGATGGGTGTCTGGAGGCGCGGGAGGCACCTATGTCGTTCCACTCGTGGTCTGGTGGGGCCGTGGGTGGAACGGCATGGGTGTCTGGAGGCGCGGGAGGCACCCGTGGCGTTCCACTGGTGGTCTGGTGGGGCCGTGGGTGGAGCGGCATGGGTGTCTGGAGGCGCGCCTGGCACCCATGGCGTTCCACTCACCAGCAGGGCCGAGCCTTGTGAAGCGAACCGGCCGGATGTGCCGCCATTGATCCACCTGCGTCATCAAGTTTGTAGGCGCTGAGAGGCATGCGGTGCCGGGCGGCACCAGGCGTGCCGACCCACGGAGTAGGCGGCTGGGCAGCGCCGTGGCGGGGCCTGTCGAGCGGGGCGCCCACGGGCCGAGGGGCGCCGACGGGCCGACGGATCGGCGAGGGCGTCCGGGGTCAGCGGGTGGTGAAGACCTGGTCGCTGGTCAGGCGGGCGGCGCCGATCAGGGCGGCCTGGTCGTCCAGGTCGGACAGGACGATGGGCATGCTGCCGGTGGCCAGCGGCGTGGACCGCCGGTAGACCACGCCACGGATCTCGGCGAGCAGGACCGGTCCGATGCCCGGCGCCGCGCCACCGATGATCACGATGGCCGGGTTGACGAAGCTGACCAGGTTGACCAGCACCTGGCCGAGCCGGCGGGCGGCGTCGCGGACCAGCGTCTGCGCCGCCGGGTCGCCCTGGGTCGCCGCCCCGGCCACGTCCGCCACGGTCAGCGTGCCGGCCGCCGCGAGCCGGTCCGCCAGCGCCGTCGAGCGCCCGGCTCGCGCAGCCGTCACCGCCTCCCGCACCAGCGCGGCATCCCCGCAGTACGCCTCGACGCAGCCGGTGTTGCCGCAGCCGCAGAGCGGCCCGTCCTCGGTGAGCTGGAGGTGCCCGATGTCGCCGGCCCCGCTGGCCGCGCCCCGGTAGAGCGAACCGCCGAGCACCAACCCGCAGCCCACCGCGTCGCCGAGCTTGACGTAGAGGAAGTCGTCGAACGGGCGGCCGGTGCCGGCGTGCCACTCGCCGACGGCCATCGCGTTCGCGTCGTTGTCCACCTGCACCGGGCAGCCCAGCTCGGCGGCGAGCGTGTCGCGTACCGGGAACCGGTGCCAGCCGGGCAGCGCGGGCGGGGACACCGGCGAGCCGTCGCGGACGGCGACCGGCGCGGGCAGCGCCACCCCGACGCCGGTCAGCCGGGCCAGCCCTGCCTCAGCCCGCAGCTTGCCGAGCAGCTCGACCGCGCGGCCGACCACCGGCTCCGGACCGAGTCGCACGTCGACCGGCTCGTCGTGGCGGGCGAGCGGGTTCAGCTCGCCGTCGGTCAGCGCGACCCGCAGCCGGCCGCCGCCGAGCACTACCGCGCCGAAGCGCACCCGCGCGCCGATCCGCAGCAGCGACGAGCGACGGCCGCCCCGGGACGCGGCCGGTCCCGCGGTCTCCACCAGGCCCTGCTCGACCAACCGGTCCGCCTCGGCCGCGAACCGGGCCCGGGGGAGCCCCAGGACGTCGACCAGCTCCACCCGCGAGCGGGGGCCGTCGTCGCGCAGCAGTCGCAGCAGCCGCGCCTGGTCCTCGGTCTCCGGTCCGACCATCGCCATGTGATCGTCCACCTCCCCTCCGGAGAATGTGCCACACCGCCGTCACGACGGCGTGACGCGTGGGGGCGGACACACGGAAGCGGGCCGGTCACCCGAGGGTGGCCGGCCCGCTGTCCGCTGATGTCAGAGGGTGCTGCTCGTGCCGTTCGGCTTGGTGCTGGTGCCGGTCGTGGTCGAGCCGGTCGCGCTCGTCCCGGTGCCGGCCTTGCTGCCCACCGCGGCCGGCGTGCCGGCGAACGGCTTGTCGGCGTCGGTCAGCCCCGACTTGCTGCCGTTACCCGTGGAGATCTTCTCGCCGAGCTTGCTCTGCCCGAGCTTGTCCTTGCCCTCGGAGTAGAGCCGGGTGGCCTGGGCCTGCGCGACGCCGGCCGCCTCCTGGACGGTCGGGTGGTCGAGCACCTTGCGCCCGCGGACCACCAGCTCCTCGTACTTCTCCCGGCCGGCACGGGCGCCCAGGACGAACCCCGCTGCCAGCCCGCCAAGAAACATGATCTTTCCGCGCATGGCGGCTCCTTTCGTACCTGAACTCTGTTGGTGCCTAACTACCCATCCTGCTCTCGGCTCATACCTCCCTGTGCCGAGATGACGATTTGTCCCGATTCTGGGGTGCCGGCAACCCACTGGCGCACCACCCCCCGATGTCCTGTATTCTTTTCCCCGTCGCACGGCACGGGGAGATCCGAGCCGGGCGGTGCACGGTCCCCTGTAGCTCAATTGGCAGAGCAGCCGGCTGTTAACCGGCAGGTTATTGGTTCGAGTCCAATCGGGGGAGCTTCGCTCCACCTCGACGCCCGTCGGCCCACGCCGACGGGCGTTTCTCGTCGCCGGGCCCGTACGCCCGCCCGATTTCCGCCCGCGAACGCCGCTTCGGACGGCAGGATGGTCGGCGTCGACTTAGACTCCCGCTGCGTCGATTGTTGCGTCGATCCGAGGGTGGTGGAGATGGCCGCAGGACGCAGCCGCTGGACCGCGACGCTTGTCGCGGTGGCGGTGGTGCTCGGCTGGCTGATCGTCGGCGGCGTCGCCGGCCCGTACGCGGGCAAGCTCGGTGACGTCGCCACCAACGACAACGCCTCCTTCCTCCCGGCCGACGCCGAGGCCACCCGCGCCCAGGACCTGTCCGCCGGATTCGTCGACCGGGAGTCCACCCCGGCGCTCGTGGTCTACGAGCGCAGCGGCGGCATCACCCCCGCCGACCAGCAACGGATCCAGGCCGACGCGGCCCGCTTCGCCCAGGTGCCCGGCGTCATCGGCCCGCTGCCCCCGCCGATCGTCAGCCAGGACAAGCAGGCCGCCCAGGTGATCGTGCCGATCGACAGCGCCGAGGGCGAACAGATCCGCAGCGTCGTCGACCAACTGCGCAGCATCGCCGGCCCGGACCGCGACGGGCTCACCGTCGACGTGGCCGGCCCGGCCGGCCTGCTCGGCGACCTGATCGAGGTGTTCTCCGCCATCGACGGGCCGCTGCTGCTGGTCACCCTGGTCGTGGTGCTGGTCATCCTGCTGATCGTCTACCGCAGCCCGGTGCTCTGGGTCTTCCCGCTGCTGGCCGCCGGCATGTCCTACTCACTGGCCGCCGTCTTCGTCTACCTGCTGGCCAAGAACGACGTGGTCAAACTCAACGGGCAGGCGCAGGGCATCCTCACCGTGCTCGTCTTCGGCGCCGGCACCGACTACGCGCTGCTGCTCATCGCCCGCTACCGGGAGGAACTGCACCGGCACGAACGCCCCTGGGACGCGATGAAGGCCGCCTGGAAGGGCGCCGCCCCGGCCATCGTCGCCTCCGGGGCCACGGTCATCGTCAGCCTGCTCTGCCTGCTGCTGTCCAGCCTCAACTCCAACCGGGCGCTCGGCCCGGTCAGCGCCGTCGGCATCGCCGCCACGCTGCTGGTGATGCTGACGTTCCTGCCCGCCCTGCTGGTGCTCGGCGGCCGGTGGGCGTTCTGGCCCCGCCGACCCCGGCACGACGACGCCGACCCGCGCACCGAACACGGCATCTGGGGGCGCGTCGCCGGCTTCGTGGCGCGCCGCGCGCGTACCGTCTGGATCGTCACCGCCGTGGTCCTGGCCGCCCTCGCGATCGGGGTGACCCAGCTCGGCGCCACCACCCTCGGCCAGACCCAGCTCTTCACCCAGCGCACCGACTCGGTGGCCGGCCAGGAGGTCATCGACAGGCACTTCCCGGCCGGCACCGGCAGCCCGGCCACCATCTTCACCCAGCAGGCCGCCGCGCAGCGGGTCGCCCAGGTGGCGCAGGGCGTCAAGGGTGTCGCCTCGGTCGCGCCGCTCGGCCAACGGGGCGAGAACGCGCCACCGGACCCGAACGCGCCGCCCAAGGTGGTCGACGGCCGGGTCCAGCTCAACGTCACGCTCGCCGACCCGCCCGACAGCAACGGCGCCGAACAGGCCATCCGCGACCTGCGCGAGGCCGTGCACGCGGTGCCCGGCGCGGACGCCGTGGTCGGCGGCTTCACCGCCATCAACGTCGACACCGCCGACGCCTCCGTCCGCGACCGCAACGTCATCATCCCGGTGGTGCTGCTGGTCATCGCGGTCATCCTGGCGCTGCTGCTGCGCGCCCTGGTCGCCCCGGTGCTGCTGATCGCCACCGTGGTGCTGTCGTTCCTGGCCACGCTCGGCCTCTGCGCGCTGCTGTTCAAGTACGTCTTCGACTTCCCCGGCGTCGACCAGTCGTTCCCGCTGTTCGCGTTCGTGTTCCTGGTCGCGCTCGGCATCGACTACAACATCTTCCTGATGAGCCGGGTCCGTGAGGAATCGGTGCGCCGGGGCACCCGGGCCGGGGTGCTGACCGGCCTGGCGGTCACCGGCGGCGTCATCACCAGCGCCGGCATCGTGCTCGCCGCCACGTTCTCCGCGCTCGCCGTGCTGCCGCTTGTCGTGCTGGTGGAGTTGGGCGTGGCGGTCGCCGCCGGGGTGCTGCTCGACACCATCGTGGTCCGCTCGCTGCTGGTGCCCGCGCTCGCGTACGACATCGGGCCCAAGGTGTGGTGGCCGAGCCGGCTGTCCCGGACGCACCGCGACGGCGACCGCGCCGGAGCGGGGGTGGAGCGTGCCTGACACCGACGTGGTCGTCGTCGGCGGCGGCCTGGCCGGCCTCGCCGCCGCCCGCCGGCTGCACCGCGCCGGCGTGCCCTGGCGGCTGCTGGAGGCCGGCGACCGGCTCGGCGGCCGGGTCGCCACCGACGAGGTCGACGGGTTCCTGCTGGACCGCGGCTTCCAGGTGCTCAACACCGCCTACCCCCGGCTCGGCGCGCTGCTCGACCTCGACAGCCTCGACCTGGGCTGGTTCACCTCCGGGGTGCTGGTGCGCCGCGGCGACCGGCTGGAACGCCTGGTCAACCCGCTGCGCGAACCCACCGGCGCGCCCGGCGCGCTGACCGCAGGCGTCGGCTCGCTGCGCGACCGGCTACGCCTGGCCGCGCTCGCCACCGGCTGCGCCACCCTGCCCGTGGGGCGGCTGCTCACCGCGCCGGAGACCAGCACCGAGACGGCGCTACGCCGGGCCGGGCTCTCCGCCGACATCATCGAGCAACTGCTCCGGCCGTTCCTGAGCGGCGTGCTGCTCGACCGCGAGCTGGCCACCTCCAGCCACGTCCTCGCGGTCATCCTGCGCTCGTTCGCCCGGGGCCGGATCGGCCTGCCCGCGCGGGGGATGGGGGCGCTGCCGCAGGCCGTCGCCGCGCCGCTGCCCGCCGAACTGATCGCGCTGCGCACCCCGGTCACCGCCGTCGCGCCCGGCCGGGTCCGCACCGAGGCCGGCGAGATCACCTGCCGCGCCGTCGTGGTCGCCGCGGACCCGCCGGCGGCGGCCACGCTGCTGCCCGCCGTCGACCGGGTACGCATGCACGCCTACACCACCTACTACCACCGCACCGACGACGCGCCGCTGGCCGAGCCGATCCTGCTGCTCGACGGCGACCGGCGGGAACTGGTCGCCAACACGGTGGTGATCAGCAAGGCCGTGCCCACGTACGCGCCCGCCGGCCAGCACCTGGTGGCCACCTCCGTGGTCGGCCCGCAGGCCCCGCCCGAGCCGGTGATCCGCCGCGAGCTGGACCGCCTCTACGGCCGCTCCACCGCCGACTGGACCCACCTCACCACCGTCACCGTGCCGGACGCGCTACCCGCCGCCCCACCGCCGCAGCGCCGGCTGCGCAAGCCTGTCGCGCTCGGCGACGGCCTCTTCGTCGCCGGCGACCACCGGGACAGCCCGTCCATCCAGGGCGCGCTCGCCAGCGGTTGGCGGACCGCCGGGGCAGTGCTGGACGAGCTGCGGGGCTGAATCGGCGGGCCACTGCTCGCTGTTATCCTCGCGTTGCCCACCGTGCTGTCGCGGCCGACGTCGCCGCCGGGTCGGTGGTGGCCGGGGATCGATCGGCAGGTTACGATCCGGCGCGGTGACGGGGCGGTAGCTCAGCCGGTTAGAGCAGGGGACTCATAATCCCTCGGTCGCGGGTTCGAACCCCGCCCGCCCCACCAGCTGTTTTCCCTGGTCGGTCATGCTGCTGACGGCCTGGGCGTGCATCCCACCGAACCCAGCCCTCGAAGATCCGCCCACACCTTCGGGGCGGCGGCAGGCGGCGGGACAGGGCATGATGCCCGGATGACGTTGGCCGAGATCTGGCCCGTGCGCCGCCTGCGGGTGACGACGTCCGTGCTTGAGCTGGCCGTCCCGTGTGAAGACGAGCTTGCCGAGCTGGCTCTCCATGCGGCAGCCGGCGTCTACGATCCGCAGAACCGCTTTCTGGCGCGCTCGTCCGTAGCGGGATGGGAGTCGGGACCGTCTCCCCAGGCCGAGTGGTCATTCCTGCGGTACTACTGGGCGTCCCTGGCGGACTGGCGGCCGGGCAGATGGAACCTGGTCATGGCGGTGAAGGTCGATGGTGCGTGCGTCGGGGTGCAGGAGATCGGCGCGCAGGACTTCGGGATCACGAGGACCGTCTCGACGGGGTCATGGATCGCGCGGCGGTTCCAGCGGCGTGGTTACGGCAAGGAGATGCGGGGCGCCATCCTGCATCTCGCCTTCGCCGGGCTGGGAGCGGATCGCGCCGAGTCCGCCGCCTGGTCCACCAACGCGCCGTCGCTGGGAGTCTCGTGGTCGCTCGGCTATCAGTCGAACGGCACCACCATCCGGGCTTTCGACGGTGCCCGACAGGAGCAGATCAACCTGGTGCTCGACCGCGAGCGGTGGGCGAGTCACCGTGCCGACATCGCGATCCACGGACTCAGCGACGAGGTGCTTGAGCTGATGGGCGTCAAGCGGGCCGCATCCCGGTGACGCCCGCTGCCCAAGCCCCCAGCAGCGCTCCTCAAGGCTGTGGGACGGGGGTGACCGGACCGGCAGCGGTGCCGGAGGGGCGCTGGTCGCGGCCGACCCAGGTGGCGACGCATGCCTCGTTGCCCTCGGCGTCGGCCAGGACCCACCACATCGGCGCGTGCGCGTCGGAGACGAGGCGGCCACCCGCGGCCAGGGCGGCGGCGATGCGGGCCTTGGCCTGGTCGTGCGGGACGGCGACGTCGAGGTGCATGCGGTTGCGGTGTGGACGCGCCGCGTCCATCTGCTGCAACCCGAGGCCCGGGCCGCGGCGTGCCGGGTCGCCCAGGTAGTCGTCGCCGACCGCGCGGTAGCCGAGCAGCGCCCGCCAGAACGGCAGCACCTGCGCGCCGACGAGCACGTCGAGGGTGACGTTGACGAGCTGGACGGCGGTCGGGTCGGCGGGGACGCCCAGCGCCCGGGCGACTGCCGAGATCCGCCGGGCCAGCTCGACGTCGCGCCGGGACAGGGACACGGTGACGCCGTCGTGGCGCAGGTCGACGCTGACGTACCGCTGCTCGGTCCCGCCGGCGAGCTGACCGATTCCGTCGACGAGCGCGACGCCTTCGGCCAGTGAAGCGGTCCGGAAACAGGCGGAGACCACGTGGTAGAGGCATCGCCAGTCCTCGACACCGTCGGCCGCGTGGAACTGCCCGGCGGTGATCTGCGCGGTCATGCGGGCGAGGCTAACAGCGGCGACGCGGGGCCGTCCTCCGACCGAGCGGGCGGCGCGGGCGACTATCCTTCGCCGCACCCGACCGCGATGTCCAGCACCGACAGCCGTCCCGCCCGGAACGCCGCCGCCTGCTCGGCGCTCAGTCTGTGGGACGCCGAGGGTGGATCACCCGCCTGCCAGCGGTTGACGTGCACGAAACAGCCGTGCCATCGCCCGCGGCCGACCATGTCGAGGCCGGGGAACACCTGATCGTTCGGCGGAGTGCTGAGGACGAGCCCGGGCCCGGACACGCGGGCGAGGACGTCGTCGTCCGGAGGCCCCACGAAGATCGCGACGGCGGCGCGAGCCGCAGCCGGCGCGGTGCCGGGATCGAGGTAGTCGTCCACTCGCTCGTAGCCGCGCACGTCGATGTCGGACAGGTGGCGTTGCGCCGGGGTCTGCGCGGGACCGATCAGTCGGAGCGCGCCGAAACAGCAGGCGACGACCCCGACGATCGACAGCCACCAGATAATTCGGCGCCGCGACCGCACGGGTACGCGTCCGTCAGCGGCGTCGTCGGGGGTGCGCACGGCGAAACAGTAGGCCGAGAGACGCGCGCACGGTGGGCCGTGCGTCGATCTATCATGTCCCGGTGCGGAAACGCCTGCGGATCGTGTGCGGGCTGGCCCTGGCCGGCGTGCTCGCCCTACCGGTCGCCGTGCTCGGCGTCCATGTCGCCCATCCTCGCGACGAGGACGGATACCTGGCCCACCTCAAGCAGTACGGCGACCGGCAGACCGACCAGCCCCTGCGGGTTCTGCCACCCACCGCGGATCTGGTCGCCGAGGGGGACGCGGCCTGCGACTGGCTGCGCGAGCAGCCGTACGCGCTCTGGCGGCACGATGCGCGGTACGGCGAACTGGCGGTTTACGAGCGTTATCTCGACGAGGTGGGCGACCGCCCGCCGACGTGGGGTGCCGCCCTGCCGGATCTGCGGTCGGTGACCGGGGGCGCCTGGACCTATCTGTGCCCGGCGGACCGGGAGCTACGGGAGCCCCGCCGTAATCCCTTCGCCCCCAAGCCCGACTGAGCGAGGCCTTCGGCAGTCGTCAACCGCGACGCCGGCGGACCGGTCGCGCCCGACCCGACGAGACAGCGGGCCGGGCGCGTCGTGCCGGTTACGCCACGAAACGGGAACGGCGCCGGCGGCCGATCACGAAGCCCACGGCCCCGAGGAGCAGAAGCACGCCGCCGATGCCGGCCACGGTCGCGGTGTCGGTGCCGGTCACCGGGAGCCCACCGCCCTCGCCGCCCTCGCCGCCGGGAGCACCGGGCGTGACGGAGGAGACGGGAGTCGGCACCACGGTCGTGGTGACGCTGGGCGTCGGGGTGGGCTGGGCCGTCGGCGTGGCCGTCGGCGTCGGCTGAGCCGCGCAGTCGAGCGCGCGCGCCTCGTACAGGCCGGTGTTCAGGTAGGCCAGGAGAGCGTCGATCGACCCGTCGTCGAGCGCCTTCTTCGCCGCGTCCTGCACGTTGCTGCCGGCGTCGGTCAGGCTCCGGGCCACCTCGATGCGCAGGGCGACCAACCAGGCGCTCCGCATGTCCTTCTCGAGGAAGGCGCGCAGATCGTCAGCGGTGCCGTCGAGCCCCTTCTGGACGGCGTCGGGCAGCACGGGCAACTGCTCGCGCTTCGCCTCGGCCATGATCTGGTTGGCCAACACGCGGACCTCGGTGTCGGTGGCGGTGTCCAGGTCGATGGTGACGAGTTCGCGGATGTCCTGGTAGACCTTGCGCTCGATCGTCTGGCATGCCGCGTCCTGCCCGGGCACCTGGGCCTGGGCCACGGCCGGCGCCGCCGGAATCATAAAGGCCAGCGCCACCAGGACGCCGACCGACAACTTCCATCGCATGTGGATGGTCCTCCCCGCTGCGGACAAAACAGGGGGATGCTACCGGCGGTGAACGATCCGCACCGCCCCGTGGGATCGAGTTCGATCACTTCCGCCGGCAGACGCCGGTCACCCGCCGCCACCAGCCCCGAGCCGCCCCCCGCGTCGAGGGTAGATGCCGCATGCTTGCCGGCATGGCGCATTACGACCCCAAGGCGGACCTGCTCGACTATCTGCGCGGCGCGCGGGAGGCGGTGGTGTGGAAGCTCGACGGGCTCGACGAGTACGACGTCCGCCGCCCGCTGACGCCCACCGGGACGAACCTGCTGGGGCTGGTCAAGCACCTGGCGCGCGGCGAGTTCGGCTACTTCGGGGAGACCTTCGGCCGGCCGGCCGACGCCGTCGCCCGTTGGCCCGAGGGAGAGGCGTCGTGGGACGCCTGGGCGCTGCCGACCGAGTCGCGCGAGTCCGTCGTCGACCTGTACCGGCGAGCCTGGACACACGCGGACGCGACGATCGAGGTCCTGCCGCTGGACGCGGTCGGCCGGGTGCCGTGGTGGGGCGACGGCGGCGAGGTGACACTGCACCAGATCCTGGTCCACGTCACCGCCGAGACGCAGCGCCACGCCGGCCACGCCGACATCGTCCGTGAGTTGATCGACGGCACGGTCGGCCTGCTGCGGACGTCGACGAACGTGCCGACGTCGGACACGGCGCAGTGGGCCGCCCACCGGGACATGGTGGAACGCAACGCGCGGGAGGCCGCCGGCCGATGAGGCGTCCGGTGGACCTCGCTCGCCGTCTGGCGCACGTGCGGTGGCTCGCCGGAGGCACCGGGTCGGGGAAGAGCACCCTCACCCGCGCCCTGGCCGAGCGGCACGACGTGCTGATCTACGACGGTGACCGCGCGGAGCGCGACTACGTCGGCCGGTGCACCGCGCGGGACCAGCCGTACCTCTGGGCGTTGCTGCACGCCCCGGGGCCGCGGCGGTGGAACGGCCGCAGCGCGCAGGAGATCTTCGAGTCGATGCCGAGCCTGCACGGGGAGACGTTCGGGTTCGTGGTGGACGACCTGCTGGCGCTGCCCGCGGACCGCCCGATCCTGGTCGACGACTTCCGCACCCTGCCCGGCGAGGTGGCTCCGCTGCTGAACTGGCCTGCGCAGGCGGTGTTCCTGCTGCCGACGCCGACGTTCCGGGACCGGGCCCTGCGCAGCCGGTTCGCCGACCCCGACCGGGCCCGAGCGAACTGGGGAGACGGCGACCACCGCGAGGCGCTCGCCCTGCGGCTGGGGCGCGACGAGCTGTGGGACGCCGAAATCCGCCGGCAGGCGGCCGTCTCGCACCTGCCGGTGGTCACCGTCGACGGCTCGCGCGGCGTACGCGACCTCGCCGACGACTTCGCCGTCCGGTTCCGCCTGGCCGACCGTGCGACTCCGCGGGCCGATCGGTGACGGATCGATCTCGGAGCCCCTCAGCGTGACGTCGCTCGTGGACAGTCTGGGGGGAGAGACGCGAATCCTTGCGGTCCGCCGGCGTCGAGGGGCGGCTACTGCCGGCCACCCTGCCGCTCGATCGCCGGCTGCCCGTCCTCACCGGCGAAGCCCACCTGGGTCATGACGCTCAGGGTCGCAGCGTTCTCGTTGGCGATCGTCGCCTCCACCCGCTCCACCAGGGTTGCGAAGGCGGTGACGTCGTCCAGTTCGGTGTACACGCCGGTCCGGGTGAGGAAGTAGATCCTCTCGTGTCCCAGGGTCTGCTCTGTCGACCGGTAGTTCTTCCACTGCTCCCGATAGCGGAACACGCTCTCCAACGAGACCGCGCCGGCCACGATCAGGCTGACGACGGTGGTCACCGCCTGGGCGTAGGGGAAGTCGAGGTTGACGAGGACGGGGACGAGAGAACCACCGACTACGGCAGCCGTGCGGGTTCGGAGATGGGTGGCCTTCGCCCTGACGGCTTTCTTGTCGTACCAGGACTGGTACTGAGCGAGTCGGTCGGCGAGGTATTCATCCGCCGAGAGCCCAGGACCCGCCTCGTGTCCGGCGGTCTCCATCGCCGCGGGAATTTGGGATTCGTCGACCACGGCGCCCAGTAGAGCCGGTGTGCCCGGCGACCGTCAAGGCGATCCGATCACGTCCGCTCACCGACTGGCGCCACGAGGTCACGCCTCCCGGATGCTTGCGGTGACCCGGTGGTGGCGAGGATCCTCGATCTCGTCGAGCAACGCGATCGCGAAGTCCGGGTAGCTGATCCGGCTGGCCGGATCGCCGTGCTCGGCGAGCCGGTAACGCCCGGTCCGCGTCCCGGCGTGGTCGAAGTCGCCGGCCGGCGCCACGTACGCCCAGTCGAGGTCGCCGGCCCGCAACTCCGCCAGGCCGGCGGCGTGGCCGAGGAAGAACGGGCGGTACTCGTCCGGATAGCCGGGCTCGTCCATCAGGGGAGCGCCGGACGGGCCGGGCAGGACCGGCGCGAGGCCGACCACCACCAGCCGGCGTACCCCCGCCGTCGCCAGCCCGGCGGCCAGGGCGCGCGACGCGGCGGTGAAGAAGTCGTGCGGAGGCGCGGCCAGGTCCACCGCCGCGCTGACGGCGGCGTCGTGCCCGGCGGCGGCCCGCGCGACGCTCGCCGCGTCGGTGACGTCGCCGGCCACCACCGTCGCGTCGAGCGGGTCGCGGTGGCGCGCCGGGTCGCGTACCACTGCGGTGACCCGGTGGCCGCGTCGCCGTGCCTCGCCGACGACCGCCCGCCCGGCGCGCCCGCCCGCGCCGAAGACCACGATGTTCATGACCGACCGCCTCTCCGCAGGGCCGGAACCGTTACGCCCGGCCGGTTCGGCGACGGTATCGCCGGCGGTGGTTACCTCGGGGATACCCGTATCGTGGTGGGATGAGGCAGCCGTTGCCCACCAACATGTTCGACGAGCTGTGCCCGTCGTCGCTCAACCCGATCCGGTTCGGCGACAAGTGGGCGGCGCTCGTCATCCGCTGCCTCGACGGCGGCCCCCGCCGATTCTCCGAGCTGCGGGTGCCGCTGCGTCGAGTCACCCCCAAGGTGCTCACCGGTTCGCTGCGCGCGCTCGAACGCGACGGTCTGGTGGCCCGCACCGTCCACCCGGGACGGTTTGCGCACGTCGAGTACGAGCTGACGCCGCTGGGCCGCAGCATGCTCGCACCGATCGCGGCGGCCTGCGCGTGGACCGAGCGGCACTGGGACGAGCTGCTCGACGCCCGCGAGTCCTACGACGCCGCCCGCCGAGGCGGGTGACGCCGCCCGCCGGCTACGCCCAGGGCGGCGTGTGCCGGGCCAGGTAGGCGCGGGCGCGGGGGAGCGGATCCCCCCAGTACTGGTGCGGCATCCGGCTGTGGTGTGCCGCGCAGAACTCTGCCAGGTCGTCGGCGAGCGCGACGGCCTCCACCGGCCGGCTCTCGAAGGCGCGGTTCGCCGCGAGCAGGCGCGGCTCCGGGTGCCAGCCGGAGTGGTCGAACGTCCACCCGGCCCAGGTCGCGTACACGTGCCAGACCTGCGGGTCGTCGGCGAAGCGCAACCCGGTGAGCCCGATCGGCCGGTCCGGGTAGGCGTCCCGGCACACCCAGGCCAGGATGTGGCACGCGCCGGCGGCGAAGAACGCCTGATCCGTACGGTCCCACGCGACGCGCTGGTCGGACCGTTCGAGCGGCGTCCGCCGGAAGACCCCCGCCGCCACCGCCGTCATTCGCCGCCCTCGACGTACGACGCGAGGTTCGCCAGCGAGGACGCGATGCCCTCCTCGTGGACGGCCTGGTCGATGCCGGGCGGCACGCCGGTCGCGGTGACGGTCACCTCGGTGCCGTCGCCGGTCGCGGCCAGGCGCCAGGTCATCGTCATGGTGCCCGCGTACGCCGGGTTGTCGGCCTGGAACACCGCGGTCTGCACCACCCGGGCCGGGCGCGCCAGCTCGGCGAACCCGACGTCGACGACGTCCGTCTCGTCCGACGTCTTGCCGGGGTTGTCGGTGGGGTCGAGATAGGTGAGCACCATCCGGAACCCGCCGCCGGGACGCGGATCCCAGCGGTCGATCCGCCCCCGCATGCCCTCGGGCGGCAACCACGCCTCGAGCGCCGCCCGGTCCAGGAGCGCGTCGTAGACCGTCGCCGGCGGCGCGGCGATGGTCCGGCTCGCCCGATCGATCCTGCTCATCGCCCGATTCTAGGACTCGACCGGGTGCAGGATGGGCCGGTGAGGTTTCCACTCTCGACACGACCAGCCGTCCCCGCCGGCACGCTCGCCGCCGGTCCGCAACCCACCGCCGCCGGCCGCGACCTCGTCCTGCGGCCCTGGCGGGACACCGACGCGTCGGCGTTCCTGGCCGCGTACCGGGATCCGGAGATCCGGCGCTGGCACACCCGCCGGCCCGCCTCCGAGGACCAGGTCCGCGAGTGGTTCGCGTTCTACCGCCGGGCGTGGCGGCAGGAGACGGCGGCGAGCTGGGCGATGACGTACGGCGGCGGCGACGCGCTGGGACGCATGGTGGTGGGCGCCATGGACCTCGGTGACGGGGTGGCGGTGTGCGCGTACTGGGTGGCTCCGGCCGCACGCGGCGCGGGCGTGGCCTCCCGCTCGCTGCGGGCGGTGAGCGACTGGGCGCTCGGCGCGGTGGGCTTCCACCGTCTCGAACTCGACCACTCGACGCGCAACCACGCCTCCTGCCGGGTCGCCGCCAAGGCCGGCTTCCGCCCGGAGGGCACCCGACGCAGCGCCGCCGTGCACGCGGACGGACGGCACGACATGCACGTGCACGCCCGGATCCGCGGCGACGACTGACACCCGGCCCGCGCCCTGACACCAGCGCCGCTCGGGTGGATGCCGAGGTCCATGGAGGTGACGTGAGGCGGAAGCGCCGGGGGGAGGTCGTGTGAGCGAGCCACAGCGCGGCACCGTGCCGCGAACGTCGTTCTGGCAGTCGATGGCCGGGATGCTCACTGCCGTCGCCGCCCTGATCACCGCGCTCGTCGGCGTCGCGGCTTTCCTCCACCAGGTCACCGGTGGCGGCTCCGCCGCCGCGCCGGCGACTCCGACGTCGAACGCCTCTGCCCCGGCTCGGTCGGTCGACCGCGGGACCTCCCTACCGCCGGCCGCCACCCCGGAGAACGCCGCCGCCGGCCCGTTCGAACTGTTGTTCAACAACAACGGCGTCGATCTCGACGCCGACCCGCCCAGGGTGGCCACCCGGTCGGACCCCGAAATCGACATCTACGACGGGGGCGGCTCGATCCAGAGCTTTCCCATCTGGGCCGGCCTGGCCAGGTGGAGTCGCGCCGGCACTCCGAGCCGAGAGGACTGCCTCGCCCTGCTCAACGGCTACGCGACTGTCGACTCCACCTACCGCAAAGGCAGTCGATACTGCGTGCACACCCGGGAGGACGTCCACGTCGCGTTCGTCGAGTTCGTCGCGCCGATCGAGGGCGGCTGGAAGATCCGGGTGACCGTCTGGCCGGGCACGGCGGACTGACCTGCCTGCCACCGCCCCAGCCGCATCGCCTGCTGGTGCGCGGATGAGAGAGTGGCAGCGTGCGGGTGGGGATCCTCGGGCCGCTGGAGGTCCGTGACGGCGAGCGGCTCGTCGACGTCGCCGGGGCGCGGCTGCGGGCGCTGCTGATCCGTCTCGCCCTCGACCCGGGCCGGCCGGTCAGCGTCCCGGCGCTGGCCGAGGCGCTCTGGGCGGACGCGCCGCCCGCCGACACCGCGAACGCCGTGCAGACCCTGGTGTCCCGGCTGCGCCGGGCGGTGCCCGGGTTGGGCGTCCGCAGCGGTCCGGCCGGCTACCGGCTCGACCTGGAGCCGGCGGACGTGGACGCCGAGCGGTTCGCGCGGCTGGCCCGCGACGGCCGGGAGGCGCTGCGCGCCGGGGACGCGGAGCGGGCGCTCGGCACGCTGCGGGACGCGCTGGCGCTGTGGCGCGGCCCGGCGCTGGCCGAGGTCGGCGACGCGCCCTACGCCGCGGCGGCGGTGGCGCGCCTGACGGAGCTGCGGCTGAGCGCGCAGGAGGACCGGATCGAGGCGGAGCTGCGGACCGGCCGCCCGGAGCTGCTGGTCGCGGAGCTGGACGAGCTGACCGCCGCGCACCCGCTGCGGGAACGGTTGGCCGCGCTGCACCTGCGGACGCTCGCCGCCGCCGGGCGGCCCGCCGAGGCGCTGGCCGCGTACGAGCGGGTGCGGGCGCGGCTCGCGGACGAGCTGGGGATGGACCCCTCGGCCGAGCTGCGCGCGGCGCACCTGGCGCTGCTGCGGGGTGAGGTGGCCCCGCCGCCGGTGGCCGCCGCGCCGCGCGGGAACCTGCGCGCCGCGCTGACCACGTTCGTCGGGCGCGACGACGACCTGCGCCGCCTCACCGGGCTGCTCGCCGACAACCGGCTGGTCACGTTGATCGGGCCGGGCGGGGCCGGGAAGACCCGGCTGGCGAGCGTCGCGGCGGGGCGGCTCGCCGGTGGCGTACCCGGTGGGGCCTGGCTTGTCGAGCTGGCCCCGATCACCGACCCGGCCGACGTGCCGCGGGCGGTGCTCGACACGCTCGGCCGGCGGGACCGGGCGCTGGAGCCGACCCGGCCGACGGCGCGGGACACGCTCGGCCGGCTGGTCGACGCGATCTCCGTCGACGAGACGCTTGTCGTGCTGGACAACTGCGAGCACGTGGTGGAGGCCGCCGCCCGGCTCGCCGAGGAACTGCTCGGGCGCTGCCCGGGGCTGCGCGTGCTGGCCACGTCCCGCGAGCCGCTGGGCATCGTCGGCGAGGCGCTGGAGCCCGTACCACCGTTGCGCCTGCCGCCGGCGGACGCGACGCCTGCCGACGCGGCCGCGTACCCGTCGGTGCAGTTGTTGCGTGACCGGGCGGTGGCCGTGCGGGCCGGGTTCGCGGTGACCGGCGACAACGTCGCCGACGTGGTGGAGATCTGCCGCCGTCTGGACGGCCTGCCGTTGGCCATCGAGCTGGCCGCGGCGCGGCTGCGGACGCTGTCGCCGAGGCAGGTCGCGGCCGCTCTGGACGACCGGTTCCGGCTGTTGACCGGCGGCAGCCGCACCGCGTTGCCCCGGCACCGGACGCTGCGGGCGGTGGTGGACTGGAGCTGGGGGCTGCTCACCGACGACGAGCGCAAGCTGGCCGAGCGGCTGGCGGTGTTCCCCGCCTCGGTCACCGCCGAATCGGCGGCCGGCGTCGCCGGACCGGCCGCCGCCGCGCTGCTCGACGCGCTCGTCGACAAGTCGCTGCTCCAGGTGGTCGGCGACGGGCGCTTCCGGATGCTGGAGACCATCCGGGAGTACGGGCTGGAGCGGCTGGTCGCCACCGGGGCGGCCGCCGAGGCGCGGGCCGCGCACGCGGCGTACTTCCGGGGGCTTGTCGCGACCGCGGAGCCGCACCTGCGCACCGCGGGCCAACTGCCCTGGCTGCGGCTGCTCGCGGCGGAGCGGGAGAACATCGTCGGCGCGCTGCACTTCGCCTGCGACGCCGGGGACGCGGACACCGCGCTGCGGATCGGCGCCGGCCTGGCGCTGCCGCTGATCATCTGGGGTGACGACGGCGGGATCGGCGGCGACGTGCTGGCCCGCGCGCTGGCGCTGTCCGGTCCGGCGCCGACGGCGGAGCGGGCCGTGGTGCTCGCCATCCGGGTGGTCACCGAGATGTTCCAGGTCGCCCGCGAGCCGAGCGGGGAGCGGATCGCGGAGCTGACCGACGCGGTGCGCGCGGCGAAGGGGACCGGCCACCCGATCGTGGCGCTGCTCGAACCGGCCCTGTCGATGTTCGCCGACGACACGTCCGCCGGGATCGCCGCGGTGGACCGGGCGCGCGGGCACCCCGACCCGTGGACCGACGGGATGCTGCTGACCATGCGCGGTCAGATCCGGGAGAACGACGGCGACGCCGAGGGCATGCTGCGGGACCTGACCGGCGCGGTCGCGGAGATGCGCGCGGTCGGCGAGCGGTGGGGCCTGTCGATGGTCCTGAGTCAGTACGCGGACGCGCTGACCAAGAGCGGCGACTTCGCGGCGGCGACGGCGGCCCTGGAGGAGTCGGCGCGGCTGGTCCGCGAACTCGATCCGGGCGCCGAGCCGGGCTTCCAGCTCATCTGGCTGGCCGCGATCCGGGCCCGGGCCGGCGACGTGGCCGGGGCGAAGGCGGAGCTGCGCCGGTTCGTCGCCGACCGGGTCGCCGACCGGGACGGCCGGGACGCCGCGTTCGCGCTGATGATGCTCGGCGACATCGCCCGGCTGGAGGGTTCGCTCGACGAGGCGCAGGAGTGCTTCGCCGAGGCGATGCGTCGACAGGACGAGGCGCCGCTGGTGGCGCCGCAGTTCCGGGGACTGCTGCTGGCCGCGACGGCGCACCTCGCGCTCGCCCGGGGCGACGACGCGGCGGCGCGGACGACCCTGTCCGAGGCCACCACGCGGGGCCTCGCCGCGAGGGACATGCCGGTGGTCGCGATCATCACGGTCGGCTGGGCCGCGGTCGCCGAGGCGGCGGGCCGGTACGAGCGGGCCGCCGAACTGCTCGGCACGTCCGACTCGCTGCGGGGCTGGCCGGACCGCTCCAACCCGGACGCCCAGCGGCTCGCCGAGCGGCTGCGCGCCGTGCTGGGCGACGGGGTCTACGCCGCCGCGTACGCCCGGGGGCACGGCCTGAGCCGGGCCGACGCCCTCGCTTCGGTGGGCGTCGACCCGGCTCGGTGAGGCAGGTCAGGCCCGACGCCGGTAGGCCCGGACGGCGAGCGGCGCGAAGACCGCGATGATCGCCACGGTCCAGAGCAGCGACCGGGTCACCGGCCCGGCGACCGGGCCGCCGATGATCAGCCCTCGGGCCGCCTCCATCACGTCGGCCACCGGGTTCACCCCGACCCACCACTGCAACCAGCCGGGCAGCGTGTCCGTAGGCACCATCATGTTGGTGCCGAAGGTCAGCGGGAACAGCAGCAGGAAGGCGGTGCCCTGCACCGCGCCCGGGCTGCGCATCAGCACTCCGAGCAGCACGCCGATCCAGCTCACCGCGAACGCGAACGCGATGGTCAGCAGGCAGGCCGCCAGTGTGGAGAGCGGGTCGGTGCCGATCCGGAAGCCGATGGCGTAGCCGAACGCGAGCAGCACCACGATGGAGACCACGAACCGGACCAGGTCGCCGACCACGGAGCCGACCAGCGGCGCGGACCGGGCGATGGGCAGGCTGCGGAACCTGTCGAAGACGCCCTTCTCCACGTCGGTGTTGAGGCTGACGCCTGTCGCGATGGACGCGAACAGCACGGTCTGCACCATGATCGCCGGGAGCAGGAACTCCAGGTACGCGTGCTGCGAACCGGAGATCGCGCCGCCCAGCAGGTAGACGAAGATGACCACGAAGATGATCGGTTGGAGCGTCACGTCCAGCAGTTGCTCCGGGGTGCGCAGCGTCTTGATCAGGCTGCGGCCGGCGAGCGCGAGGCTGTGCCGGGCCAGCCCGAACGGGCGGGCGCCGGCCCGGGGCGCGCGGGTCCGGGGCGGCGCCGCCGCCGCGCGGGTGGTCGTGGTCATGCCGCCACCTCCGTGGGCTCCTCGGCGCCGTGGCCGGTCAACGTGAAGAACACCTCGTCCAGGCTGGGCAGCCGCAACGCCAGCTCGACCACCCCGATGCCTGCCTCGTCGAGCCGGCGGACCACCGCGGTGAACGTCGCGTCGTTCTCCACCGGCACGGTGAGCAGCCCCGGTCGGGGCAGTTCGGGTTCGACGCCGGTGCCGGTGCGCAGGATGTCGGCCACGTCGCCGATCCGCTCCGGCTCGGTCGGCCGGACCACGATGGTCTGGCTGCCGGCGATCCGCTTCAGCTCGCCGGGCGTGCCGTGGGCGATCACCCGGCCGTGGTCGATCACCGAGATCTCGTCGGCGAGCGCGTCCGCCTCGTCCAGGTACTGCGTGGTGAGCAGCACGGTCGAGCCGTCGTCGACGAGCGAGCGGACCACCCCCCACATCTCCTCGCGTTTCGCCGGGTCCAGGCCGGTCGTCGGCTCGTCCAGGTAGATCACGTCGGGCCGGCCGACCAGGCTCGCGGCCAGGTCGAGCCGGCGGCGCATGCCACCGGAGTACGTCTTGGCCGGGCGGCCGGCCGCCTCGGTCAGGTCGAACCAGGCGAGCAGTTCCGCCGCCCGCGCCCGCGCGTCGCGCCGGCTCAGGTCGAGCAGCCGGCCGATCAGCACCAGGTTCTGCGTTCCGGTCAGGTCCTCGTCGACCGAGGCGTACTGCCCGGTCAGCCCGATCAGCCGGCGCACCTGGCCGGCCTCGCGGACCACGTCGTGGCCACCGACTGTGGCGCGCCCGGAGTCCGGGCGCAGCAGGGTGGCGAGGATCCGCACCGCGGTGGTCTTGCCGGCGCCGTTCGGCCCCAGCACCCCCAGCACGGTCCCCCGTCGTGCGGCGAGGTCGATCCCGGCCAGCGCGGTCGTCGTACCGAACCGCTTGACCAGGCCCTCCGCCTCGAATGCGTAACTCATGGCACCGACGATGGCGGGCGCCGCTGGCAGCGGCCGCACACGGCGCTGACACCGCCACGCACACGTGTCGGCGGCACGACGAGGGGCCCCGCCGATGGACCTGCACACATAAATGGGCTGCCGAATTCCGTCGCCACGGCCGGTCCGGTACGCGCGCAACACGCCCGCGCGGAGCAGCGTTTCTGCTGGTGCAGGGGTTACTTCGGGGCGTTCCGGGTGGCGGCGTCACGCGCCGCCGAATATGAAGGCGCCGATAGAGCACCGTCACGTGTTCGTCATATCCGACCGTCCGCGCCGCGAATTTCTCGGTCGGGGTCGCCGTCCCATTTCCGGAATGGCGCCCGGCGGCGCGGACGTCGATTTCCGTCGAAACGATTTCCGGGAATGTGTGTCGCGCCGCCCGGCGGGGCATACTCGCCGGATGTCCGATCAGCCCCGCCGTCCCGCCGTGGCGTCGCCGATGCTCGTCGCGCTGCGCGACGGCACCCGCCGCCAGCATGCCGCGGTGGAGCGCCGGTTGGGCCTGCCCGACCGGATCCGGACCCGGGACGACCTCGCCGCGGTCCTGATCGCGCTGCTCGACGCCTGGGCGCCGCTGGAGCGTGACCTCGCCGCCGCGGACTGGTCCGCGTTGCCGCTCGACCCCCGACTCGGCGAGGCGGCCGCGCTGCTGCGGGCCGATCTCGCCACGCTCGGCGGCGACCCCGACCGGCCGGTCGCGTCCTCGGGGCTGGGCCTTGCCCCCGTGGCGCGGGCCGTCGGCGGCCGGTACGTCCTGCTCGGCAGCGCCCTCGGTGGCCGGGTGATAGCGCCCGAGGTGGAGCGTCGGCTGGGCCTGCGCGCGGGGGAGGGGACCGGGTTCTTCCGCCGGGCCGGGGGCGAGCCGGGACGGGACTGGCGCGCCTTCCGCCTCGCGGTGGCCGGTCGGGAGTGGTCGGCAGGCGAGACGGCGGACGCGGTCGACGCCGCCCGGTCGACGTTCGACCTGGTCGGCTGCGTCGCGGTGGGCGGGCCCGCCGGCTGACGGTCAGCCCGGGCGGTCGGGGCCCAGTTCCCGGGCGACGATCCGCAGGGCGCGGGTCAGCTCCGCCGCCGAGGGGGCGGCATCCGGGTCGACCAGCCACTGGGCGGCCACGCCGCCGAGCAGCGCCTGGTGGAACGTGCCGAGCGTGAGCGCGGTGGCCTCGTCCGCGTCGGGGCCGAGCCGGTGGAACACCTCGGCCAGGCCGAGTCGTGCCCGCCGGTTCGCCGCGGCGAACGCCTCGCGCAGCTCGGGATGCCGGTCCATCCGGGCGACCAGCTCGAACTGGACCGCCCAGAGCGGGCGCAGCCGGTCGTACGACTCGATGATCCGTTCCCAGGCCGACTCGAACCGCCGCTCCGGGTCGGCGTCGTGGGCAAGCGCGCGGTCCAGTTCCTCGCCCCACTCCGCCATCGCCTCGACCAGCGCCTCGTCGAGCAGCGCCCGGGTGGTGCGGAAGTGGTAGCCGATGGCGGCCAGGCTGGTGCCGGCCGAGGCGGCCACGTCGCGTGCGGTGGTGGCGGCGTAGCCCTTCTCCATCAGGCAGCGCTTCGCGCCGGCGAGCAGGTCCTCCCGATTTCCCATGCGGGCAGCGTACCGAAGCTCTTGAACATTTGTATTGCACAAACGTCTCACACGCCCGTACCGTCATCGCCATGACCGATGTCCTGATCTCCGGCGCCGGTGTCGCCGGCTCCGCGCTCGCCTGGTGGCTGCGGCACCACGGCTTCCGCCCGACCGTCGTGGAGCGGGCCCCGGCCTCCCGCGACGGCGGCTACAAGGTCGACGTCCGGGGCGCGGCCCTGACCGTGCTGGACCGGATGGGGCTGGCCGGTCGGGTGCGTGCCCACGACACCGGCATGCGGCTGGCCCGCTTCCTGGACCGGCGCGGCCGGCAACTCGCCACCATGGACGCCGCGCTGTTCGGCGGCCGGTCCACCGGGGACGTCGAGGTCATGCGCGGCGACCTGACCCGGATCCTGCGGACCGACGACGTCGAGCACCGCTTCGGCGACTCGATAAGCGCGCTCGACGCGGACGCCGACGGGGTGGACGTGACGTTCGCGCGCGGCGACCGCCGTCGCTACGACCTGGTCGTCGGCGCCGACGG
Organism: Micromonospora sp. NPDC051300; assembly: GCF_044455315.1. NCBI lineage: Bacteria > Bacillati > Actinomycetota > Actinomycetes > Micromonosporales > Micromonosporaceae > Micromonospora > Micromonospora sp. NPDC051300. The sequence goes on along the minus strand of NZ_JBITEP010000010.1, from coordinate 33,894 downwards.
CCTGCACTCGACGGTACGACGGCTCGCCTTCGGCCCCGGATCGGCGCACCTGCTCCCGCTCGGGCACCACATCGCCGTCTGCACCGTGCCGGCCGGGCTCGCCGAGGACCGGGTCGAGCTGCTGCACCCGGAGCCCGGGCGGACCGTTGGCGTCTACCGGACATCGGGCGCGCCCGACGCCCGCGCGCTCTTCCTGTTCCGCTCGCCGGCCGACGCCACCGACGCCGGTGACCCGGCCGGGCGGCGGGCCGTGCTGGACCGGGCCTTCGCCGGGGCCGGCTGGCGGGTGCCCGAGCTGCTCGCCGCGGCGGCCGACGCGCCGGACCTCTACCTCGACGCGATGAGCCAGGTGCGGATGCCGCGCTGGTCGACCGGCCGGGTGGGCCTGGTCGGCGACGCCGCGTACGCCGCCTCGCCGGCCTCCGGGCAGGGCACCAGCCTGGGCCTGGTCGGCGCGTACGTGCTGGCCGCCGCGCTGGCCGAGGCGGCCGGCCGACCGGCGGACGGGTTCGCCGCGTACGAGCGCCGGATGCGACGGTTCGTCGACGCGAACCAGGCGCTGGCGCAGCGGAACCTGAAGGGCATGGTGCTCGGCTCGGCCGGGCAGATCCGGGTGCAGACCACGATGCTGCGCCTGCTGCCGCACCTGCCCGGCCGGGAGCGGATGGTCGACCGGGTGGCCGAGCCGATCCGCCGGGCGGCCACCGCGATCACCCTGCCGGACGCGGCCTGAGCCTCACGGACGGTCCAGGCGCTCGGCGTACGCGTCGCGCAGCTCCGCCCAGCCGAAGTTCTTCGCCTCCGCGCCGCGGATCGGGCCGACCGGGTCGCCGTCGAGCAGGTGGCCGGCGACGTCCAGGCAGAGGTGCCAGCCGGCGGCCACCATCGGCGCCAGGTCGAAGCGGTCGATCCGGTGCCGCAGGGTCAGCGTGGTGCCAGCGCCGGTGGGCGTCAGCTCCCAGCGGAGCAGGCCGTCGCCCCAGGTGTGCTCCAGCACGCTCGGGCGGTCGGCGCGCCGCACCGTGGCCGGCGCCGGATCCGCCCGGTCGCCGTCGACGGTGCTGAGCGTGGCGTCGCCGGTGCGCCCCAGGTCGCGGTCGGCGAGGAAGGGCGCCCACTCGGCGAGCTGCCCGGGGTCGGTCAGCGCGGCCCACACCTTCTCCGGCGGGTGCCGCAGCTCCCGGACGAGGATCAGGTCCCACCGGTCGCCGGCCGGGACCCGGTCGACGTCGGCGAGCGGGCCGGGGCGGAAGTCGTCACGCTGCATCGTCACTCCTGACTGTCGAGATGGCGCTCCAGGGCGTCGAGGTGCCCGGTCCACATCAGCCGGTAGGGCCCGAGCCAGTCGTCCACCGCCCGCAGCGGCCGGGTGTCCACCCGGTAGATCCGCCGCTGGGCCGCGGCGCGGCAGGTGACCAGGCCGGCCTCGCGCAGCACCCGCAGGTGCTTGGAGACGGCGGGCTGGCTCATGCCCAGCGCGTCCACCAGCTCACCGACGCTGCTCTCGGCCCGGCGCAGCCGGTCGAGGATGTCGCGGCGGGCGGGCTCGGCCAGCACGGCGAAGGCGTCCACGGTCACCCCGCCAATATGCCATGGCGGTTATATGCCGGTCAAGGCATATGCCCTGTTCCTATGCTCGGGGCATGACAATCCGATGGGGCGTCGTGCTGCCCCAGGGCTGGCGGTCCGACCTCACCCACCTGACCGACCCGGTCGCGGCGTTCGAGGCCATGGTCGCGGTCGCCCGGGAGACCGACGAGTTGGGCTGCGACTCGGTCTGGCTCTACGACCACGTGCAGGCCGTCTCCGGCGAGCCGGAGACCACGTTCGAGTGCTGGACCAGCCTCGCCGCGATCGCCCGGGAGACCCGCCGGGTGCGGCTCGGCCAGATCGTCACGTGCAACGGCTTCCGCAACCCGGCGCTGCTCGCGAAGATGGCCGCCACCCTCGACGTGGCCAGCGGCGGCCGGGCCTTCCTCGGCCTCGGCGCCGGCTGGGACCAGCGAGAGTACGACGCCTACGGCTTCCCGCAGCCGTACCCGTCGACGGGGGAACGGCTGACCCGGCTCGACGAGGCCGCCGCCGTGCTCACCGCGATGCTGCGCCACCCGGTCAGCACCGTCGAGGGCCGGCACCACGGGGTACGCGAGGCGCAGAACGTGCCGACCGGGGCGACCGCCGCGCCCGTACCCCTGCTCGTCGGCGGCGGCGGCGAGAAGCGCACGCTGCGGACGGTGGCCCGCTACGCGGACGCCTGCAACCTGACCGACCACACCGACCCGGCGTTCTACCGGCACAAGCTGGACGTGCTGGCCGGGCACTGCGCCGACCTCGGCCGCGACCCCGCCGCGATCCTCAAGACGGCGTCGTTCTCAGTCTTCACCGGCGCGACGGACGCCGAGGTGACCGCCCGGCTGGCCGGCCGGGACCGGGCGGCGACCGCCGCCGGCAGCGCCGTCGGCACCCCGGCCGAGCTGGTCGACGTCTTCGGCCGGCTGGTCGAGGCGGGGATGGAGTACTTCATCCTGTACTTCCACGAGCCGACCGACCTCGCACCGATGCGGCTGTTCGCCCGGGAGGTCGCGCCGCACCTGGGCTGACCGCTCCTATGCTCGGGGCATGGAACTGCGGATCTTCACCGAACCCCAGCAGGGCGCCAGCTACGACCAGCTCCTCGCCGTGGCGCGTCGCGCGGAGGAGACCGGCTTCGCCGCGTTCTTCCGCTCCGACCACTACCTGAAGATGGGCTCGGTGGACGGCGACCCCGGTCCCACCGACGCCTGGACCACGCTCGCCGGCCTGGCCCGCGACACCACCCGGATCCGGCTCGGCACGCTGATGAGCGCCGCCACGTTCCGCCTCCCCGGCCCGCTCGCCATCACCGTCGCGCAGGTCGACCAGATGAGCGGCGGCCGGGTCGAGCTGGGCATCGGCACCGGCTGGTACGCCGAGGAGCACGCCGCGTACGGCATCCCGTTCCCCCCGCTGGGGGAGCGGTTCGACCGGCTGGAGGAGCAGCTCGCGATCATCACCGGGCTCTGGTCCACCCCGGCCGGCGCCACGTTCGACTTCCCCGGCACCCACTACCCGGTCAGCGCCTCGCCCGCGCTGCCCAAGCCGGTGCAGCGACCCCGCCCGCCGATCCTGCTCGGCGGCATGGGGCCGAAGCGCACCCCGCGCCTCGCCGCCCGGTACGCCGACGAGTTCAACCTGCCGTTCGCCTCCGTCGACGACACGACCGCCCAGTTCCGGCGCGTGCGGGACGCGTGCGCCGAGATCGGCCGGGACCCGTCCACGATGGTCTGGTCCAACGCGCTCGTGCTCTGCTGCGGGCGCGACGACGCCGAGGTGGCCCGCCGCGCCGAGGCGATCGGCCGGGAGCCCGCCGAGCTGCGCGCCAACGGCGTCGCCGGCACGCCCGCCGAGGTGGTCGACACGCTCGGCCGCTACGCCGAGGCCGGCGCCGCCCGGGTCTACCTCCAGGTGCTCGACCTGGCCGACCTGGACCACCTGGAGCTGGTCGCCGCCGAGGTGATGCCGCGGCTCTGAGCGGGCCTACGCCCGCCGGACCGTGTCGAGCCGGCCGTCCCGGTCGCTGTCCAGGTACGTCACGTCCGGCACGCCGTCGCCGTCGATGTCGACCTGCACCACGTCGGCGACGCCGTCGCCGTCCAGGTCGGTCACCACCTCGACCGAGCCGTCCAGGTGGCGGGTCACGATCGAGTGCGCCTGCCCGTCGCGTGGCGCCGGCCCCGGGTGCGGTGCCGGCTCCGGCTCCGGCGTGGGCGAGGGCACCGGGGTGGTCAGGTCCGGCCCGACACCTGTCGGGTCGATCTCCTCCTCCGACGGGTAGACGTCGCCGTGGAGGCTCGGGTCGCGGTAGCTGCTCATCCCGCCAGGATTCCCGCTTCCACCCCGGAACAACCCTGCCCGCCCCCGATGGCGGATGATGCAGCGCATGACGGACACCAACTGGGCCGGCAACGTCCGCTGGTCGGCCCGGACCCGGCACCGGCCGACCTCCCTGGACGAGCTGCGCCGGCTGGTCGCCGGCGCCGACCGGGTCCGGGCCGTCGGCACCGGTCACTCGTTCAACCGGCTCGGCGACACCACAGGCGCCCAGATCGCGCTCGACGGGCTGCCGCCTACCGTCGCGCTCGACCCCGACCGGGGCGCCGTCACGGTCCCCGCCGGCCTGCGCTACGGCGACCTGGCCACCACGCTCCAGGCCCAGGGGTACGCGCTGGCGAACCTCGCCTCGCTGCCGCACATCTCGGTCGCCGGCTCGGTGGCCACCGCCACCCACGGCTCCGGCGTCGCCAACCGCAACCTGGCCGCCGCGGTGGCCGCCCTGGAGATCGTCACCGCCGACGGGGACCTGCTCACCGTCGACCGGGACGACAGCCGGTTCCCCGGCCTGGTGGTCAACCTCGGCGCGCTGGGCGTGGTCACCCGGCTCACCCTCGACGTGGTCCGAACGTTCGACGTGCGGCAGTACGTCCGGCTCGGCCTGCCCCGCGCCGCGCTGGACGAGGCGCTGGGCGCCGCGTACAGCGTCAGCGTCTTCACCGGCTGGCGGTCCGAGCGGTTCGACCAGGTGTGGATCAAGCAGGACGCCGACCAGCCGCCGCCGCCCGCCGACTGGCTCGACACGACGGCCGCCGAGACGCCACAGCACCCGGTGCCCGGCATGTCACCGGTGCACTGCACCGCCCAGTTCGGCGAGCCCGGGCCGTGGCACGAGCGACTGCCGCACTTCCGGCTCGGCTTCACCCCCAGCAGCGGCGACGAGTTGCAGTCCGAGTGGCACGTGGCCCGCGCCGACGCGGCGGCGGCGCTCGCCGCGCTCGACCCGGTCGCCGAGCGGATCGCCGCCGTGCTCCAGATCTGCGAGCTGCGTACGGTCGCCGCCGACGAGCTGTGGCTGAGCCCGAACTTCCGCCGCGACACGCTGGCGGTGCACTTCACCTGGATCGGCGACCCGGTGGCGGTGGCGCCGGTGCTGGCCGAGGTGGAACAGCGGCTCGCCCCGTTCGCGCCGCGCCCGCACTGGGGCAAGCTCTTCGACCGCGACCCGGCCGCCGCGTACCCCCGGCACGCCGACTTCGCCGCGCTGCTCCGCGACCTCGACCCGGCCGGGAAGTTCCGCACCGCGGAGATGGACCGCTACTTCCCGCGCGACTGACGGCACCGGCCGGGCATGCGCTCCCGGCCCTCGCTTCGCTCGGTGCGGTCGCTCATGCGGTCAGCGACCGGCGGAGGTCTGCGGGCGGAGGCTGCCGCGCTGCACCGCGCGGCTGATGTCGCTGGGCGAGACGATCCCGACCAGCCGGCCGTCGACCACCACCAGCGCGCGACCGTCGGTGCACTCGTTGAGCCGGGGGAGCAGGTCGGTGAGCTGTTCGTCCGGGCGGGCCAGCACCAGCTCGTCGGCCCGGCAGGACACCTCGGCCAGGGTGGTCGACGGGCGACGGTCCGCCGCGACGCCGCGTACCCGGTCGAGCGTGACCAGGCCGACCGGCCGGTCGCCCTCGGTCAGCGGCAACGCCGAGTGCCGGTACGCGAAGAGGTAGTGGTCGACGAAGTCGGCCACGGTCAGGTCGCCGGACGCGGTCTGCGGCTGCGGCGTCATCACGTCGCCGACCCGGATGCCGCGCAGCGCGTCGCCCATCCGGGCCTGCCGCTCCTCCTGCCCGGCCGCGCCGATCAGGAACCAGCCGATCAGCGCCAGCCAGAGCCCGCCGAACCCGGCCCCGCTGAGGAACCGCCACAACCCGAGGCCGATCAGCACGATGCCCAGCACCCGACCGGCGCCGGCGGCCACCACCGATGCCCGGGTCCGGTCGCCGGTGGCCTTCCAGACCGCCGCGCGCAGCAGCCGCCCGCCGTCCAGCGGCGCCGCCGGCAGGATGTTGAAGAGCGCCAGCAGCACGTTGATGCCGGCCAGCCAGGACAGCGCGCCGAGCAGCAGCCCGTGCCCGCCGGCCACCGCCACGGCCACCGCGATCGCGCCGAACACCACGCCGATGACCAGACTGACCAGCGGGCCCACCCCGGCGATCCGCAGCTCGGCACCCGGGTCCTTCGCCTCGCCCTTCAGCTCGGCGACGCCGCCGAAGAGCCAGAGCGTGATCCCCTCGACCTCGATGCCGTTGCGCTTGGCCACCACCGCGTGCGACACCTCGTGGGCGAGCAGGCCGAGGAAGAAGACCACCGCGGCGGCCAGGCCGGCTGCGACGTAGGCGAGCGTGGAATGACCGGGGTACGAGCGGGGGAACAGGCTGGCCGACAGCGTCCAGGCGATCAGCACGAAGATGACCAGGACACTCCAGTTGACGCCTACGGGTACGCCCGCGACCCGGCCGAGCCGGAAACTCGCCCTCATCGCTCCGTCATACCCGTCCGCGCCACCACCACACCAGCGCGCGTGGGTCCCCTAGCCGTGGTGGCAGACCGCCTCCAGGTTGATGCCGTGCGGGTCCCGCACGAACGCGCCGAAGTAGTCGTCGTGGTATTCGGGGTGCACGGCGGGCGCCAGCAGTGACTCGGCCCCGGCGTCGAGCGCGGCGCGGTGGAACGTGGCGACCTCGTCGCGGGTGTCGACGGTGAAGGCCAGGTGCATGTTCGTGCCGACCGTGCCGCCGTCGATGAGCCAGAAGTACGGCTTGACCCCGGCCAGCCCGAAGCCGGTCATGGCGGTCGGTTGGTTCGCGGTCGCGTTCGGCGGGATTTCCAGCATCTTGGTGATGCCGATGCTGGCCAGCACCGGCTCGTAGAAGGCCACGGCGGTGGCGAGGTCGGGCACGGCGATGTTGAGGTGGTCGATCCTGGACCCCGAGCGATCAAGCTTCATGCGTCGAGCCTGCCCCGGGTGGCGGTCAGCGGGTGACCGCTACCCGGCGCGGTGTCGCCGGGGCGCCGCGCTGACCACGGTCGGGGAGAACTCGTTCGCCGCCTCGACCGCCCACTCCAGAGCGAAGTCGGCCTCCTCCGCCCAGCCCGGCTCACCGCCGACGAAGTGCGACCGGCCGGGGAACTCCCGATAGCCGGTGACCGCCGTCGAGCTGCGGTAGAGGTTGGCCAGGCTGGTGGCGAGCGACGGTGGGATCACGTGATCCTCACCGCCGGCGGTGATCAGCAGCGGGGCGCGGTCGTCGCGCCTGCGGTCGATCTCGGTGGCCGAGTTCGGGTCCAGGTTGGCGAACGAGCCCTCGAACAGCACGTGCCCGGCGCCGGGCACGGCGTACCGCTCCCAGGCGGCGTCGGACTCGGCCCGGGTGAGCGTGTTGCCGAAGGCGTACCGGAAGTCGTCGGCGGTGAACGGCACCGCGCGGTGCCGGTTGGCCGGGTTGTGCAGGATGGAGAACCCGGAGCGCAGCGTGCTCAGCGGCAGCTTGAGCACGCCCTTGACCGGCGCGGGGTGCACGCCGACGACGGCGGCGCCGAGCCGGCGGTCCAGCAGCAGTTGGGCGACCAGGCCGCCGAACGAGTGCCCCATGACGATCGGCGGTCGGGGCAGCTCCCGGATGATCGCCGCGTAGTGGTCGACGATGTCGGCGATCCGCTGGCCGGCGATCGGCGCGGGGTCGGCCCGCAGGTCCTCGACCTCGCGGTCCATGCCCGGCCAGGCGGGCGTGAGCACCCGGAACCCGCGCGCCGCGTAGCGGTCGGCCCAGTGCTCCCAGCTCCGCGACGTCATCCAGAGCCCGTGGATGAGCACGATCGTGTCGACGCGTCCGGTCGGTACGCCCATGGCGCGGATTACCCGGCCGGGCGGCCCTCACTCCCGGCTGTGTAAGGAAGGGGCCCCTATTAACGGATTCGGTAGAGGAAGGGCCCCCGCTTAACTGGTTCGCTCAGTGAGGTCCGGGAGGCCGCCGCTCTTGAGCCATGCGGCGAACTCGCGGCGCATCTCCAAGGCGCTCGCGGCCCGGACCGCGCTGGCGGCCGCGTCATGCCCGGCTGCCTGAGTTGGCTGGGTGTGTGGCTCGCAGGCCGAGTCGAAATCGGCGGAAGTCATGCGCTGACCCTTCTCTCACCACACCGCACCGGCGCGTGTCAGTCGACAGGGCGCTCCTGCTGGAAACCGCGCAGGAAGCTCCGCCACGCCTGCCCGTCGAAGAGGAGGACCGGGCCGCTCGTGTCCTTGCTGTCCCGCACGCCGACCCGACCGGAGAGGTTGTCCGCGACCTCGACGCAGTCGCCGGAGCCGTTGCTGCGGGTGCTCTTCCGCCAGGTCGTCGTGGCCTGGTTGGTCTCGTCCACCCGGTCGTCCCCTCAGAGCTGGTCGATCGCCTCCCGGATCAGGTCGCGCGACTTGCGGGTGCCGGCCGCCGTGGCGACCAGATGCTCGAAGACTCGCGTGTATTCCCTGACCTGTTGGCCCTCCAGGTAGAGGCTACCCGCGCGGGTCTCGACGTAGACGACGCCCGGGTCGGCCGGCTCCGGGAAGGCGAGCAGGCTGAAGGCGCTGCCCATCGAGCCGTATTCACCGGCTGTGAACGTCAGGATCTGGACGGTGTTGCCGGGGCGATCGGCCTCCTCCGCCAGCCGGTGCAGTTGCGTCTTGAACGTCTCGGCGCCGCCGACCGGCCGGCGCAGGACAGCTTCGTCCAACACCACCCACAGGGTCGGTGGAGCTTCGTTGGACTGGCGGCGCATCCGCAGCTCGACACGGCGATCTACCTCGTTGTCAGGCGAGTCGGGGTGCTCGGCCCGGACGACCGCGCGGGCGTAGTCGGCGGTCTGAAGCAGCCCGGGGATCAGTTGTGGCTGGAAGGCGCGGATCTCCGACGCCTCGGCCTCCAGCCCGACGTAGACCTCGAACCAATCCGGCAGGACGTCGTCGTACGCCTGCCACCAGCCACGCTTGCGAGCGTCCCGCGCCACCTGGACGAGCGCATCGATCTCGTCGCCCTCCACGCCGTACAGGTCGAGAAGACCGCGGGCGACCGGCGGCATCACGGAGACCTGGGCGTTCTCGATGCGGCTGAGCGCCGACTTCGAGATGCCGACCTCCTTCGCCGCCTGGTCGGCAGTCATCCCCGTCTGTTCACGGAGCCGACGGAGGGCGGCGGCGAGTCGGCGGCGACGGACGGTCGGACTTCCGGTCATGGCGACCAGTGTGGAGTGTCCGGGCGCGATTCACAACGACCTTGTCCCAAATCGGGAGTTGCGCAAGGGGACGGATCCGTGCACGATGAGTGAGGGTGTTCTCCCCATGAGTGACGAGCGGGAGTGGGCCCGAGATTGCCCTGCTGCCGTACCGCCGAGGAGGGCTGCGGTGGCAGGTGCCGGGCGGGTTCGCCGGCGCGGGGCGGGCCGGCGGACCCGCCTTTCACCCACGAGTCTCGACGAGAGGTGCTCAGGTCATGACAGAACGATGGGTGATCCACCTGCCGGTCGTCGTGAACGACCTGCTGTCCGCCCAGCGGCTGGCCCGCGTGATCGCGCACTGGACGCACGTGCTGCCGCAGACCGAGCCGGGCGGAACCACCGTGTCCCCCGAGGATGATCAGAACGCACGCCATTGGGTCTTCTGCGATCGGCGGGTGAGGGACGGGCAGCGCTGCCGACTCCGGCCCGACCACGACGGCGCCTGCGCCCGGCGGTTCCGGGTGCGGTGACTGCTGCCGGTACGCCGTGATGCGACACCTGACAAATGTCACGGGCGGAAGGTGACGGGCGCTCCGGGGGCGGGGGCGGCGCGGGCCGGAGCATCGTGGGCATGACCGACACCGCCCCGGCCGTCGAACTGGCCGGACTCACCAAGACCTACGGCCCGGTGACCGCCGTCGACGGGCTCAGCCTGCGGATCACCCCCGGTGAGGTGGTCGCCTTCCTCGGCCCCAACGGCGCCGGCAAGACCACCACCGTGGACATGCTGCTCGGGCTGGCCCGGCCGGACGCCGGCGAGGTCCGGCTCTTCGGCGGCGCCCCCGCCGACGCCGTCCGGCACGGCCGGGTCGCCGCCGTGATGCAGACCGGCGGGCTGCTCAAGGACCTCACGGTCGCCGAGACGGTACGGATGACCGCGCACTTCTATGGCCACACCCGGCCGGTGACCGAGGTGCTGGAGCGCGCCGGTATCGCCGAGATCGCCGACCGGCAGGTGGGCAAGTGCTCCGGCGGCCAGCAGCAGCGCCTGCGCTTCGCCCTCGCGCTGCTGCCCGACCCGGACCTGATGGTGCTGGACGAGCCGACCACCGGCATGGACGTCGAGGGCCGGCGCGACTTCTGGCAGGCCATCCGGGCCGACGCCCGCTCCGGCCGGACCGTCCTGTTCGCCACCCACTACCTGGACGAGGCCGACGCGTACGCGGACCGGATCGTGCTGGTGCGGCAGGGCCGGGTGGTCGCCGACGGGACCACCGCCGAGATCAAGAACCTGGCCGCCGGCCGGGTGGTGCGGGCCACCCTGCCCGGCGCCGACCAGGCCGCGCTCGCCGCGCTGCCGGGCGTCCGCTCGGTCGAGGTACGCGGCGACGCGATCCTGGTGCACAGCGAGGACTCCGACGTCGTCGCCCGGCACCTGCTGACCCGGACCGACGCCCGGGACCTGGAGATCACCTCACGCAACCTCGAGGACGCGTTCCTCGCCCTGACCGCCGCCTGACCGGGAGCCTCGCCATGACCGCCACGACCTCGTCCGACACCGCCACCGCGTCCCGCCTGGCCGACCGCCGGCCGCCCGCCCTCGGCGGCTTCTCCGCCGGCGTGCTCGCCATCGAGATCCGCCGGGTGCTGCGCAACCGCCGCACGCTGATGTTCATCCTGGTCATGCCGGCGGTGTTCTTCCTCCTGTTCGGCCTGCCCTCGCGCGGCGACAAGCTGGACAACGGCCTGCCGGTCACCGGTTGGATCATGATCAGCCTGGCCGTGTACGCGGCAATGGTCGCCACCACCAGCGCCGGCGCGGCCGTCGCCACCGAACGGGCACTGGGCTGGAGCCGGCAGTTGCGGCTGACCCCGCTGCGCCCGGCCGCGTACGTGGCGACGAAGGTGGCCACCGCGATGGTGCTCGGCCTGCTCGGCGTGCTCGTCGAGTTCGCCGTCGGCGTCGCGTCCGGGGTGCGGCTGCCGGCCCACGTGTGGCTGGAGTCCGGCCTGACCGCCTGGATCGGCTCGCTGGTCTTCGCCGCGTTCGGCCTCTTCGTCGGCTACCTCGCCCCGGCCGAGAACGTCATGCAGTTCATGGGCCCGGCGCTGGCCATCCTGGCCATGCTGGGCGGCCTGTTCGTTCCCCTCGATCTGCTGCCCGACGTGATGCAGCAGATCGCCAAGTTCACCCCGGTGTACGGGGTCGGTCAGCTCGCTCGCGCGCCGCTGACCGGCACCGGGGTGGACTGGGCGGCGGTCGGCAATGTGGCCGCCTGGACCGCGTTCTTCGGTCTCGGCGCGGCCCGCCTGTTCCGCCGCGACACCACCCGGGTCTGACCGGGGCGGTGGGCACTAGCGTGGTGGGCGTGACGTCGCCGACCGCCCCGGCCCGGCCGGTGAACCGCCGCCACTGGCGGTTCACCGGCTGGCTGCTGGCGGCGGTCTGGCTCTTCTTCCTCAACATCCCGTTCGTCACCGCGCTGCACCAGCCGGAGCTGTGGCGGCGGCTGCTCGGGCTCGGCTCGGTGGTCGCGTTCGGCGTGGCGTACGTGCTGATCTTCGAGTGGGGTCGGAGCCGCCGGCAACGGCACCTCCCGATCCCGGCCGGCCGGGCTCGACTGCTGATCGCGCTGCTGCTCGCGCTCGGGCTGGCCGGCATCCCGGGCACCGACGGCGACTGGCTGACCACGCTGGTCTTCGTGGCCGCCGCCGCGGTGTTCCTGCTGCCGTCGGTGGAGTCCCTGGTCGTGGTGGTGCTGGCCGCGGCGACCCCGCCGGTGGCCTCGCGCCTCGTGCCCGGCTGGGAGTCGGAGAGCACTGTGGTCTTCGCGGTGCTGCTCGCCTCGTTCGCCATGTTCGGGGTGAGCCGGCTGGCCCAGCGCAACGGTGAACTCCAGGCCGCGCAGCGGGAGATCCACCGGCTCGCGGTCGCCGAGGAACGCGCCCGCACCGCCCGGGACCTGCACGACATCCTCGGGCACTCGCTCACCGTGGTGGCGGTCAAGGCCGAACTGGCCGGCCGGCTGCTGGAACTGGACCCGGCGCGGGCGGCCGTGGAGATCGCCGACGTGGAGCGGCTGGCCCGGGAGGCGCTTGCCGACGTGCGGGGCACCGTCGGGGCGTACCGCGGGGTGGACCTGGCGTCCGAACTGGCCGGCGCCCGGTCGGCGCTGGCCGCCGCCGGCATCGTCGCGGAGCTGCCGGAGACGGCGCCGGAGCTGCCGACGGGCCGGGACGAGCTGTTCGGCTGGGCGGTCCGTGAGGGGGTGACGAACGTGGTGCGGCACAGCGGTGCGCGGCGCTGCGTGATCCGGGTCGACCCGGCGGGGGTGGAGGTCCGCGACGACGGTCGGGGGCCGGCCGGAGGGCCGGCGGGTGCCGGGCACGGGCTGGTCGGGTTGCGGGAGCGGGCGGCCCGGTTGGATGCCACGGTGACGGTGGGCCGAGCGCCCGGCGGGCATGGTTTCCTGCTCCGGGTGACGGTGCCGGACGCGAACGGGAGGGCCCACGGGTGACCGAGTCGATCCGACTCCTGCTCGCCGACGACCAGGCGCTGGTCCGTGGCGCGCTGGCCGCGCTGCTGTCGCTGGAGCCGGACCTCACCGTGGTGGCGGAGGTGAGCCGGGGCGACGAGGTGGTGCCGGCCGCGCTGCGCGCCCGCCCCGACGTGGCGCTGCTCGACGTGGAGATGCCGGGGATGGACGGCGTGGCCGCGGCGGCCGCGCTGCGCGCCGCGCTGCCCGACTGCCGGGTGCTGGTGGTGACCACGTTCGGTCGGCCCGGCTACCTGCGTCGGGCGATGGAGGCGGGCGCGAACGGCTTCGTGGTCAAGGACACCCCGGCCCGCCAGCTCGCCGACGCGGTCCGCCGGGTGCATGCGGGCCTGCGGGTGGTCGACCCGACGCTGGCGGCGGAGACGCTGGCCACCGGGGCGAGCCCGTTGACCGAGCGGGAGACCGAGGTGCTGCGGACGGCCCGGGGCGGCGGCACGGTGGCCGAGCTGGCGGCGACGCTGCACCTCTCCGAGGGCACGGTCCGCAACCACCTGTCGTCGGCGATCGGCAAGACCGGCGCCCGCAACCGCGCCGACGCCGTCCGCCTGGCCGAGGCCAACGGCTGGCTGCTCGGGTAGAAGGAGGGGCCCCCTGTTAACGCCTGCGGTAGAGAAGGGGCGCCTTCTCACACCCACCTGTTAACAGGGGGCCCCTCCTTACACGTGGTCGACGACGACGAGGCTGGTGCCGGGGGGCAGGGCGGCGAGGAGCTGGCGCTGGGCGCTGCGGGTCACCCGGATGCAGCCGTTGGTGACGTTCTCGCCGAGCGTGTCGTCGTTGTGCCAGGTGTGCAGTCCGATGTGGGCGCCGCGCAGCCCGGTGGGCACCGCGTCCGGGTCGTCGGGGATCGCGCCCAGCGCGAAGATGTCCACCCCGCCGTAGACGTCCTGCGGGGGCGGCGTGCGGCCGAGGACGAACGTCCGGCCGAGCGGGGTGAGCTGGCCGGCCGTGCCGAGGCTGACCGGCCAGGTGCGGACGGCGCGCCCGTCCCGGAGCCAGGTGAGCCGGTGGGTGCGGCGTTCCACCACGAGCTGGTCGCGCAGCACCACGGTGGTCCAGCCGCCCGCCGGCAGCCAGGCGATGGTCCGGTTGGCCGACGGCAGCAGCACCGCGGTCCAGCCGGCGCGGCGTTCCACGATCGGCACGGTCAGCCGGACGTCGCTGATGGTCGGGGCGAGGAAGGCCAGCGGCCGGCCGCCGGGCGCGTCGTAGGCGGCGACCCTGCCGTTGGGCCGGGCGCCCTCGCTCAGCGGCCGGGTGTCGGCCGGGGCCGGGTCGGCGGGGAAGCCGCGTGGCGCCGGGTCGTAGGTGATCACCGGCAGGGTGGCCGGCGCGGGCGCGGCGGGCGGGACGGATTCGGCCGGTGACGGGGCCGGCGACGACGGCCCGGTGGGGGCGGGCGCGACGGCGACCGGGTTGGCCGCCGGGGCGCCGGTCAGCGCGTGGCCGACCAGCAGCGCGGTGGCCAGCAGCAGCGGTACGCCGAGCGCGGCGAACAGCCAGCCGGGTATCCATCGCCCGGTTATCTGGTCGAAAGGCACGAAATGACTCTAACCGAGACGAAGCCCCCGTGCCGGGATCTGCCGGCACGGGGGCTCACCTGAGGTGGGGCGAGGTCAGCTCACCTTCGCTCCGACGTGGATGGCGATCCCGTCGTGCGCGTTGACGGTCCCGGCGAACCAGCCGGACGAGTCCACGGTGATCACCGGGCCGCTGCACGAGCCGTTGCTGAACGTGCCGTGGATGACGTCGCAGTAGCGACCGGCCGGCAGGCCGGTGTAGTAGGACCGGCCGCTCACCGCGAAGTCCTCGTCGTTGAGCGTCAGGTAGCCCTTGCCGGCCCGGCTGAACGCGATGTGCTGGTAGCCGTTGTCGTACCAGTTGGCGACCGCCGCGCCCTCGGTGGCGTTGCGGAAGCCGACCATGTTGGCGATCACCGGCCAGCGGTGCTCGCACTCCCAGCCGGAGTAGCAGGTGGTGTTGGTGATCCGGTTGCTGCCGTCCGAGGGCGGGCCCTGGTCCTTCCCGCTGAACGTGAAGCTCGACATCACCGCCGGGGTGCCGTAGGGCCAGGCCAGCATGAACGCGTTGGCCAGGGCGTACTCGCCGCGGTCGCGGTAGGTGAGCACGCCGCCGTCGCGCTGGGTGTCGTGGTTGTCGGTGAAGACCACCGCCGATCCGCTGGGCAGGTAGCCCCAGGACTCACCGAAGTTCTTCAGGTACGCGAGCCGCTCGCTGTTGAACATCCGGGCCAGGTCCTTGCCGTACCGGAACTCGTGCACGTCGCCGTTGCCGGTGTACTCGGTCGGCTGGACCGGCTCACCCGCGCCGTAGATGACCTCCTGCACCAGGTAGGCCGGGCGGGACAGCCTGGCCTTGATCGCCGCGATGTCGGCGGCCGGCATGTGCTTGCTGCCGTCCAGCCGGAACCCGTCCACGCCGAGCGAGAGCAGGTCGTTGAGGTACCCGGCCAGCTTGTTGCGGACGTAGTCCGACTCGGTCTTCAGGTCGGCGAGGTTGACCAGCTCGCAGTTCTGCACCTCGTACCGGTCGTTGTAGTTGGCGATGTCGTTGTTGCCGTTGCGGCCGCAGTAGTGGAAGTCCGCCGACGAGTAGGTGCCCGGGTAGTTGTAGTGCCCGTACGACGTGCCGGCCCAGCCGGTCCCGCCGTTGTCCTGGCCGGACATGTGGTTGACCACGGCGTCGACGATCACCTTGACGCCGGCGTTGTGGCAGGTGTTCACCATCGACTGGAACTGGGCGCGGGTGCCCTTGCGGGACTCGATCCGGTAGCTGACCGGCTGGTAGGACACCCACCACGGGCTGCTGTTGACGTGCTCCTGCGGCGGGGACACCTGGACGTAGCCGTAGCCCTTGGGGCCGAGCGTGCTGGTGCACTCGCTCGCCACCGAGGTCCAGTTCCACTCGAAGAGCTGGACGATCACCTTCTTGCCGCCGGCGGGGGCGGCGGCGGCCGGGGGAGCCGCCACTGTGGTCGGGACGAGCAGGCTCGCGGCCACGCTCAGGGCGAGCGCCGCGACGCGGGTTCGGCGTCGATGCATCAGGACTCCTCGGGGTACGGGGGTACGGGGGAGGTGGAGCCTGGGGAGGGCGGTGATGCCGGCTTCTTGCAGCCGGACGTGAAATTTTCCGCAAGGTTACGAGCGTGTTGCAAGAAATGTCAATGCATGGGCATTCGTCGTTGCGTACCGCGCTACACGCGCGGCCGACCGGGACGGTTCGAGGATCCGGTCGAGAAATTCGCCACCGGAGGTGATCCGTCCGGGCCGCCGCTCCGTACCTGAGGTGGGAGCAGGGTCGGCCGGTGGGGGCGCCGCCGCGAGACGATCGAGGAGCAGATGGCCCGGGCACAGCAGAACGAGAAGGCGACGGCCGTCCGGACCACCACCACCAGTCGTGGTGTCCGGACCCTGTCGAAGTCCGCGTTGGCGGCGCTCACCGCCTCCGTGCTCGGCCTCGCGTGGGCGGGTGTGGAGCTGGCCGGCGCCGGTGGCGCCATGTACTCGTACGGCTTCTTCTTCACCGAGTTCTTCGCCGGGGTGGTCACCCTGGTCTCGCTCAGCCTCACCGTGATGCTGGGGCTGCTCGCCACCGACCGGCTGGTGCTGCTCATCCGGCACCGGGTGCTGCTCCAGTCGGCGCACCGCGCCACCGGCGTGCTCGGCGTGGTCGGGCTGGTCTTCCACGTGATCACGAAGATCGCGATCGGCCGGGCCGGACCGACCGACGCGGTGGTGCCGTTCGTCGGCGGCAACGGCCTCTACGTCGGGCTGGGCACCGTCGCCGCGATGCTGATGGTCGGCGTGCTCTGGACCGGCCTGGTCCGGGTCCGGTTCGCCGGCGTCGGCCCGAAGTGGTTCTGGCGCGCGCTGCACTCGATGGCGTACGTGTCCTGGCCGTTCGCGCTGTTCCACGGCCTCAACGCCGGCCGGGCGGCGGCAGGCTGGGTGGTGCTCAGCTACCTCGCCTGCGTGCTGCTCGTGGTGATGGCGCTCCTGGTGCGCCTCTCCGTCCACCTCGGCAAGCGCAGCCGTGAGCAGCACCAGGCCGCCGCGCTGAACAAGGCGATGGCCGGCCGGGGCGAGGAACGCACCGGCGTGTTCGCGGCGCTGAAGAGCAAGAAGACCGCCGGCAAGGAGGAGAGCGGGGCCGGCACGGGCCGCTGGGCCGAGGCCACCGCCACCTGGACCGCGCCGGCCGGCACCGCCCGGCGGCGCGACCCCGAGCGGTTCGCCGTACCGGTGGTGCCGGAGCCCGGGTCGCTGCGCGAGCCGGTCCGCGCCGCCGCCGCCCGGCGGCGCGCCGAGGAGCCGGCCGAGCCGACCCGTCGCGCCCGGACCGCCGAGGTTCCCGCCGAGCGGCGGTCCACCCGCCGCCGGGACACCGCCGCCCGGGCCCGCGACGACGAGCGCGAGACGCGCCGGAGCCGGGACGCCGAGCGGGTGCCCGCGGTCCGGCGGAACACCGAGGAGATGGAGACGGTCGGCCGTCGCGACGGCGAACGGTCCCGCCGCCGCCGGAACGCCGAGGAGCGGGTGAGCCGCCGGGCCCGGGTCGAGGAGGAGGCCGCCGCGCCGTACTCCGCGCCGCCGGAGAGCGGCGGCCGGCACTCCGCGCCGCCGGACACCGGTGGCCGCCACTCCGCCCCGCCGGACAACGGCCGGTACGCCACCGCGGCCGAGGTGGCCCGCTACTCGGCCCCGCCGCGCCCGACCGACGAGGCGGAGGAGCCCTGGGACAGCCCGCGTCGCTGGGCCGGCGAGCCGGTCTCGGCGGATCCGATCTCCGCGGGTCCGATCTCGGCCGAGCCGCGCAGCGGGACCGGCCGGCGGTACCGGGACGACGAGGACGTGCCGGAGGAGCCGGACTACTGGCGCCCGCCGGCCCGCTACGCCGCCGACGACGACGCGTTCGTCGACGACACCCCGACGCTCGTCGACCTCGCCTCCCGCCGGGCGCTGCGCGCCACCAAGGAGACCCGTTCCGGCCGGCGGAAGAAGGCCGACGCGGACGCGGTCGACGGGGCGTACTGGGCCGGGCTGCGGGGTGAGGCCCGGTGATGCGGACCACCGTCCCGCCGGTCGCCTGCGTCGGCGAACCCCGGCTGACCGCCGGCTTCGCCGAGTTCGGCCGGCTCGACCTGCTCGCCCACGAGGAGGTGCACGGCCCGATCGGCCCGATGGAGCCGGCCGCGCTGCTGCGGCTGGCCGAGGCGATCGACCTCAAGGGCAAGGGCGGCGCGGGCTTCCCGTTCGCCCGCAAGCTGCGCGCCGTGCTGGAGTCCTGCGAGCGGCAGGACCTCGCCGCCGTGGTGGTGGTCAACGCCAGCGAGGGGGAGCCGGCGAGCTGGAAGGACAAGGTGCTGCTCACCCGGGCCCCGCACCTCATCCTGGACGGCGCCGCGCTGGCCGCGTTCGCGCTGGACGCCGAGGAGATCGTGATCGGGGTGGCCGACGACGACGTGGGCCGGCCCTCGCTGACCGAGGCGTTGCAGGAACGGCGGATGCCGGTGCCGACCACGATCGTCACCGTGCCGCACCGGTTCATCTCCGGTGAGGGCGGCGCGCTCGTCAACGGCATCAACGGACTGCCGCACATCCCGCCCGGCACCAAGAAGCGCTCCAGCGACTCCGGCGTCAGCGGGCTGCCCACCCTGCTCTCCAACGCCGAGACGTACGCCCAGCTCGCGGTCGCCGCCCGGATCGGCCCGTACGAGTACGCGGCGCTCGGCACCGACGACGAACCCGGCACCGTGCTGCTCACCGTCACCGGCTCGGCGAAGCGGCCGGCCGTGGTCGAGTGCGCCGCCGGCACCCCGCTGCGCGAGATCCTCGACCTGTGCGAGGTGCCGCCGGGGCCGGGCATCCTGATGGGCGGCTACCACGGCAAGTGGATCACCGCCGAGGCGGCGGAGCGGGCGGAGGTCTCCCGCCGGGGGCTCACCGCGGTGGGCGGCACGCTGGGCGCCGGCATCATCGTGCCGCTCGGCGACGACACCTGCCCGCTCGGCGAGACCGCGCAGGTGGTCCGCTACCTGGCCGGCGAGTCCGCCGGGCAGTGCGGCCCGTGCAAGATGGGCCTGCCCGACCTGGCCCGCTCCGTCGACCTCGCGGTCTCCGGCAGCGCGCCGATCGAGCTGGTCCGGGCGGCGGCCGGTGACGTGAAGGGGCGCGGCGCGTGCAGCCACCCCGACGGCACCGCCCGGTTCGCGCTGTCCGCGATGGAGGTGTTCGCCGACGACCTGCGGCTGCACGCCACCGGGGAGGGCTGCGGCAAGCGGGTCAGGGGTGTGATGGGACTGCCCGGCGCGCCCGACGGCAACCCGCAGAAGCTCACCCTGGACTGGTCCCGCTGCGACGGGCACGGCCTCTGCGCGCACGTGGTGCCGGACTTCATCCGGCTCGACGGCAACGGCTACCCGGCCTTCCCGCCCACCCCGGTGCCGACCTGGCTGCGCGAGGGCGCGCTCAAGGCCGTCAAGGTCTGCCCCGAACTCGCGTTGCGGCTGGTCAAGTCCGAGTAGCCGACAGACCACACCAGGAGGTGCCGATGCCACCCCGTACCGTCCGGCACGCCGTCGTCGCCGTCGTGCTGGCCGCCGCCCTCGCCGCCACGGGGGCCTGCGCGGTCGGCCCGGAACGGGCCGCGCCCGCCGGCGCGGTGGCCGCCGCGCCCACCCCGACCGCCACCGCGTCGCCGGCCGCGCCCGTGACGTCGGCTGCCCCGACGCCACCGGCCACGGTGCCGAAGACGCTGTCGTTCGCCGGCAGGACCCTCGACGGTACGGCATTCTCCGCCGCCGCCCTGGCCGGGCGGCCGGTGGTGCTCTGGTTCTGGGCGCCCTGGTGCGCCACCTGCGCCAGCCAGGCGTGGACCGTCGCCGAGATCGCCCCGAAGTATCGCGACACCGTGCCGATCGTCGGCGTCGCCGGGCTGGGCGAGCAGAAGGCGATGAAGGAGTTCGTCACCGAGTTCGACCTGGCCGGCACGCCGCAGCTCGACGACCGGGCCGGCGCGGTGTGGCGCCGGTTCAAGGTGGCCGAGCAGAGCACGTTCGTCGTCCTCGACCGGGACGGAAAGGTCGTCCACCAGGGCTTCCTCGACGGCGAGTCGCTCACCCGGCAGGTCGAGACGCTGGCCCTCCGATGACCGGCGCGCTGCTGCTCGCGCTGACCGCAGGCATGCTCGGCGCGGTCAACCCGTGCGGGTTCGCGATGCTGCCCGCGTACCTGTCGTTGCTGGTGGCAGGTCCCGGCGACGGGCGCGGCGCGGTCGGTCGGGCGCTCACCGCGACGGCCGGGCTGACGCTGGGGTACGCGCTGGTCTTCGGCGCGTTCGGGCTGGCCGTGGCACCGGCCGCCGACTGGCTGCGCCCCCGGCTGCCGTGGCTGACCGTGACCCTCGGCGTGCTGCTGGCACTGGCCGGCCTCTGGCTGCTCGCCGGCCGGCGGCTGCCCACGCCCCGGCCGTTCGCCACCGCGCCCCGGCTCACCCGCACCTGGCCGTCCATGGCGCTGTTCGGCGCGGCGTACGCGCTCACGTCGCTGACCTGCGCGATCGCGCCGTTCCTGGCGATCGTGGTGACCAGCCTGCGGGCCGGCTCGCCGCTGCGCGGGCTGGCGCTGTTCGGCGCGTACGCCCTCGGCATGGCGCTGGTGGTGGGCGTGGCCGCGCTCGCCGTGGCGCTGCTGCGCGGCCGGGTGGTGGCCCGGATGCGCGGTGCCGGCGCGTGGGTGTCGCGCCTGAGCGGCCTGGTGCTGCTGGTCGCCGGCGGCTACGTCGCCTGGTACGGCTGGTACGAGGTGCGCCTCGCGCTGGGCCGGCACGACGCGTTCGGCGACCCGGTGGTTCGGGCCGCCGCCGCCGTGCAGCAGGCGCTGGTGCGCACGCTTGACGGCGCCGGCCCGGCGCTGCTCGCCGCGCTCGCGCTCGCGTTGCTCGCGGTGTGTGTAAGGAGGGGCCCCCTGTTAACGCCTGCGGTAGAGGAGGGGCCCCTTGTTAACGCCACGGCAGACGCGCGACGGGGGCCGGCGGAACCGGCCCCCGTGCGTCAGGTGATCAGCGAGTCGGAGTGAGGCGGTCGGTGCCGAGCTTGTCGCGCAGCACCTCCGGCACCACGACCGAACCGTCGGGCTGCTGGCACTGCTCCAGGATGGCCGGGAACAGCCGGCTGGTGGCCAGCGCCGAACCGTTGAGCGTGTGCACGAACCGGGTCTGCTTGCCGCCCGGCTCGCGGTAACGGATGGCCGCCCGGCGGGCCTGGTAGTCGCCGCCCCAGGAGACCGACGACACCTCCTTGTACTTGCCGGTGCTCGGCATCCAGACCTCCACGTCGAGCGTCTTGCGCATCGACGCGCTGGAGTCGCCGGCCGCGAGCAGGCTGGTCTGGAAGTGCAGACCGAGCTGGCTGACCAGGCCCTCGACGTGACCCACCATCGCCTCGAGCGCGGCGTCGGCCTGCTCCGGCAGCGTGAACTGGAAGATCTCCACCTTGTTGAACTGGTGGCCGCGCACCGTGCCGCGCTCGTCGGAGTGCGAACCGGCCGCCTCGCGGCGGTAGCACGGGGTGTAGGCGAACGCCTTGAGCGGCAGCCTCGGCGTCTCCAGGATCTCGTCCTGGTAGGCCCCGAGGATCGCCGTCTCCGACGTGGGCAGCAGGAACTGGCCGCGCGGCGCGGACTGCCTGTCGAGGTGGTAGACGTCGTCGTAGAACTTCGGGAACTGCCCGGCGGCGAAGCCGGCGGTGTCCAGCAGCAGGTGCGGCGGGAGCAGGAACTCGTAGCCGGCCTGGATGTTCTGCTCGATCAGCCAGTTGACGAGCGCCCACTCCAGCCGGGCGCCCATGCCGGTGTACATCCAGAAGCCGGAGCCGCCGAGCTTCACGCCCCGCTCGTGGTCGACCAGGCCGAGCGCGCGGCTCAGCTCCACGTGGTCGCGGACCTTCTCGATGGTCGGCGCCTCGCCGAACGTCCGCACCACCCGGTTGGCCTCCTTGCCCCCGGCGACCACGTCGTCGGCGGGCAGGTTGGGCAGCTCGCTCATCACCGAGCGGAGCCGGGACTGCACCTCGTCGAGCTGGGACTCCAGCTCCGCGAGCTGCTTGCGCTCGGCCTCCGGCGCGGTCGGCTGCGGCGTGCCGCCGGACCGCTTCGCCTCCGCGTACGCGCGCGCCTCGGCCTTGCGGCGCTGCCGCTCGGCGTCGATCTCCGTGATCAGGGCGCGTCGCTCCTGGTCGAGCCGCTGGATGTCGTCCAGCGCCCGGGTGACCTCGGCGGGATCCAGACGCTTCGCCAGCGCGGTCGCCACCGCCTCGCGATCCTTCCGGATCAGCTCCATGTCGAGCATGCTGCTCGTACGCCTCCGTCCAGGCAGTCAGGTAAGACCCCCAGATGCTACCGTCGCGGCCCCGCCGGCCCGGGCCGGGCCGTCTACAGGCGCACCGGCATGAGGATGGAGAACGCGTGCGCGTCGTCCGCCCGGCGTACCGCCAGCGGCGTGATCGGGCCGTCCAGCTCCAGCACGAGCTGGCCGCCGCCGGCGTCCAGCGCGTCGAGCAGGTACTCCCGGTTCACCCCGACCCGCAGCCGGTCGTCCGGGCCGTCGACCGCCGCCGGGTCGACCAGCCGCAGCTCACCCCGGCCGTCCAGGCCGAGCGCGACCACCTCGTGCGCGACGCCGTCGTGCGTCCGGTGACAGACCCGGACCCCGTCGGCGGTGAGCGCCGCGCGCAGCGCCGCGCCGTCCACCGGGATCCGGTACGCGGGCGCGCCGACCCGTGCCCGCACCAGCCGGCGGTAGTCCGGGAAGTCGTACGGCAGCCCGGTCACCTCCAGCGTGCGGCCGGCGACGGCGAACGTCACCCGTCCCGCCGTGACGACGGCGTCGACGGTGGGCGTGTCGGTGTCGAGCAGCGCGCGCAGCTCGTCCACCGCGGCGACCGGCAGCAGCGCGGTCACCGGCGGCCCGTCGACCGTGGCGTCGACCCGGGCCACCGCCATCCGGTGCCGGTCGGTGGCGACCAGGCGTACGCCGTCCGGCTCGACCGACAGCAGCACGCCGGACAGCGCCGGCAGCACCGGGTCGGCGCCGACGGCGAAGCGTACGGCGGCCACGGCGGCGGCCAGGTCGGTGCGGGACAGCACGAGGCGGATGGTCACGGTGGTCTCCTCCGGGTCGATCATTCGACGGATCCGGGAGAGTTCGCGACGCGCGTCGTCGAGGCCGTCCTCCAGCCGGCGCAGGTGCGCGTCCAACAGCCGGCGCACCTCGGCCGGCCGATGCCGCAGCCGCAGCGCCTCGGCGATGCCGGCCAGCGGCATGCCGACCCGGCGCAGCCCGGCCACCAGGCGGGCCGGGTCGACCTGGTCGCCGGTGTACCAGCGGTAGCCGGTGACCGGGTCGACCCGGGCCGGCGTCAGCACGCCGGAGCGGTCGTAGAACCGCAGGGCGCTGACCGTCAACCCGCTGGCCCGGGCCAGCTCACCGATGCTGCGAAGCTCGCTCTCCACGACCGCCATCCTGTGCCCTCCACCAGGTCGAGGGTCAACGCCCCGGGGGTGTTAAAAGGGGGCCCCGCCTCTACCGAACGCGTTAAGCGGGGGCCCCTCCTTACGCCTTCAGGGTGCGGAAGGTGATGCCGGCGCGGACCAGGCGCTCCAGCAGCGCGTCGCCCATCGCGGCCACCGGGGTGAGCTGGCCGGCGGTCTCCGGCAGGTCGTCGAAGGCCAGGCAGAGCGCCGACTCGGCGAGCATCTTCGCGGTCTCGTCGTAGCCGGGGTCGCCGCCGGCCACCTCGGTCACCACCCGCCGGCCACCGCCGGCGCCCACGAACCGCACCCGGAACCAGGACTTCGCCCGCTGCTCGGCGCTCGGCCCCTGCCCGGAGGAGAGCCGCCCGAGCAGCCAGCGCCGGGTCGGCGGCAGCTTCACCAGCCCCACCACGGCGGCCAGGCCGGCGCCGGAGACCAGCACGGTGGGCAGCCGCTTCATCGCGGCGAAGTGCCGGTAGCGGAAGTCCGGGCCGTACTCCGTGCGGGCCGCCGCCGACCGGCGGACGATCTGCGGGTCGATGGTGGGCAGCGGCGCCGCCCACTGACCGAACTCGCGGACCCGCCCGACCCGGCCGGGCACCGCGCGCACCCGCCGCCCCTCCGGTCGCGGCTCGACCGCCCGGCGGGCCCGCGCCGCCCGGCTCATCTCACCGGTACGGGCGAACGCGGTGAGCGCCGAGTGGTAGGTGCCGGCGGAGAACCGGCCGCCGGCCCGCACGTAGCCGTCCACCGTGACCGGTCCGTCCGACGGGAGTTGCTTGACGGTGTACCAGGCGCCCAGGTCGTGCGGGATCGAGTCGAACCCGCAGGCGTGCACCAGCCGGGCCCCGGTGCGCACCGCCTCGGCGTGGTGCCGCACGTACATCAGGTCGACGAACTCCGACTCCCCGGTGATGTCGACGTAGTCGGTGCCGGCGGCGGCGCACGCGGCGACAAGCGGCTCGCCGTGGTGCACGTACGGGCCGACGGTGGTGGCGACCACCCGGGCGCTCTCCGCCACCGCCCGCAGCGACGCCGGGTCGGTCACGTCGGCGGTGAGCAGGGGCAGCTCGGCCAGGCCGGGATCGATCTCGGCCAGCCGGTCGCGTACCGCGGCGAGCTTGGCCGGGTTGCGGCCGGCGAGCGCCCAGCGCAGCCGCTCCGGCGCGTGCCGGGCCAGGTACTCGGCGGTCAGGCCGCCGGTGAAGCCGGTGGCGCCGAACAGGACGAGGTCGTACGCGCGCTCAGTGGGCATCCGCCGAGTGTGCCACCCGTGCTGGCCGGGCAATGCGCTCACGGCCCTCGCTTCGCTCGGTGCGTTCGCCCATGCGTCCTGGCCGGGCTCACGGGGTGAACACCGCCCGGACGCAGCCGTCCGCCCGGTCGCGGAACAGCGCGTACCCGTCGGCGCCCCGGTCCAGCGGCAGCCGGTGGGTGGCGAGGTGCTCGGTGACCAGCTCACCCCGGGCCATCCGGTCCAGCAGCGCCGGGATGGCGCCCGGCCCGGCCCGGCTGCCGCCCCGGACGGCCAGCCCCTTGTCCGTCACCGCGCCGAGCGGGAACCGGTCCACGAACTCCGTCCCGCCGCCGAGCACCACCACCGTGCCGCCCTTGCGGCAGGCGTGCACCGCCTCGCGCAGCGCCGTCCCGGCGTCCGGCCCGCCGGTCGGCCGGCGGGCCGGCCCGGGTGGTGGGCCGGACGCGTCCACGCACACGTCCGGTCCCCGGCCGCCGCTGCGCTCGCGCAGCTCGGCGAGGACGTCCACGGACCGGTGGTCGAGCGGTTCGGCGCCGGTGTGCCGGGCGGCCATCCCCAGCCGGTCGTGGTGCTCGTCGACCACGAGCACCCGGGCCGCGCCCCGGGCCACCGCCGCCGCGGCGGTGAGCTGGCCGACCGCGCCGGCGCCCCAGACCGCCACCACGTCACCCGGGGCGACCCCGCCCAGCGCCACCCCGTGCCAGCCGGCCGGCGCGGCGTCCGCGGCGAACACCGCCCGGTCGTCGTCCACCCCCTCGGGCACGGCGAACGCGCCGACGTCGGCGTACGGCACGCGGACGAACTCGGCGTGACCGCCGGCGAAGCCGCCGAGGCGGGCCGGCCGGCCGTAGCACCCGGCGGCGGGCTGCCCCCACGCCGGTTCCGCCGCCGGCCCGCTGGTCCCGTTGTCGCAGCACGCCAGCAACCCCTGCCGGCAGAACCAGCACGCCCCGCAGGCGACCGCCGCGCCGACCACCACCCGGTCGGCGACCCGGTGCCGGCGCACCTCCGGCCCGACCTCGACCACCTCGCCCAGGAACTCGTGTCCGAGCACCTCGCCGGCGGCCGCCTCGGGTACCCGCCCGGCCAGCAGCGGCAGGTCACCGCCGCAGGTCACGCTGCGCCGCACCCGGACGATCATGTCGTGGGCGTTGCGCAGCTCCGGGTCGGGGACCTCGCGCACCGCCAGCGCGCCGGCGCCCTCCCAGCACAGCGCCCTCATCCCGCGGCCCCCGGGCGGTCCAGCGGCGAGCGGTCCGCCCGCAGCACCTCGCCGGTCTCCAAGAGCTGGCGGGTCTCCCGGAGCACCTGCCGCAGGAACCGGCCGGGGTCGTCGCCGACGAGGTGCGCGGCGAACCCGGGCAGCGTCGGCGCCCCGCCCAGCGGGCGTACCGCCAGCTCGGTGCCGCGCCCGCCGGGGGCGGGACGGGCCCAGACCTCCACCGCGCCGTCGAGCCGGCGCAGCGGCTCCGGCCACCGCCCGGCCGGGAGCACCTGCTCGGGCCGCCCGGTCACGGTCACCACCTGCCAGCGCGCCGGTCGGGGTTCCGCGCCGGCAGGTGCGGCCCGCCGGCGGGTCAGGGTTCGCACGCCACGGGCGAGCGCGTCGACAAGCCGTCCGGTCCGGGGCACCCTGTCCTCCTGCGGATCGCGGGTCCACCGGGCGGCCGGCGGTGCGCGGCCGGCCGCCCGCGTAGCCCGAGCCTGCCGG
The DNA here is from genome assembly GCF_044455315.1 of Micromonospora sp. NPDC051300. Lineage (NCBI taxonomy): Bacteria > Bacillati > Actinomycetota > Actinomycetes > Micromonosporales > Micromonosporaceae > Micromonospora > Micromonospora sp. NPDC051300. Next base: position 7,722 of record NZ_JBITEP010000010.1, on the reverse strand, counting down.
GAACCGGGGTGACGGCGGCTCGCCCCGAAGGGGTGAACCGGCGCGGTCCGGGTAACCGCGCGGAGCACCGACGGGGGAGGGACGCATGCCGGAGGAGTCCGACCCGGTCCGGCTGGCCGCCGCGCCGACCGGGGCCACCGCGCCGACGGACGCCGGGCCGCTGCCGGAGGCCGTGGTCCGGCCCGTCGTCGGCGCGCCGGTCCCGCCTGCCGCCACGCCTGACGTTCCGGCCGCGCCGCTGCTCGGGTCCCGGTTGACGCCGCCCGCGCCGCCGGAGCCGACGGTGCTCCGGCCCCGGCTGCTCGACCGGTTGGAGCGCGGTGCGGGCGGGCCGGTCACCCTGCTCCTCGCCCCGGCCGGCTGGGGCAAGACGACTGTGCTGTCCGGTTGGGCGCGCTCCGCGCGGCCGGGCCCGGCGCCGGTCTGGGTGACCGTGGCGGAGGGCGACACCACCGGCCGGCTCTGGGCCTACCTGGCCGAGGCGCTGCGCACCGCCGTCGCCGGTGACCCGGACGAGGGCCCGCCACCGCCGATGCCGGCCGGCCCACCCCGGCCCGAGCAGGTGGAGGCGCTCGCCGCCGCCCTCGCCGCCCGCGAGCACCAGGTGCTGCTGGTCCTGGACGACCTGCACCGGGTGACCGACCCGGCGGCCCTGGCCGGGCTGGAGTTCCTGCTCCGCCACGCCGACGGGCGGCTGCGGCTGGTGGCCGGCGCGCGCCGGGAACCGCCGCTGGCCCTGCACCGCTGGCGGCTGGCCGGCGAGCTGACCGTGCTCGGCCCGGACGACCTGGCGTTCACCGCCGACGAGGTGGCCGACCTGCTTGTCGCGCACGGCGTGCCGGTGCCGGCCGACGCGGTGCCCCGGCTTGTCGAGCGGACCGCCGGCTGGCCGGCCGGGTTGCGCTTCGCCGCGCTGGCGCTGGCCGCCGGCACCGACCCGGCGCGCGCCGTGGAGCAGGTCTCCGGCGACCAGCCGGACGTCGCCGCCTACCTGCGGGACGAGGTGCTGGCGCCGCTCGACCCGGCCGCCCGTGACGTGCTGCGCCGTGGCGCGGTGGCGCCGGCGGTCTGCGCCGACCTGGCCACCGCGCTGACCGGCCGGGCCGACGCCGGGCGGCTGCTGGCCGACGTGGCCCGCGAGGGCGGGTTCGTGCAGCAGGACGGGGGCAGCCCGCCCTGGTACCGGCCGCACCCGCTGCTGGCCGACCTGCTCCGCGCCGAGGTGGGCCGGCTGCCCGCCGGCGAGCTGCGCGACCTGCACCGCCGGGCGGCGGCCTGGTTCGCCGGGCACGACCGGCCGGCCGAGGCGCTGCGGCACGCGCTGACCGCAGGCGAGTGGGACGACGCCGCCGAGCTGCTGGTCACCCGCTGGCCGGAGCTGGCCCCGTACGAGCCGGCAGGGGCCGCCGCGCCCGCGCCTCCCGAGCCGCCGGCCGACGCGGTGCGCCGGGACCCTGAGCTGGCGCTGGCCGCGGCCGCCGAGCGGGCGTACGCCGGGGACCCGGCCGCCGCCGGCGGGCACCTGCGGCGGGCGGTCGCGCACGCGGCGGACCTGCCGGCGCCGCGTCGCGACAGGTTCCGCCGGCTGGCCACCGCGGTCGAGCTGAGCCTGGCCCGGCTCACCGCGAACCACGAGGAGGTACGCCGCGCCGCCGCCCGGCTGCTCGCCACCGTCCCGGGGCACGGGCGGCGCGCCGGGTCGACCGCGCCCCGGATCGCCGCGCCTGAGCTGCCTCCCGGGCTCCCGCTCGTCGGGGCGCCACCGCCGGCCTCCGCCGGCACCGTGCCCGAGCCGCCGTCCGGGGCGTCTGCGGCGGCGGCCATGGTCGGCGAGGGCGGCGACTCCGACGACGTGCGGGCGGTGGCCGGGGCCGCGCTCGGGCTGGTAGCGCTCGCCGAGGGGGAGTTGTCCACGGCGGGGGAGCGGTTCGCCGACGCGCTCGCGGCGGCACGGCGGGCCGGCCGGCCGCGTACCGAACTGGTCTGCGCCAGCCGGTCGGCGGCGCTGGCGGCGGCCCGGGGCGCGCTGCGGGTCGCCGAGGAGCACGCCCGGGAGGCGCTGTCCATGCCGCCCTGCCGGGGCTGGTCGTCCCGGCTGGACTGCGGCTACGCGTACCTCGCCTCGGCGCTGGCGCACTGGCAGCGGGACCGGCCGGCGGAGGCCGCCGCCCACCTGGCGCTGGCCGGGCCGGCGGGCGCGGAGCCGGGCGGCGCCGCGCTGCTCGCGCTCTGCCGGGCCGGGCTGCTGGCCGACGCCGGTGACCCGGCGGCCGCGCTGCGCACGCTCGCCGCGGCGCGGGCCGTGGCGCCCGGCCCGGAGCTGGGCGCGTGGCTCACCGCCGGTGAGGTACGGCTGCGCGCCGAGGTCGGCGACGTGGCGGGCGGTCGGGCGCTGCTGGACGCGGTGGGCGGTGACCCGCCCGACCCGGCGCTGGCGCTGGCCTCGGCACGGCTGTGGCTGGCCGCCGGTGACGCCGGCGCGGCGGAGCGGGCGCTGCCCGACTGGACCGGGCCCGACGCGACGCGCTGGCCGCTGCCGGTACGCCTGGACGCCGGCCTGCTGGACGCGGCGCTGGCCGGCGCGGCCGGGGACGGCCGGCGGGCCGGGCGGCTGCTGGAGGAGGTGCTGGCGCTGGCCGAGCCGGAGGGCTGCCGGCGTGTCTTCACCCGGGCCGAGCCAGGGGTACGCGACCTGCTGGCGGCGCACCTGGACTCCGGTACGGCCCACTGGGCCACCGTCGACGACCTGCTCCGCGGCGTCGACGAGTCCCGGGCCGGCGGGACGCCGGACCCGCCGGCGCGGGCGCTGGACGAGCCGCTCACCGAGCGGGAGCTGACCATCCTGCGCTATCTCCAGAGCATCCTGTCCAACGTGGAGATCGCCGCCGAGCTGTCCCTGTCGGTCAACACGGTGAAGACGCACGTGCGCAACATCTACCGCAAGCTCGACGCCACCCGCCGGCGGGAGGCGGTCCAGCGGGCGCGCGAGCTGCGACTGATCTGACCGGGCGCGTCAGGCGGCGGCGGCGGCGTCCACCACGGCCAGCAGCTCGGCCAGGTCGTAGCCGCCGTCGTGGCGGGCGTCGTTGACGAACAGCGTCGGGGTGCCGTTGACCCCGCTGCGGATGCCGCCCACGAAGTCCTGCCGAACCCGGTCGGCGTGGGCCTGCCGACCCACCTCGGCGTCGACCTCGTCGGGCGACAGCCCGATCTGTTCCACGCCGAGCGACAGGTGCACCGGGTCGAGCTGGTCCTGGTGCTCGTAGAGCCAGTCGTGCATCTCCCAGAACCGGCCCCGCGCGCCGGCCGCCTCGGCGGTCTCCGCCGCGCTCTCCGCGTACGGGTGGACGTTGGTGATCGGGAAGTGGCGGTACGCCAGCCGCACCACGTCGGCCCGCTGGCGCAGCACCTCGGCCAGGTTCGGGTAGGCGGCCCCGCAGAAGCGGCACTGGAAGTCGCCGTACTCGACGACGGTGACCGGGGCGTCGGCCGGCCCGCGGACGTGGTCCCGGTCGGAGACCGGGATCCGCAGCCGGGCGGTGGTGACCTGCAACGGCGTCGTCATCGGGCGTCCACCCGCCGATCCGTGCCCAGTTGTTCCAGCGCGTCGAGGATGCCGTCGACGCCCGGGTTCACCTCGGGCGGGGAGAGGTGACTCCAGGCCACCCGGCCGTCCGGGTCTATCACCACGAGCGCCCGGGCCGACTGCCCGCGCGGGGCGTACGCGCCGTAGCGGCGGGACACCTCGCCCTTCGGCTCGAAGTCGGCGAGCAGCGGGAACCGGATGCCCCGGCTCTCGGCGAACGCCCGGTGCGAGTCGACGCTGTCCACCGAGATGCCGAGCAGCGTCGCGTCGTACCGCTCCAGTTCGGGCAGTGCGGCCTGGTAGAGGGCCATCTGGTCGCCGCAGACCGGGGTCCAGTCGGCGGGGTAGAAGGCCAGCACGACCGGGTGCCCCCGGAACTGCCCGGGACCCACCTCCCGCCCGTCCGGCGACGCCGGCAGGGTGAACCCGGGCGCGGCCTGCCCGGCTGCGATCAGCCCGTTCGGATCACTCATGCCTCCCACCCTGGCCCGCGCCCGGGTGAGGCCGGCTCACCCGGGCGGGGTGGTTCCGGGGCTCACCCGGCCCGCACGGCGATCCCGTTGCGCAGCCCGCACACGCCGGCCAGCGCGGCGACGGCGCGTTCGGCGGCCCGCCGCTGGTACTCCCACTCGACCTCGCCGTGCAGGGTGACCCAGCCGTCGGCGACCGTCACGTGCAGCGTCCCGACCGGCACGAACGCGTCCCACTCCAGGGCCCGGACGGCGGCGACGGCGATCTCCGGATCGTCCCGGCCGGGCGTGTCGGCGATCCGGACGGCGATGTCGTCGGCGACCGCGCGGACCCGGTCCACCCGGTGCGCGGCCTGCTCGGCGGCCCACTTCCCGGCGTAGCCGTCCACCCGGCCGGTGAGCGTCACCACGCCGTCGGTGACGCCGACCTCGACCTGGTCGAGACCGGTGCGGGCCAGTTCGTCGCGCACGGCGGACCGGATCTCCCGGTCGGTACGCGTGGTCGTCTGGGTGACCATCCGCCTCTCCCTCTCCCTCGGTCGGCGGCGCGGTCGCGCAAGCCCGATCATGCGTGCCGCCGGGGTGAGCCGGCCTCACCCCGACCGGATGACGTGGGAGCGCTTCCATGAACCGCCCGACCGGCGTACGCTGAGGGTCCCTCGGCTGCGGGAGCCAGCATGCCGACGGGGAGCCCGGGCAGCTCCCCGACGCCGCACCACCCCCTGCTCCCGTTCCCCCACCACCGGGCAACCGAGAGGAACCGCCCCCATGCGCAGAAGTCTCGCCGGGCTGGCCGCCGTCGCGCTGGCCGCCACGGCGGCGGCAGTCGTCGTGCCGCTCGCCACCACAGGCGTACCCCCGGCCGCCGCCGCGGCCGCCGAGCCGTACTCCTGGAAGAACGTCCGGATCGACGGCGGTGGCTTCGTCCCCGGCATCGTCTTCAACCCCACCGAGAAGAACCTGATCTACGCGCGGACCGACATCGGCGGGGCGTACCGCTGGGAGCAGGCCACCGGCTCGTGGACGCCGCTGCTGGACTGGGTCGGCGCGGACCGGTGGGGCTGGAACGGCGTGGTCAGCCTCGCCACCGACCCGGTGCAGACCAACCGGGTGTACGCGGCGGTCGGCATGTACACCAACGACTGGGACCCGAACCACGGGGCGATCCTGCGCTCGACCGACAAGGGCGCCACCTGGCAGGCCACCGAGCTGCCGTTCAAGAACGGCGGCAACATGCCCGGCCGGGGCATGGGGGAGCGGCTGGCGGTCGACCCGAACCGCGACAGCGTCCTCTACTACGGCGCCGAGGGCGGCAACGGCCTCTGGCGCAGCACCGACTACGGGGTGACCTGGGCCCAGGTCACCGCCTTCCCGAACGTGGGCAACTACCGGGCCGACCCGAACGACAGCAGCGGCTACCAGAGCCAGAACCAGGGCCTGACCTGGGTGAGCTTCGACAAGAGCACGGGTACCGCCGGCACCGCCACGAAGACCATCTACGTCGGTGTGGCGGACAAGCAGAACCCGGTCTACCGCAGCACCGACGCCGGCGTGACCTGGGAGCGGATCCCCGGCCAGCCGACCGGCTACCTGGCGCACAAGGGCGTGGTGGACCCGGTCGGCGGCTTCCTCTACATCGCCACCAGCGACACCGGCGGCCCGTACGACGGCGCCAAGGGCGACGTGTGGAAGTTCAACCGGGCCACCGGCGCGTGGACGCGGATCAGCCCGGTCCCGTCGTCGAGCGGGGACGCCTACTTCGGCTACTCCGGACTCACCATCGACCGGCAGCACCCGAACACGCTGATGGTCGCCACCCAGATCTCCTGGTGGCCGGACGCGATCTTCTGGCGCAGCACCGACGGCGGCGCGACCTGGACCCGGATCTGGGACTTCACCAGCTATCCGAACCGGAGCAAGAAGTACACCATGGACGTCAGTTCGGTGCCGTGGCTGACGTTCGGCGCCAACCCGGCCCCGCCGGAGGAGAGCCCGAAACTGGGCTGGATGAACGAGTCGCTGGAGATCGACCCGTTCGACAGCGACCGGATGATGTACGGCACCGGCGCGACGATCTACGGCACCACCGGCCTGACGAAGTGGGACACCGGCGGCACGTTCACCATCACGCCGATGGTGAAGGGGCTGGAGGAGACCGCGGTGCTCGACCTGATCAGCCCGCCGTCGGGCGCGCTGCTGGTCAGCGGGCTCGGTGACATCGGCGGCTTCCGCCACACCGACCTGAACGCGGTGCCGCCGATGATGTTCACCCAGCCGGTGTTCACCAGCACCACCAGTCTCGACTACGCGGAGACCAAGCCGGCGGTGATGGTCCGGGCCGGCAACTTCACCGACTCCGACCGGCCCAACGACAGTCACGTGGCCTTCTCCACCGACGGCGGCGCGAACTGGTTCCAGGGCACCGAGCCCGGCGGGATCAACAACGGCGGCACGGTGGCGGCGTCCGCCGACGGCAGCCAGTTCGTCTGGTCGCCCGGTGACGCGGGTCAGCAGGTCGTCCGCTCGGTGGGCTTCGGCACCTCGTGGACCGCCGCGACAGGCATTCCGGCCAACGCGACTGTCGAGTCCGACCGGGTCGACCCGAACAGGTTCTACGGCGTCAGCGCCGGGAAGTTCTACGTCAGCACCAACGGCGGGGCGTCCTTCACCGCCACCGCGGCGACCGGCCTGCCCACCACCGGGGTCAAGGTCAAGGCGCTGCCGGGCGTCGAAGGCGACATCTGGCTGGCCGGCGAGGGCGGGCTCTGGCACTCCACCAACTCGGGTGCGAGCTTCACCAAGGTGAGCGGCGTGACCTCGACGGTGAACGTCGGCTTTGGCAAGGCGGCGCCCGGGCGGACGTACCCGGCGTTGTTCACCGTGGGGACGGTCGGCGGCACGGCCGGCGTCCACCGCTCCGACGACGCCGGCGCGACCTGGGTGCGGATCAACGACGACAAGCACCAGTACGGCAACGCGGGCGAGGCGCTCACCGGTGACCCGCGCGTCTACGGCCGGGTGTACCTGGGCACCAACGGCCGGGGCATCCTGGTGGCCGACCGGCTGGGCGGCACGCCCACGCCGACCCCCACCTCGGCGAGTCCCACGCCGTCCCCCACCTCGCCGAGCCCGACGCCGACTCCGACCTCGCCGAGCCCGACGCCCACGCCGACCCCGCCGAGTCCCACCCCGACGCCGTCGTCGACCGGGCGCGGCTGCGCGGCCGCCTACGCGGTGACGAACACCTGGCCGGGCGGCTTCCAGGGCGAGGTGACGGTGCGCAACTCCGGCACCGCGCCGATCGCCGGGTGGACGCTGACCTGGACGTTCCCGGACGGTCAGCGGATCGCCCAGTTGTGGAGCGGGTCGTACACCCAGAGCGGCGCGGCCGTGACGGTCACCGACGCCGGCTGGAACGGCAACCTGAGCGTCGGCGGGTCCACCACGGTCGGCTTCACCGGGACGGCGACCGGCGGCAACCGGGCGCCGACGGTCTCCTGCGCCGCACGCTGACCCGCCGGCCCGCCCCACGACGCGGTGGGCCCCCCCCCAAAACCGGGGGGGGCCCCCCCCCGAGGGCCGGGCCGGGGGGGAGGCCGGCCCGCCCGCCCGGGGGTGTGTGCCGGGCCCCCGCCACCAAAACCAAAAGGGGGGGGCCCCCCCCCG